>URLB01000001.1 GCA_900548595.1 uncultured Eubacteriales bacterium
AAAGCTGTGCTATCATTCTTTGAAAGCCGTCGGTCTTTACGGAGGCATAAGAAGAGATGAAAGACGAAAGGCTATCAATGACATGTTGAGCGGAAAAGCCGAAATAATGGTTGCTTCCGACCTTGTTTCAAGGGGACTGGATATACCCGGAGTAACACATATAATAAACTTGGATATACCGGAAAACACAGCCAGCTATCTTCATCGTTCGGGGCGTGCCGGCAGAGCCGGAAAAAGCGGAAAGGTAATAAGCATAGCGACCTTAGGTGAAAAACGTTATGTAAACAAATGCGCAAAAGAACTCGGTATAAGAGTAGAATACGTACAGATGAGGGAAGGTAAAATGATTCCCGCCGAACCTGTAAAAAAACAGTTTGCATCCTACAAGACAAAAAAATCACAGTCAGATTCGGATAAAAAATACATTAAAAAGAAAAAGAATTATAAAAATAAATAAAATCCTATTGTACTTAACCTAAAATTAGTATACTATAATCCTGTAACCATTAATTTTATGATAAAGGAGAATATTAATGAGCGATAATCATTGCGGCTGCGGCCATGACCACGATCACGATATTGAAGAACAGGAACTTGAAACAATGACTCTCACATTGGAAGACGATACTGAAATTCAGTGCGCTGTACTCGGAGTTTTTGATGTTGAAGGCATTGAAGGTAAAGAATACATCGCTCTTCTTCCCGAAGACGATGAGACAGTTCTTATTTATGAGTACAAAGAACTTGAAAACGATGAGATAGAACTTCTTACAATTGAAGACGATGCGGAGTTTGACAAGGTTTCAGAAGCTTTCGACTCTATATTCGATGACGAAGACGAGGAAGAAGAATAAAATAATAATTCTCAGCCCTTTCGGTATAATAACCGAAAGGGTGTTTTTTCTTTTATTTTTAAGTTTTATTGTAATACAAAAATGTAATTAAATAAGTCCTGTTCGAAATATTTAAAAAACGCTCTAAAAGTGATAACATCACAGAAATATAAAACCATTTTTTATATTATTTTATTAAAGAAACACAAGGAGGTAATCCTATGAGATTAAAAGATAAAGTTGCTATTATTACAGGCGGAAGCCGTGGTATAGGTTTCGCCACAGCAAATAAGTTTTTATATGAAGGAGCAAAAGTAATTATAACCGCACATACTCAGCCATCGGCAGACAAAGCGGTTCAGACATTAAAAGAAAAACATCCTGACTCCGTAATTGTGGGAATCAGTCCGAATCTTGCCAGTCTGGAATCGGTTCGCAGTGAATTTCAAAAAGTAATCGACAAATATGGTCGTATTGATATTTTAGTAAATAATGCCGGAATATCGGAAAGTACTCCGTTTGAAAAATATACAGAAGAAGTTTTTAACCGCGTTATGGATTTAAATGTAAAAGGCGTTTTTAATGCAACCAAAGCTGCCAGCGAATTTATGATTGCCGAAAGAAGCGGCGTCATATTGTCAACATCATCTGTAGTGAGCATATATGGTCAGTCAAGCGGTATATCATATCCTGTATCCAAATTTGCGGTTAACGGCTTTACCGTATCTCTTGCGCGTGAACTCGGACCAAAGGGAATAAGAGTAAATGCCGTTGCCCCCGGAATTACAGAAACAGATATGATGAAAGCCGTACCAAAAGATATAATACAGCCGATGATAGACCAAATCCCTTTACACCGTTTAGGAAAGCCGGAAGATATTGCCAATGCTTTTGCCTTTTTGGCGTCAGACGAAGCTTCTTATATAACAGGCGTTGTTCTCAGCGTTGACGGCATGGCCAGAACATAATATTTAATAAATATTTTCAGTATAATACCACCGGCTAAGCCGGTGGTTTTTCTTTTACATGCATACATACTGTACTGCAAATTATTTAAGTCCTTTATAAATACGTTTCTATATATGAACAGACGTTCATAATCATTTCTGGTTTTATAACAAAATTATTTTTTTCATCCAACCTATATCAATAACTTCATACATAAATAATACTTAATTAAACAAGTTTATACACCATAATTACCAGTACAAAAATAATTTAATATAAAAACTTATGATGAACCTTAATTCTTAATATTATCTGAATTCCCGTAAGCTTAAATATCTTATCAAAATCAATAAATTTTGAATGTTATAATTCTTATTATATTCTAATAAAAAACCTTTATATTATTATTGACTATTTTGTTTATAATTGTATAATAACTACTGTTAGTTACCTAACAGTTAGATAGGTAAGTATTTAATTTTTAAGAAAGGAGCATAGTAATGAACGAAGACAAAGTCGTTGCGCCTGAGATAAAATGCGTTTCAAATCTTATAAAAAGGTTTGTTAACATAGTTTCAGGCGAATACGATTTGCACGGTTTAACCGGCCAGCATATGCGCATTCTCGGCTATATAGCCTTTCATCATAATAACGGTTCCGATGTTTTCCAAAAAGACATCGAAAACCAGCTTAACATACGCCCTTCTACCGCAACGGTAATGTTGAAAGTACTGGAAAAGAACGGCTATATTATAAAAGAAACAGTAAAAAGCGACGCAAGGCTGAAAAGGCTTATTTTAACGGAAAAAGCAGATGAAATAACATCCAAAGGCATTGAAATCATGAAAGAAGTAAATAACCGTGTAACAAAAGGAATACCTGAAGAAAATCTTGATATTTTTTTCAGCGTATTGGAACAAATAAAATCAAACTTGCTTACTACCAACGACATAAAATCTAAACATCATTAAGGAGGTACAACAATAAATGGGTATGGTAAAACAACTGTCGGGATGCGTCAGACAGTATAAAAAAGACGCCGTGCTAACTCCGCTTTTTGTTATAGGCGAAGTTATTCTCGAGGTAATGGTTCCTCTTATTATGGCTAATCTTATAGACTTCGGTATTAACACCGGTGATATGGGATACGTTATAAAAACGGGAATTATCCTTATTATTTTCTGTATGGCTTCCCTCTTCTGCGGAGTTATGAGCGGAAAATACGCTGCGTCAGCTTCAGCAGGATTTGCGGCAAACCTCAGACAGGATATGTATTATAAAGTACAGGACTATTCTTTTAAAAACATCGATAAGTTTTCCACAGCGTCAATTGTAACGAGACTTACAACAGATGTTACAAATATTCAAATGGCTTTTATGATGGTAATACGTATTGCCGTAAGAAGCCCTATTATGCTTATAAGCGCATTTTTTGCGGTATTGAGCATAAATAAAAAAATAGCTCTCATATATCTTATAGTAATACCTATCCTCGGTATAGGTCTCTATTTTATTATGACCAGAGCGCATCCTATATTTAAGAGGGTTTTCAAAAAATACGATAAATTAAACGCAATAGTTCAGGAAAATCTTATGGGAATAAGAGTTGTAAAATCCTTTGTGCGTGAAGATCATGAAATAGAAAAATTCGACGCTTCTTCAAAGGATATATACAACGATTTCACAAAAGTAGAAAAATTGCTTGCTTTTAATAATCCGCTTATGCAGTTCTGTGTATTTACATGTATTCTTGTTTCATCATGGCTCGGTGCAAAACTTATCGTAGGCGGAGAAATGATGACGGGAAATCTTGTCAGCATTATGACATATACAATGCAGATGCTTATGAGCCTTATGATACTGTCTATGGTTTTTGTTATGATAACAATGTCAAAAACAGCCGCAGAACGTATATGCGAAATACTCAATGAAGTTCCCGACATAAAGGATAACGAAAATCCTGTATATACTGTAAAAGACGGTTCTATATCATTTAAAAACGTCAACTTCAGCTATACAAACAATGTTGATAAATTAAGCCTTAAAAACTTTAATCTTGATATAAAATCAGGCGAAACAATAGGTATAATCGGAGGAACAGGCTCTTCAAAAAGTACATTTGTACAGCTTATACCAAGGCTTTACGATGTAACGGAAGGTTCCGTAAAGGTAGGCGGAATAGATGTAAGAAATTACGACTTGGAAGCCTTGAGAAACGATGTTGCGTTTGTCCTTCAGAAAAACACTCTTTTCTCCGGAACAATAAAAGAAAACCTCCGTTGGGGTAATGAAAACGCTTCGGACGAAGAAATTATAAAAGTGTGTAAATTGGCGTGTGCCGATGAATTTATAGAGCAATTCCCCGATAAGTATGATACCTATATAGAACAGGGAGGAACAAATGTATCCGGCGGACAAAAGCAGAGACTTTGCATAGCCAGAGCATTGCTCAAAAAGCCTAAAATACTTATATTGGACGATTCTACAAGCGCAGTCGACACAGCTACCGACGCCAAAATAAGAAAGGCTTTCAAGGAAGAAATACCGAACACAACAAAACTTATAATAGCTCAGCGTATATCATCTGTTCAGGAATCGGATAAAATTATCGTGCTTAACAACGGGAAGATAGAATCTATCGGAACACATGAAGAGCTTTTAAAATCAAGTCCTATCTATAAAGAAGTTTACGAATCACAGACAAAAGGAGGCGAAGAATAATGTCAGCAGAATCAAGACCTATAAAAGGTCCTATGGGAAGAGGTGCAAGAGGACCGAAACCTAACATTAAAGACGCCAACAAGACAACAAAAAGACTTATGTCATACGTCGGACACTATAAACTTCAGTTTATTTTTGTTATATTTTGTATAATCATCAGCGCCTATGTAAACGTAAGAGCTTCGATGTTTATACAGACTGTCATAGACGATTATGTAACGCCTATGCTTGCGTCAGGCAGCGCTGACTTTACTTCATTCGCAGTTGCCATATCTCGTATGGCGGTAATATTTTTTATAGGCATAGCCGCCTCTTATTTATACAACAGAACTATGGTAAGCATATCGCAAGGCGTTTTGAAAGAAGTAAGGGACGATATGTTTGCTCACATGCAGACTCTCCCTATTAAATATTTTGATACGCATACGCACGGAGATGTAATGAGCCACTATACAAACGATACCGATACATTGAGACAGATGCTTTCTCAGGCTCTCCCTATGTTTATATCGTCATCGGTAACTATTATCTCAGTAGCTATAGCAATGCTTAAATCCAGCGTCTGGCTGTCTCTGTTCGTTGCGGTATTTATATTACTTATGCTCAATGTTACTAAAAAAATAGCGGGAAACTCATCAAAATACTTTATAAAACAGCAGCAGTCAATCGGCGCGCTTAACGGATACATTGAAGAAATGATAAACGGTCAGAAAGTTATAAAAGTTTTCTGCCATGAAGATAAATCAAAGGAAGGTTTCGACGAAAAAAACCGCGAACTCCGTGAAAACACAACAAACGCTAACAGATTTGCCAATATTCTTATGCCCGTAATGATGAACCTAGGAAACTTGGAATATGTTTGTATTGCTATATTAGGCGGGTTCCTTGCCATAAACGGAATCGGAGGTCTTACATTAGGAGTTATAGCGTCTTTCCTTTCACTTTCAAAAAGCCTTACAAATCCCATAAGCCAGATTTCACAGCAGCTTAATTCCGTTGTAATGGCATTGGCAGGCGCTGAACGTATATTTGACCTTATGGACGAAACCCCCGAAGTTGACGACGGTAATGTAACGCTTGTAACTGCAAAACGCAATGAAGACGGTACATTAACGGAAACAAAAGGACGTACGCATATATGGGCATGGAAAGTTCCTATTGAAAACGGTTTTGACTATGTCGAGTTAAAAGGCGATGTGCGTTTCCACAATGTTGACTTCTCCTATGAAGAAGGAAAAACTATACTCCACGACATATCTCTGTTTGCAAAACCCGGTCAAAAGATCGCTTTTGTCGGCGCCACAGGCGCAGGAAAGACAACTATTACAAATCTTATAAACCGTTTCTATGACATACAGGAAGGAAGCATAACCTACGACGGAATAGACGTCAAAAAAATAAAGAAAGATGCTCTTCGTTATTCATTGGGAATAGTCCTTCAGGATGTAAATCTGTTTACAGGTACTATTATGGAAAATATAAGGTACGGAAGACTGGACGCCACGGACGAAGAAGTAATCGAAGCCGCAAAACTTGCAAATGCTCATGATTTTATAATGATGCTTCCCGACGGATATGATACAATACTTACAGGAGACGGCGGAAGTCTTTCTCAGGGACAGAGGCAGCTTATTTCCATCGCGAGAGCGGCTGTTGCCGATCCTCCGGTTATGATACTTGACGAAGCAACATCGTCAATAGATACAAGAACGGAATCAATAGTGCAGAGCGGTATGGATTCCCTTATGGACGGCAGAACGGTATTCGTAATAGCCCACAGACTCTCTACAGTGCGCAATTCCAAGGCTATAATGGTAATGGAACATGGAAGAATAATCGAAAGAGGAAGCCATGATGATCTTATTGAACAGAAAGGAAAATATTATCAGCTTTATACCGGTGCTTTCGAACTTGAATAAATAAAGGAGAATAAAGATGAGAGAAAAATTCGCCAGATTTATGGCAGGCAGATACGGAAACGATAATCTTAATAAAGTCATCTCCATATCATCTATAGTATTTCTTGTAATATCATTGATTACAACAAGATTTGTTCCGTTTTTAGCCTCATTCTGCTGGATTTTGGCAATAATGCTTATTGTTCTTTGCTACTACAGAATGTTATCAAGAGATATTGCAAAACGCTCTATGGAAAATCAAAAATTTATGTCATTAAGATATCAGGCGGCTGTTAAAAAACAGCACAGGGCTGAAAGAGCAGCGCAGAGCAAAGACTATAAATTTTTCAAATGCCCGAAATGCGGAGTTCTCAACAGAATTCCGAGAGGCAAAGGCAAAATACAAATAACCTGCCCGAAATGCGGAGAACAGTTTATAAGAAAGAGCTGATATTATGTTTGGATATGTGGCGGCAAATGCAAAAACATTAAGTCCCGATGAATTGGAAATTTATAAAGGTTTATACTGCGGTCTGTGCCGTGTCCTTAAACGCAGTTACGGAAATGCAGGTCGCCTCACCCTGACATACGATATGACTTTTCTTATACTTGTCCTGTCATCGCTCTACCCTTCCGAGGAAACGGAGTGGTTTGAACGATGTATAGCGCATCCTCGCAAAAAACATAAATATATCGAAACGGATTTTACGCAGTATGCCGCCGATATGAATATCGCTCTGACATATAATAAATTTCTTGACGACTGGAACGACGATAAAAATTACGGCGCTAAGGCGGCGTCTGTATATTTCAAAAATAAGTATAATAAAATACTTGAAAAGTATCCGCGTCAATGTTCAGTTATAGAAAGCTGTCTTTCCCAGCTTGCGGAAGTCGAAAAAAAAGGCATATTATCGCCCGATATTCCGGCAGATATATTCGGAAGACTTCTTTCCGGACTGTTTACGGTATATGACGATGATAATACGGAAATTCTCGGTATGGCTGCCGCAAACCTCGGAAGATTTATTTACATTCTGGACGCCTGGGACGATTTGAGCGAAGACATAAAGAAAGAGAGATATAATCCTCTGACATCTATAGACACGTCAAATATAGGTTCAATATTAACAATGCTCATTGCCGACTGCTCGCAGGCTATGCTGTCCCTGCCCTTTAAAAAGAATGAAAATATTATCAGAAATATACTCTATTCCGGTGTATGGCAGAAATATAAAACGCCCTCTGATGATAAAACTACATTAAAAAATGATAATCAGCCTTAAAAATCCCTTAATTTATATGCTTTTGTCTTTGCAAAACATATACGGTTGGTTTATAATATATCATGTTTACTAAAAATAACGTACATGAACAATGCAGAGAGGAAATTCCAAAATGACAGAAGATCCATATAAGGTGCTCGGGGTTTCTCCGTCGGCGTCGGATGATGAAATACAAAAAGCATATAGAAAATTGGTCAAAAAATATCACCCCGACGTAAATCCTGGTGATGAAAACGCAGAAAGAAAAATGCGTGAAATAAACGCAGCCTATGATCAGATAAGGAATATAAGAGAAGGTAAGGCAACCGGAGGATATAGCGGAGCCGGTCAAAATGCAGGCGGCGGATATTACGGCGGCTTCTCATGGGAGGACATGTTCGGCGGCTTCGGCGGATTTAATCAAAACTATCAGGAAGCCACAACGGAACTTACCGCAGCTAGAAACTATATAAATTCAGGACATTACAGAGAAGCAATGAACGTTCTGGATTCAGTCGATATAAGCGCAAGAGGCGCAAGATGGTATTATTTCCATGCGTGTGCCGCATACGGACTGGGAAATAAAATACAGGCTATGAACGATGCGGAGCAGGCTGTAAAGCTTGAACCGAATAATGCGGAATATCAGCAATTCCTTAACCGAATGAAATCAGGCGGAGCAACTTATCAACAGTACGGAGGCGGCTCTCCTATAGTATGCGGAACGAGCAATATATGCCTTGACATTTGTCTTGCAAACCTGTTCTGCCGGTTCTGCTGTTTTCCATGCTGATAAGACAATAAATCTAAAAAATTTTCAAATAACCTGAGTATGTACATAATAATGTCATATTCAGGTTTTTTAAATGTTTTCACTTATAAAAACAACAATTTTTAAACATCTTATTTTCAAAATATTTTTGATTAACGCTTTTTTCTAAAGCTGTTATATATCCCTGCTTAAAGTATTATTTATGCCCTTGACAATTTACTTTCAAAAACCGATAATTTAATTAATACGTCGCAAAGGAGAAATAACTATGTATGGTTTTGTAAGATGCGCAGCCGCCGTACCTAAAATGAAAGTTGCAGACTGCGTTTATAATGTCAAAGAAATTATCGCCATGATAGAAACGGCGTCAAATAAAGATGTAGATTTACTCGTTTTTCCGGAACTTTGCATAACCGGCTACACATGTTCGGATTTGTTTTTACAGACATCTCTTCTGACAGCCGCGGAAAAAGGACTCGAGGCTATTGCCGAAGAAACAAAAGATAAAGATACGGTTGTTGTTGTTGGTCTTCCCGTAAATATAGGTAACAGTCTTTACAACTGCTCCGTTGCCGTTTACAAGGGTTGTATTCTCGGAGCCGTACCTAAAATCTTTATACCGAATTACTCTGAATACTATGAAAAACGCTGGTTCAGAAGCGGTCGAGGCATAAACGGAAATATTGTGCTCTGCGGACAAAGCGTACCAATCGGCTCAAATCTTATTTTCGCTGCGGAAGGCATCGAAAACTTTACTTTCGGTATAGAGGTATGCGAAGACCTATGGGCAAATATTCCGCCCAGCTGTTCTCTTACTCTTTCGGGTGCGCTTATTATAGCAAATACTTCTGCAAGTAACGAGCTTGCTTCCAAAAACGAACACCGCCGCTCTCTTGTATCCAACCAGTCTTCCAGATGTATATGCGGCTATATATATTCATCATCGGGAGTAGGAGAGTCAACTCAGGATATGGTTTTCAGCGGTCATTCAATAATATGTGAAAAAGGTTCCGTTTTAAACGAAGGAAAGCTCTTTTCCCTCGAAAGCGAAATGATAATTTCTGACATAGATACAGAATTATTGGCAAATGACAGGCGAAAAAACATGAGCTACGGAGATGAATACTCCCCCGCTCCGGAAATAGTATCTTTCCCTATGTATGAAAAAAATAAAAATAATCTGGAACGTCATATAAATCCTTACCCATTTATTCCACATGGCAACAATATGGCAGAACACAGGTGTGAAAACATATTTAACATCCAGGTATCGGGACTTGCCAGAAGATTGCAGCACACAAAAGCTTCTTCTCTTGTTATCGGAATATCCGGCGGTCTTGACTCTACTCTCGCACTTCTGGCGGCTGTCAGAGCGTGTGATTATCTCGGCATTGACAGAAAAACCGTTTTAGGCGTTACTATGCCGGGTTTCGGAACAACTGACCGAACATATAACAATGCAGTTTCTCTCATGAAAACTCTCGGTATCAGAATCCGTGAAATACCTATCGCCGAAGCCGCACTTCTGCACTTCAAAAATATAGGCCACGATCCCGATGTTCATGATATAACATACGAAAATACGCAGGCAAGAGAACGTACCCAAATACTTATGGATTTGGCAAATAAAGAAAACGGCCTTGTTGTGGGAACAGGAGATTTGTCGGAACTTGCCCTCGGCTGGGCAACATATAATGGAGACCATATGTCAATGTACGGTGTAAACTCAGGCGTACCTAAAACGCTTGTAAAAGTCCTTGTAAGCTGGATAGCAGACTCATCGTTCCTCGGCTGCGACGTATCCTCCATATTGAAAGATATACTTGATACGCCCGTTTCTCCGGAACTTCTTCCTCCTGACGGCAACGACAATATAAACCAGAAAACCGAGGAAATTGTAGGTCCATACGAACTTCATGACTTCTTTATTTATTATGCGGTAAGATATGGTTTTTCGCCTAAAAAAATTTACTATCTCGCTCTTAACGCTTTTGACGGCATATATGATGGAAATACAATATTAAAATGGCTTAAAAACTTTTATAAACGCTTCTTTACTCAGCAGTTCAAACGTTCATGTCTTCCCGATGGTCCTAAAGTCGGCTCAATAAGTCTTTCGCCCAGAGGCGATTGGCGTATGCCTTCCGACGCAGTTAATACCGTATGGCTTAACGAGCTGGAAGATTTATAAATCATCACTAAATATAATTTTATATTACATGCAAAAACGGACAGAATTAATATCCTGTCCGTTTATTTATTATTATTGCCAAAAGTAATGAACCGTCTAATGGTTCATCGTTTAAAATTCTCTTTTAGGTTTATTTATCAGTCTTTTAAGGTGCTTTAAATCCCAGTTCTCTCCGTCTGCGTCCCACCTCTGCTCTGCTATAAACAAAACTTCATTGGCTTTTTCAAGATTTCCTTCGGCTATAAACCTGAATATATTAAGAACAGCTATAAACGGCTCCAATTCTATATTATTTCTCAACTTGTTAAATTTCCGCTCATACTTTGTCATAATATAAAGTGCACTTGCGTAGTCTCCCAAATAGAAAAATACATACGCCCTATACAAACTGCACATTACTTCATAATTATCCGAAAGTCTATCGCAATCTATTTCCATTAGCTTTTCAGCCGCTGTCTTATATTCATGCTTGTCGCAGTATGCGTTCGATATATTTATTAGAACTATTGCCCTTTCATTTTCTGTTTTAACCTCATCAAGCAGCTTTTCACTTTCCAGAATATATTTATCGGGATTTCTTTCCTCATTAAGAATCGGTTTGAGCCTGTTTATTTTATCAATAAGCGCTTTTTCAACAGATTTTTCATATACTATGAAAAAAGCTACAGATAAAATCGCTGTTATCGCTTCTGATTTAAAAATAAAATTCAACTCATATCCGTTTAATTTAAAAATAATAAACATACCTATCATAGCCGATAAACAAAAAACAATATATATCTTTCTTAATTTCAAGGGTATCACTTCCTCGTAAAATGATTATCCCCTAATAAAACCGCCGCATTAAGCATTTTCTGTATTTTCAGCCCCGTGTTTTTCAAATATTTCATCTATAGTAGGAACAAAATATTCATTGAACATAGTTTCAGCATCTAAACTGCCCCTCGTAAAAAACTCTATCGTTCCTTCAGAATCAAGTATTGCCGTAACTGGTATACTCTGTGCGTCAAATTTTATGCTTTCCTCTATTCCTACCATAACAGTCTCAAAAGTATAGTTATTTTCTTCCATAAAATCTTTTATATCTTCTGCGCTGTCGCCTCCGTTTAACGCCAATATATTAAGGTTGTCCCCGTACTTTTCCTTTAACATTTCCAATGCCGGAAGTTCATCCTTACAGTATCCGCACCAAGTTGCCCAAAAAACCATTATCGTAGGCTTTCCGAAATATTCGGATAACTGCTTGTTATTTCCTTCAAGGTCTGTTACAACAATATCGGGGGCAATTTCTCCGAGCGCAGCATACTCTGTATCTTCGGTTGTTTCAGACGGTTCATACTCACTTATATCTTTGCTTTCTATTTTCTCACCGCTCATTTTAGGAGAGCAGGCAGTCGTCAGCAGGCATGCCGACAGTAAAATTAACATCTTCTTTCTCATAGTTTATTTCTCCCTTTTATTTTTCCAACAGATTGCACCTTCACCGCACTTGTCTATGCACTCGCCACACGATATACACTCAAAGTCTCCCGGTTTCTTTATATCCATTTTGCATACTGCAACACATTTTCCACAATTTGTACACTTTTCATTATCAACCTTTATACCTAAAATTGATATTTTATTAAAAAATGAATATATAGCTCCCAACGGACATATAAATCTGCAAAATCCTCTGTAAGCAAATATAACTCCTAATACAACTGTAATTAAAACGGCAACTTTCCAATTAAATATAGCTCCGAGCATGGCGGCAATGCTTTCATCGGTCGCCGCTAAAGGTATTCCTGCCTCCAATGTTCCGACAGGACATATATATTTGCAAAAACCCGGATATGTAAACATCAACGGAATAATTATTACAAAAACAGCTAATATAAAATACTTCAATTTTGACAGCCACATCGTAGCCTTACTTTTTTTCAATTTAGGAGTCGGTATTTTATAAAGCAGTTCCTGTATTAATCCGAAAGGACATAAAAATCCGCATATAACCCTTCCTAAAATAACACCGAAAAGCAACAATGTTCCGATTATATAAAACGGCAATCTTTTACCGGATACAGCAACTGCGTTTTGCAGGCTTCCGAGGGGACATGAGGCTACTGCTCCGGGACATGAATAGCAGTTCAGGCCGGGAACGCATACCCCTTTAATATTTCCATAGTATAAGCTGCCGTCTGCAAAACCTTTCAGATTTACATTATACACAAGGGCGCTTATAAGCTGTATATATCTTCTCTTAAAACCTTTAGCCAATTCCAACACACTCCAAACATACCCTTATACCTTTGTTTAACGTGTCTCTGAATCCGCCGTTTGCAACTCCGACAGCTATCATAGCAACTGCCGCACCTAAAATCATAAAACGTTTTATTTTCATTTTCCATCCTCTGTTTTTATAAATTTTACTGCCGTTCCGTATGCTGTAATTTCCGAAGCCGACTGCATGACAGAGCTTGTAGAAAGTCTTACGCCTACAATGGCGTCCGCATTCATTCGTTCCGCATCGGATACCATTCGTTCCGTTGCTATTTTTTGAGCCTCCTCTATCATTTCCGTATAACCTTTTATTTCTCCGCCTACAATAGTTTTAAAGCTTGCCCCTATATCTTTTCCTATATGTCTTGAATTTACTGTAGTTCCTTTAACAATGCCGATAACCTCATAGTTCTTTCCTATATTTTCCGTTGTCGATATTATCATACATATCCCTCACTTTATATTTTATAAAAGAATTATAAACTATAGATATGCCATTTGCTATATGCTTAAATATATTGTAAGAAATAAGTATATACCTTGTAATTACCCCTACATTTACTTGTAATATTTATTAATTGTATTTTTTAATCACTACTGTTATATAATGTAGTACTGATTTGTTTATCATTTTATATATAGAACGTATTTTTTGTTATATCTGTATTAAATCGAACAAACATGACAATTATTGACCAAATGTCGAATGTATGATAACATTTAATAAAAGAATAGTTTTCACCTAACCGCAAAACGTCTGAGGAGGCGATATTATGTCAGATTTTCTTGAAGATCTATACTATGGGAAAATCTCTCCATGGGAAACGGACATCAATAAAATTTCACCGGATTTCAAAACAAAATCCCTTGAATATATGTCTTTATGTAATGATTTACGAGCAAGTCTTTCTAAAGAGCAGCTTATTATGTTTAACAAACTGTTGGAAAAAAGCGACTCAATATCCTCTGTGTCATCTATTGCTATCTTCAAAGTAGGTTTTTGTACCGGCGCCAGACTAATAAATTCTCTTTATAAATTTTCTTTTAAATAACCCGCAAAATATTTTCAATCAATTTAATGATTCTTAAATATGCTGACAATTCGGTAATTTCATAATATAAAAAAGAATCCCCTGAATTTTCAGAGAATTCTTTTTTTATTTTTAAGTAATACGATTTTAAAATCCGTAATTATTCTTCTGTTGCTTCTTCTAAAGGAGCTTCAGCTTCCTTTTTAGAAAGGCTGATCTTCTTCTGTTCTGCGTTTACATCAATAACCTTTACTTTGATTGTTTCACCAATCTTAAGTTCATCTTCGGGTTTCTCAACACGTTTGTTGGCAATCTGAGAAATATGAACAAGTCCGTCAACACCGGGTTCAAGTTCGATAAATGCTCCGAAAGGTACCATACGAACAACCTTTCCTTCTACAACTGAGCCTACAACATATTTTTCAGCTGCCATTGTCCAAGGGTTGGGAGTTACGTCTTTAAGTGAAAGAGAAATTTTGCTCTTTTCTTTATCTACATCAAGAACAACAACCTCTACAGTATCTCCTTCTGAAAGTACTTCCTTAGGATTTGAAATTCTTCCCCAGCTCATTTCAGAAATGTGGATAAGTCCGTCAACGCCGCCGAGATCAACAAACGCACCAAAGTCAGTAATTCTTGATACTGTACCAGTTACTTTTTTACCTGCTTCAAGTGTTGCGAATACAGCTGCTTTCTTTTCTTCAGCCTCTTTCGCAAGAAGAGCCTTTCTGCCGCCGATTATACGGTGTTTAGCTCTGTCAAGCTCAATAATATTAAATGTGAGTTCTGTTCCGTCATAAACGCTGAGGTCTTCTACAAATCTTCCTGCAACCTGTGATGAAGGTATAAATACCTGGATTCCGTTAGCAACAGCAATCAGACCGCCCTTAACAATTTTTACAACCTTACCTGTTACAGTTGCTTTTTCTTCAAAAGCCTTTTCGATTTCTTCCATACCCTTCTGAGATTCTACTTTCTTCTTAGAAAGAAGTACGTTTCCGTCTCCGTCGTTAACACGTACAACAAAAACTTCTATTTCATCGCCGGGCTGTACAACCTTGCTGGGAACAACGCTTGCGTCGCTGCTGAATTCTCCTCTGGGGATGATACCGTCTGACTTGTATCCAAGGTTTACGGAAACCTCTTCGCCGGCTGTAGAAATAACTGTACCTTTAACAACATCTCCTGTATGTAAAGTTACAAATGAATCGTTAAGCATCTGCTCAAATGTAAGCTCTTCACCTTCCATAGTATTTTTGACTCCGTCCATTTCGCTCATAGTAGTAATAACCTCCTTTATTATTGCAGGGGGCGTAGACGCTCCTGCAGTTATTCCAATTTTATCATTAAATTTGCAATTATTCAACACCAAATCTTCAATTGTTTCAATATAATATGTGTTTCGGCAATTTTTTCTGCATATTTCATAAAGTTTTTGTGTATTAGAGCTGCCTTTATCTCCTATAACCAACATTTTATCGACGTTTTGGGATATTTTTACAGCTTCCGTCTGTCTTTCCTCAGTTGCCGAACATATCGTATTTTCCTCAGTTATTTTTTCGCTCTTTTCTTTCAGTATTTTCAAAATATCATAAAACTTGTTTTCCCTGAAAGTTGTCTGTACAACAACGGCATATTTTTTCTCATCGTCAAGTATAAGCTTTTGTGCGTCGTCCACATTGTCAACCGTAATCGCCGAATTGTCGCACCAACCGTTTATTCCTATAACCTCGGGGTGTTTTCCGTCCCCTATTATAATTACTTCATATCCTTCATCACGTTTTTTTCTTACAATATTATGTATTTTTTTTACAAAAGGGCATGTTCCGTCCACATAATGAATATTTCGTCTTTCAAGCTCATCATACACAGCTTTGCCTACGCCGTGGGAACGTATTATAACGGTTGCGCCTTCACATCCGTCAAGAGTGTCTACAGATTTTACTCCTTTGTTTTCCAAATCTTTGTTCACGTTTTTGTTATGTATAAGCGGTCCGTATGTAACTATCCTGCCGCCTTTTTCTATCTCGTTATAGCAGGCTTCTATCGCTCTGTTTACCCCAAAGCAGAAGCCGGCTGACTTAGCCGTTATTATTTCCATTATCGTTCACCCGTTTTTTCATATACAATTTTCGATATCAAAGCCGCCGCTTCATCGGCAGTCATTCCTGTAGTATCGATTTCTACCGCCGACTCAGCTTTTCTAAGAGGATTATAGTCCCTTGTCATATCGTTATGGTCTCTTTGCTTTATCTGCTCGATTACTTCATCGAGAGTTTCTTTTCTGCCCTGCAATTCAAAATCCTTAAGTCTGCGTTTTGCCCTTTCCGTAACGTCGGCGTTGAGATATATTTTAACCTCGGCATTGGGAAGTACAACAGTTCCTATATCGCGTCCGTCCATAACTACGGATATTTTTTCAGCTATTTTCTGCTGCATCTCAACAAGCTTATCTCTGACAGGCACAAAGGTTCCGACATCAGACGCTCCCTGACCTACCTCCGCCGTCCTTATGAACGCAGTTACGTCCTCTCCGTTTAATATCATGTGCTGTACGCCGTCTACTGTTTTTATATCCATATTGATTTTTTCCATAGCGGCTGCAACGGCATTGCCGTCTTTTGTATCTATGCCGTTTGTCATACAATAATAGGCTGCGGTACGGTACATTGCGCCCGTATCAACATATACAATTCCGAGTTTTTCCGATAATATTTTAGCAACAGTACTTTTTCCGCTTCCGGCAGGTCCGTCGATAGCTATTGAATATATTTTCATATTTACACCCCGTCTTATTTTTTTAAATCAGGTCTTAAACCTACCGCGCCTCTAAGATAGGCGTGATTAATATTCTTTCTGTCATAGTTGCCTTCAAGTGTAACCATGACCCTTATACATTTCCTCAGACTGCCTTCCACGTTCATTTCCTGAACGCACATCAGAGCCGCTTCCGTAATTCCCATTTGCCTTACCGCAACAGCCGGGTACGCTTTATCCAAGTCAGAAGTGGCAGTAAAAACTATGGAAACTATATCGTCCTTGTCTATATTATTTCTCTCTATTATTTCTTTCATCATTTCAGCCGAAGCTTCATAGATCATTTCTTTGTCGTTCATTTCCACCGTAGTGGCTCCTCTTACAGCTGTAATCATTCTCTTTCCTCCAATCCGTCGGCAGCGGAATATCCCGTCGAAAACGCTATCTGCAAATTAAATCCGCCTGTATATGCGTCAACATCAAGCACCTCTCCCGCAAAATATAATCCCTTAATCAACTTGCTTTCCATAGTAGACGGGTCTATTTCATCCGTATTTACTCCGCCGCTTGTAACGACCGCCTCATTAAATCCCGCTGTTCCCGTAAGGTGTACAGGGAGAGATTTTATTAAAGAACATATTCTTTTTCTTTCTTCCTTAGTTATATCATGTACTTTTTTGTTCTCGTCAATACCGCTGAGTTTTATAATTACGGGTATCATTTTCTGGGGAAGCAGGTCGTTGAGAGCATTCTTCATGTCTTTATTTATATATTTCTCAAAATCTCTCAATATACGCATGTCCAACTCTTTCATATCAAGAGCCGGCTTCATATCTATATAAGCGGTCATATCTTCATCAAATCTATTAAGTAGATGTCTGCTGGCGGAAAGTATCATCGGCCCCGAAACTCCGAAATGAGTAAACAGCATTTCTCCGAAGTCCTTATATATTGTTTTGCCTTTTCCGTTTTTTATTACTATTGCGGTATTTTTCAAACTTAATCCCATAAGTTCACCGCAAAACGGCGAATCCGATTTCAGAGGAACAAGGGACGGCAGCAGCGGAGTTACCGTATGCCCTGCCTTTTTTGCAAATCTATATCCGTCGCCTGTCGAGCCTGTAGAAGGATAACTCAATCCTCCCGTAGCTACAATAACGGCGTCGGATAAAACTCTGCTTCCGTCGTTCAAAACTATTCCGCAGGTCTTTCCGTCTTCAATTATTATATCTTTGACAGCCTTGTCAAAATGCAGCCTTACACCGTTTTTTTTCATATATCTTACTAAAGCGTCGACAACGTCCGCCGCTTTATCGCTTACGGGAAAAACTCTTTTTCCCCTTTCGACCTTTGTTAATACCCCCATTTTTTCAATGAGTCCGACTGTATCCGACGGCTGAAACTTATAAAGCGCCGAGTACATAAAGTATGGATTTCCCGGTGTATTTTCTATATGTTCGTCGGGTTCGGAGGCGTTTGTTATATTACACCTTCCCTTTCCCGTTATCCTCAATTTTTTTCCTGCCATATTGTTTTTTTCGTATATGTCAACAACATGTCCTTTTTCGGCGGCTCTTCCGGCAGCAATCATTCCGGCAGCTCCTGCTCCTATTACAGTTACGTTCATATTATATCCCCCGCTTTTACGGTTTTAAAAAATTGCTCTCGTTTTGTCCTATATCAGAAAGATGCGCGCTGTCGTTTACGGTAAGCATCAGCCGTCTGTCATCTTTTATTTCAATAATGGATATAGCCGTATTATTTATCCACATTTTTGTGAACCAGCTGTTATCCAGTCCCATTATGTACATTATCATAAGTCTTATTATACCGCCGTGTGAAACTATAAGGATGTTTCCCGATTCGTTCTCTATAATTCTGTCCAGCGAAGGTTTCAGTCTGTTTATAACATTACTTATATTACCTTCTCCCGGGAAATCATAGAGATGTGGATTTTTTATAAAATTCATATACGTATCGCCGTATTTTGCCTTAAGCTCGGGAACTGTCATTCCCTCCCATTCGCCGAAATGTATTTCTCTGAAATTTTCTTCCGGTATAATATCAAGTTTTTTAGCCTCCGCTATCGGTTTTGCCGTAGCCATTGCCCTTTTCAGCGGAGAACAGTATATTTTATCTATTTCTATATTTTCAAAACGCTTTTCAGCACATTCCGCCTGTTTTATTCCCGTTTGCGATAATTCTATATCAGTCATGCCCTGATACCGTCTTTCCGTATTCCAAACGGTTTCTCCATGGCGCATCATATATAATCTAAGCATTTTATAACTCCTTAAGATAACGTATTTCCTTATCGGTAAGGTATCTCCACTCGCCCTTTTTCAGATTTCCGAGGGTTATATCGCCTTCCGCAATTCTTCTGAGCGAGGCTACAGGGTGTCTTGCCGCCTGACACATTTTTCTTACCTGTCTGTTTCTTCCCTCATGTATAGTAATATTGCACCATGAAAAACGTCCATCGACTTTCAGAAGTTCTAATTTGGCAGGATGCGTCTTTTTTCCGTCTATTGTAATTCCGTTTTTAAATAGTTTTATTGTATTGCTGTCGGGCACTCCGAAAAGCTTTGCCTCATATACTTTTTTTATTTCGTTCTTCGGATGAGTAAGCTTATATACGATGTCTCCGTCGTTTGTCAATATCAAAAGACCAGACGTATCGTAGTCCAATCTTCCGACAGGCACAAGTCTTTCCTTAACATTTTTCACCAAGTCCAGCACCGTGGGTCTTCCGAACTGATCCTTTGCCGTTGTAACATATCCCTCGGGTTTATTAAGCATAATATATACTTTTTTCTTTTCCGGAGATATGACTTTTCCTTTATATAAAACTTTATCTTTCGCAGGGTCTACCTTTACGCCCAGTTCCGTAACTATTTCGCCGTTTACGGAAACAAGTCCCTGTTTTATAAGCTCCTCCGCCTTTCTTCTGGAGGCAACTCCGCAGTCCGCCATATATTTTTGCAGTCTTTCCATATTTTTCTCCTTAGTTACAAACAAATATTAAATTTAAGTGTGTACGTTATTTTTTAGTATATCTGATTTCAATGGATTAATCCAGTATTTTATAAGCATTGACACCGTTGTTTTCACATCTTTTTTTGCAATGTTATCATCAGCCGTCAGTTCGCATTCCGCCAGTACTGTATCTTCATTGATTTTAAAAAATATGCTTCCTATTTCGTCTCCTTTTACAACCGGCGCGTCTATCGTGTTCGGAAGCTGTATTTCCGCCTTTAGATTTTCTTTTTCATCATAGTTGAGCGGTATTGTTATTCCCTTTGAAACGCTTACACCTACTCTCTTATTATATGAATTTTTTACCGGAATGTCGGCAATATAGTCTCCCAATACGCATAAATCATAATACTTATAGTTATCAAATCCATAGTTAAGAATTTTTTTTGTATCAATCCATTTTCTTTCTTTTCCTACTTTTCCCCATCCGCTTCCCAACACTACGGACACAAGCTTCATCCCTTCCCGTTCTGCCGCTCCTACAAAACAATTGCCGGCTTTTCCCGTAAAACCTGTTTTAACGCCTATAGCTCCGTCATATTCATTTAAAAGCCTGTTTTTATTTACTACGGTATATGTCCGTCTATCGCTTTTTATATTTACTTGTCTTGTATTTATAATATCGGTAAACGTTTCATTTTTGAGGGCATAGCAGGTAATTACAGCCATATCGTACGCCGTTGAATGGTGTTCTCCTTTATCCAGTCCGTTAGGAGTCTCAAAATTTGTATCTACGGCTCCTATATCCTTCGCTTTCTCATTCATAAGGCTGCAAAGATCATCAACGCTTCCGGAAATATGCTCGGCTATGGCAACTGCCGCGTCATTCGATGATTGCAGCATAAGAGCATACAATAGGTCTTTCAATTTTATCTGCTCACCTACCGAAAGTCCCATTTTGGTTTTCGGCTGTATCGCGGCATTTTTAGAAGCAGTAACCGTTTCGTCGAGTTTTCCGCTTTCTATTGCCAGTATACAAGTCATTATTTTGGTTGTGCTGGCATTCGCTAACGGTTCAAAGGCATTCTTTTCCCATAGGACACGTCCGCTTTTTTCATCCATTAAAACAGCACCCAACGCCTTTACATCGGGTGCTTTCATTTCTTCCGCTTTTACATTTAAAGTAAAAATTATCGTTATCAAAATTGAAACCGAAATTATTTTTCTAAATATTTTCACAGCTACGCCCCCTCTTGTCTATTATATTTTGCATAGTCCAAAATATAACGGCGTATACTGTCAAAACCAAAAATCAATCCTGTTTTTCATTTCGTTCAGCTTAAGCTTTTCGGCAAACAACTGTCTGTACGTTGCCGTGTCTTTGTTTTTTGCATATTTTTCAACCTGTCGGCGGATAAAACCGTCTTATCTATGTCCGTCAGAAGCGCCTCGTACATGTTCTCAAACGCCGCTAGTTTTTCAATTACTTTTTCCAATGAAACACCCTCGGAAAGTTCATATCCGTTTTCTGATTTAACGGTAATACGATCCATTTTATTCCTCCTGTAAAGGCTCGTTTTCACTTTCTTCCAGTTCGGGTAAATCATCCATTCCTTTAAATCCGAAATAACGAAGAAATTCAGTAGTTGTTCCAAACAATATGGGCTTTCCGGGAACGTCCTTTTTTCCTGTTTCGCATACCAGACCTTTTTCAACGAGTCGGTTTACGGCATGGTCGCTGTTTACTCCTCTTATTTCCTCTATCTCCGCCTTTGTGACAGGCTGTTTATACGCTATTATAGCCAATGTTTCAAGAAGTGTGGGAGACAGTCCGTGTTTTTCCCGTACCTTATATATTTTTCTTATGGTCTCAAAGCATGAGGGAGATGTGCACATTTGATAGCCTTCGCCTATCTCTATTATTCTCATGCCTCTGTTTTCATCGGAATACCTGGCAATCAGAGTATTTACTATCGCTTTTGTCGTCGCCTTATCCATTTCTATCATGTCAGCCAAAGCAGTTAACGAAACTTCCTCTCCTGCCACAAAAAGGGCAGCCTCTATGACTGCCTCATACTCATTCATTTTCATATTCTTCACCGCTTTCATCGCCGTCCAGGTTATCTCCCGCATATATCATAATTTCCCCGAAAACCTGCTCCTGTTCCACTAAAACGCTGTGATGCCTTATCAATTCCAAAAGCGCCAAAAACGTAACCAATACTTCCTCTTTTGTCGAAGAGTCCGTAAACATATCATAAAATTTTATTTTGGGGTTTATCCTAAGAATACTTCTAAGACTAGATATTTTTTCATCAACCGTAAAATTATCTCTTTTTACCGATTTAAAACCGCTTCTTACACGGTCGATTTTCTTTTCCCTTCGCAGCATAACTTCCCTAAACGCGTTATATAAATCTTCCATAGTAAGACCGTACAGACATTCCTCAACGGTTGGTTCTTCTCTTTTAGAAAGCTGCGGTATGATTATATCGGGTTCTCTAAAAAAAATCTTTGAAGCATTCTCTTCCATGCGCTGAAATGTTTCCGTAACGCCTTTAAATTTCTTGTACTCCAACAGTTTCTGTACAAGTTCATCCCTTGGGTCTTCTTCAGGTTCTTCAGATTGTACTTTCGGCAGAAGCATACGGCTTTTTATTTCTATAAGGTCGGCAGCCATAACGATAAATTCGCTCATACCGTCCATATTTTTGTTTTCTTCACGGCTGATAAACTCCATATATTGTTCCGTCAGTTCAGCTATAGGTATATCATATATATCTATTTCGTTTTTCTCTATTAAGTGATACAGCAGATCCAACGGTCCGGAAAAGCTGTCCAGTCTGACAGTCATATTATTCATGGGACACCGCCTTAAAAGAATATCGATGTTATTGCCATATAAAACATATCTATTATTCTGCCGAAGAAATTACCGAGTCCGAGGAAAAGAAGGAATAAAAATCCCATCTGTATAACTTTCTCATACTGAATCAGTTTATAATAGCTGTTCGCCGGAAGAACGGAAGAAAGTACTTTCAGGCAGTCCATCGGTGCTACCGGTATAAGATTGTAAATAACAAGGCAGCAGCAATAATACGCTGTTTTTACAAACAATATTGACAGAAAATATATATTTGACGTAAACCATCCGGCAAAAGCAAATACAAAAGCAAATATAAGGTTTGCGATTGTAGGCGCCACGGCAGTAATAAGTACTCCTTTTTTTCTGTCCTTATAATAAAGAGCGCTGGTATTTACAGGAAGTCCCCAGCCGAATCCGCATGCCAACATAAGTATCATTCCTATCGGCTCAAAATGCTTGAGCGGATTTATTGTAAGCCTTCCCTGCTCCCTCGGCAGTTTGTCTCCCAGTGAGGATGAAACAACGGCTCTTGTAAACTCGTGTATTGTTGTCGCTATCATTATTGCGGGTATCCCCAATAAAAATACAATCAATTGATTCATAAAGCACCTCCGATATATAAATATTCTGTATTAAATAATTATTGTATCAGAAATAAGTATTTTAGTAAAGATTTCAACAACGTTCTTAATTTAACGTTAAACTAATATTTTTTATCATCGTAGTTGATGCCGATTTTAGCTTATAGTATAATATATGAACAATAAAATATGGGAGACACGCAAAATGAAAGAAGAAATACTGTTGGATAATATTGATAAAGTTCATACTACAAAAATGGGTATTGACAGAATAATAAAAAATTTGGACATCCATAATATCGACCCTGTACAATACTGTAAAAATTTAATTTCGGAAAAAAATTGTAATATATATCGCAAAGGTAAAAATCTGTATTGTGAAATCAATAATATAAAAATAACGATAAACGCAACCAGCTACACTATTATCACTGCGCATAAAATTTAATAAACGCTCAAATCTTTTTTGACTTTTGGAAGGAATAATATTATGATTGAAAAATTTAAAACCAAATATCTCGACGAGATTATGCAAATATGGCTTACATCAAACATTTCAGCCCATAGCTTTATACCTGTATCCTACTGGAATAATATGTTTGATGAAGTAAAAAAAATGATACCGAAGTCAGAAATATATGTTTACCGAGATAACGGAGAAATTCTCGGCTTTATCGGTCTGACCGATTACTATATAAACGGAATATTTGTCAGCCGTCGTTCATCCGGCATAGGTAAGTCTCTTATTGATTATGTAAAAAATTTAAAAGACAGGCTCGAACTTAACGTCTATGAAAAAAATAAACTTGCAATAAAATTTTATGAAAGGGAAAGTTTTAAAATCAATTCAAAATCAACAGATAAAAGCACAGGCGAAGCGGAACTGTTTATGGTGTGGAGCAAAAATGATTTCAACATAAAAAATTTTGAATTTATAAACTTGGCAGAGCATCCGGAATACTCAGCTGTTTCCGCCGAATGGTTCAGCGAAAAATGGAATATCCCTAAGGAAGCTTATATTGAAAGCATAAATGATTGCATAGATAAAAAAATGAAAATCCCCAGATGGTATATAGTACTTTACAACAGTAAAATAATAGCCGGAGCAGGCATAATAGAAAACGACTTCCATAAAAGAAAGGATTTATCCCCAAATTTGTGCGCTCTGTATGTGGAAAAAGATTTCAGATACCACGGCATAGCTCGATATATACTTGATTATGCAAGAAAAGACTTAAAATTGCTCGGTTATAAAAAGCTTTACTTAATAACAGACCATACGGACTTTTATGAAAAATGTGGCTGAAACTTTATGATGTATGTCAAAGAAGACGACGGAAACGACATCCGTATGTATGAAGCCGACTGCTAAACACATTTTTATTCCTAAAAACAAAAAAGCCAAGGTTCAATGCCTTGGCTCTTTTATATGTAATTATCTGCACCAGCTTTTTAAAAGTCTTTCCGCAACAGTAGGCAAAGACGCCCTTTCTACTGCTTCCGAAGTTATGACGTCAGCTTTTGCAATCACCTGTCCATCCAACATATATACAGCCTCTCCTGCTTTTACCCCCTTCTCAATCGGAGCTTGCAGGCTTTCTGTCAATTCATATACAATTTCAGGTTCGCTTCCACCCTTTTGAATCATAGCATTTATATCTTCCGAGACTTCCAAAAGCACCGTTTCATGCTCACCCTTGCTTACAGGTATTTCTCCTGCCGAGTCGCCCTTTTTAGCTCCCGATACAACGGCGTAATTCGCATATCCGTAATCCAACAATTTTATTGCTTCCGAAAATCTTGATTTGTTGTCGGGAGCAGCCATTATTACCGCAATAAGCTCCATTCCGTTTTTATCAGCCGTAGCTGACAGGCAATACTTGGCGTTTCCCGTACTTCCTGTTTTCAGTCCCGTTGCTCCGTCATACCAACGTATAAGCTTATTTGTATTTGTAAGACCAAACTCCGTCGTACCTTTTCTTGTCGTATGATTTATAGTGTCCTGCCATGTAGTAGTATATTTTGTAATATCGGGAAAATTTTTAATCAGTTCCTTTGACATTAACGCTATGTCTTTAGCCGTAGTAATATGTCCTTCCGTATCTAATCCACAGGCATTTTTAAACTCGGTATTATCCATGCCCAGTTCTTTTGCTCTACTGTTCATAAGTTCTACAAATCCGTCTTCACTTCCGCCTATATATTCAGCCATAGCTACGGCAGCGTCATTTGCCGATGCAATTGCTATACATTTTGTCATATCCGCTGCCGTCTGCGTCTCTCCTTCTTCCAGAAAAACCTGAGAACCTCCCATAGAAGCCGCATGTTGACTTACAGTAACCTTATCATCCCATTTTATTTTCCCATCTCTTTCAGCCTCATATATAAGCAAAAGAGTCATTATTTTTGTAATGCTTGCAGGAGGAAGCTTTTCATCGCTGTTTTGCTCATACAAAATATCTCCGGTAGACGCTTCCATAAGTATGGCGCTCTTTGACTTTAATCCAAGATCTGTTATATTTTCATGCTGAGCCGCATTAACATATAACGGTCGGCATACCGATATAAAGACCAATATAGAAGCCGTCAGCTTTTTCATTATTTTCATAATATGTCTCCGTCAGTTTTTTTCTTATTACTAAATTATTTGTATTATGCCTAAGTTAGAACATTATTAACTGTTTTAAAAATAATATTATATTTTTTGCACAAAATGTGATATAATAAAATATTATTTAACATTGCTGTAAATATTTAATATTATTTCGATTATTGTATGATATATGATGATAATGTTATAATATGCGGCAATATCTAGTCAGGGAGTTAAAATTATGAATAAAAAACTGCTTTTGATATTAAACCCATGTTCAGGGCAAAAAAAGGCTAACAAGTATATAATCGATATAATTTCTCTTTTCAGTAAAGCCGGCTATGACTGTACCATACATGTAACCCAGTGCACAGGAGACGCCTCTCAATATGTAGCTGACAACGCCTCGTACTATGATTTGATAGTGTGCATAGGCGGAGACGGAACTCTTAATGAAGTTATAACAGGTATACTTTCCTGTGGCGTCGACGTTCCTCTCGGATATATACCGTCAGGCAGTACAAATGACTTTGCAAACAGCCTAAAACTATCAAAAAATGTTATGCAAGCTGCTCAAGATATTATAAACGGTAAGCCTAATTTATATGATATAGGATGTTTTAACGGAAGATATTTTTCATATATAGCTTCTTTCGGAGCTTTTACAAAGGTTTCTTATGACACTCCTCAAAATCTGAAAAATGCTTTCGGACATTTTGCCTACGTCATGGAAAGTTTAAAGGAGTTACCTGCTATTAAGCCTATTCATGCCAAAATCACAGCAGGCGATATTGTTTACGAAGATGATTTTATATTCGGCGCTGTCAGCAACTCAACTTCTGTTGCCGGAATACTTACGCTCGATCCCGAATATGTTGATTTGAGCGATGGTCTTTTGGAAGTATTTCTTGTAAAAAATCCGACAACTCCATTTGAGCTTAGTAAAATAGCGCTCTCATGTACTCTTAGGCAGTATGATAACGAAACGGTAAGATTTTTTTCGGCTGAAAAAATAGAAATAGAAACATCATCGTCAGTAAACTGGACAATTGACGGAGAATACGAGCAGGGCGCCGAAAAAATAGTTATAGAAAACCTTAAGCACGCAATAAAACTGATAAAATAAAAATACAATAATACCGACCTTTCAGATTTAACGGCAACTTCTGACAGGTCGGTATTTTACACTAAATATTATATCTACAAAAATTTTGTTTTATCAACCTCTTTTATATGCTAAAAACCGTACCTGTTTTAATAAGTACGGTTTTGTCATTTTTATCTTATTCTGTCAGGGAAACCTATCTTTCTGTGTACCTTGGAAAGTGTTCTCTGCGCTATTCTCTGAGCTTTCTCTGCGTTCATTTTTATAATACTGTCAATGTAGTCCTTATTTTTTTCCAGTTCTTTTACTTTCTGCTGGATAGGTTCAAGGCTTGCTACCACAGCTTCTCCGACAGCCGTTTTAAACTGACCGTAGTTGCTTGATGAAAATTCCCTTTCAGCCTCTGCAATTTTCTTTTCCGTTACCGCACAGTATATGTTGAGCAGGTTGCTCACACCGGGCTTATCCTCGCTGTATCTTATTTCGTTATCCGAATCGGTAACCGCTTTTTTTATTTTGCTCATAATCACGTTAGGATCGTCAAGAAGAGCAATGGAATTGTTTTTATTTTCGTCTGACTTTGACATCTTCTTTGTAGGCTCCTGAAGAGACATTATCCTTGCGCCGACTTTTCCTATATATGCCTCCGGTATTTTAAATACGTCTCCGTATATGCTGTTAAAACGCGCGGCAATATCTCTTGTTATTTCAAGATGTTGTCTCTGGTCTTCTCCTACGGGAACAAGATCCGTCTGATAAAGAAGTATATCCGACGCCATTAATACAGGGTATGTAAAAAGTCCCGAGTTAATATTATCGGAATGAGTTTTTGACTTTTCCTTAAACTGGGTCATTCTTCCCAATTCTCCCATATATGTATAGCAGTTTAATACCCAGTTAAGTTCCGCATGCTGAGGGACATGAGACTGATAGTATATAATATTCTTTTCCGGGTCAAGACCTGCGGCTATATACTGCATGAGAAGAGTTCTTGCCTGCTGTCTCAGCTTTACGGGGTCTTGTCTGACAGTTATAGCGTGCATATCGACTATACAGTAAAGGCAGTTGTACTCATCCTGAAGTTTAGTCCAGTTTCTGAGAGCTCCCAAGTAGTTTCCGAGCGTAACATAACCCGAAGGCTGCATTCCGCTGAATATAGTTTTTTTCTCATCAGCCATATAAATTCCTCTTTTCCGTATATAAAAATATCGTAAAAAATCAAAAATAAACTTCTTATAGTATACTATGGTTCTTTTTTATATTCAAGTAAATTTATTGAGCGCCTATTTTAAAGACAGGAAAAAATATTATGTCATTATTGAACATTAAATATATTTATAGTAAAATATTAACCATGCCTTAAAATATAATCAGCTTTTAAAGGCAGACTGATTTTTAAAACATAAGAAAGGAGCAGAATTAATATGAGTTTCATCAATGAACAGAATATCCCTTCTCCCGATGAAGTTAAGGACGAAGTGCCTTTTCCGCGTCATCTGACAGGGATAAAAGCCAAAAGGGACGCTGAACTGAAAGATATAATTTCAGGAAAAACCGATAAATTTATTTTGATTGTCGGTCCTTGTTCCGCAAGCGATGAAGACGCCGTATGCGATTACATATCACGCCTGGCAAAAATAAACGAAGAGGTAAAAGACAAAGTCTTTATAATTCCGAGAATATATACAAACAAACCCAGAACTACAGGCGACGGATATAAAGGAATGCTCCATCAGCCTGACCCGGAAAAAGCTACAAATATATATGCCGGAATTATAGCTTTGCGTAAAATGCATATACGCGCCCTTTCGGAATCTCATCTTACAGCTGCCGACGAGATGCTTTACCCCGAAAACCTTGTATATGTCGACGATATGCTCGGATATATTACAATAGGCGCTCGTTCTGTTGAAAATCAGCAGCACAGACTTGTTACGAGCGGAATAAATCAGCCTGTCGGTATGAAAAATCCCACCAGCGGCGATTTTTCCGTAATGTTAAACTCTATACACGCCGGTCAGCATGAACATACTTTCCTTTACAGGGATCACGAGGTAAGTACAAGCGGAAATCCTTATGCCCATGCAGTAATAAGAGGTTCTGTCGATAAGTACGGAAAGGCTCATGCAAACTACCATTATGAGGATCTTATGTCACTCACCGAGGAATATATTGAGAGAAATCTTAAATTCCCATGTATAATATGCGACGCTAACCATTCAAACTCCGGCAAAAAGTTTTATGAACAGCCGCGAATAGTAGCTGAAATACTGCATAACAGAACCCAGAATAAAGATTTGCACAATGTAGTTAAAGGCGTTATGGTCGAAAGTTATATTGAAGAAGGAAACTGCAAAATAGGAGACCATATATACGGCAAGTCCATAACAGACGCATGTCTCGGTTGGAAAGATACGGAAAAACTTATATACTATACTGCCGAACATTGTTAAACCGAAAATATATTTTACAAATAACAACCCCTCTACATTAATGTTTAATTTCATACAGAGGGGTTTGTTTTTATCTGTGATTCTATTTTACGGGCTTTCGTTTCGGATAAAACAAATCGAAAGTCGAACAAAAAGTTATATGATTTCCAGCCATGCGACGCTTTCGCTTCCTACGGTTTCCACTTCGGATTTATCATATGCAATTAAAAGTTTTCTGTCGTATTCGCCGTCTTCATCGCTGTCAAACCGTATTTGTACATAATCGTTTCCTACATAATAGGCAGTACCGCCGCCTTCCGATATCTCAATGTCTGCTTTCTTATTATTTTCAAATGACAGATTTTCGGTAATCTCTTCTAATGTCATTTCCTCATTTATTCCGTTCATCAACGCTCCCAATGTTCCTTGAAGCCGAATGGGAACAGCTTCATCACTCAATACTACCTCACCCGTATCCTCGTTATATTCTCCGTTGTAAACCACGCTGACAGAAAAATCCGTGCTTTCTCCTATAAACAAATTCCCATGGTAAAACTCCACATCATTTCCTGTTTGTTCCTTAAATTCTTTATATGACATAAATTCATATTCTTTCGCCGTATCGGATATACTTACAGCAGGTTTTTTTGAGCCGTTGCCACAGGCAGATAAAGCCGTGATTATGCCCAGCGTCAGACCGAATAATAAGCTTTTTCCGATTTTTTTCATATAACCGCCTCCATGTCTATCATTTGTTTATTATGTATCGCTGTTTTCAGCAGTCTTCCAATAATATTTCTTTCAAATACTCTAAGCTTTGTTTTTTCATTCCTTTTGATATAAGGTAATTTTCAATATCCTTATCTTTATACAGTTTTATAAGCTCACACATTGTTTCTGCCTCAGAAAGCACAACGCTTCTGTACTTACGGTATTGAGGAAAATCATTCATAAATTTATCTGCCCTATTCTTATTGTATGTATAACTGACTTCATAATCGGCAATAATGTCTTCTTCCGATACGCCGAGCATATAGTATAAAACAGACGCCACAACCCCTGTTCTGTCCTTTCCCGACGTACAGTGAAATAATACTCCGCCGTCTTTAACGGAGTCCGCAATTATATTAATAACCTCCGCAAGATTTTCTCCATGCGACAAAACGATGTTCTTATACCCCTCCGCCACACTTTCCGCAAAAGCCTGCATAGACGGACTTGATATATTATTAAATGAAAGATTGTCTTCTACAAGAGGAAAGTGTATATAATTAAAATCTTTCGGACAGTTATCGGGAAACATTTTAACTTCCTCTTCCGAGCGCATATCTATAATCGTCTTTGCTCCTGCTTTTTTTATCACTTCCCACTCTTCTTTAAGTACTCCGTTAAGTTTATCGCTTCTGAAAAGCAAATTCCATTTTACGGCTTTACCGTTTCTGGCATAAAGTCCGCCCATATCGCGAAAGTTAAAAACCTCAGAAAATCTATATCTTTTTATATGCATTACGAATACCTCTTAAATTATTTTAATAATATGTACGTTTTCTGTTTACAATGCCGTTCCTTTCTTAGGTACAAAAAGACCTTCTAACGGCGCTCCTTCCAGTTTCAATAGCATTACTTTTTTATCCAAACCTCCTGCATACCCTGTTAGGCTTCCGTTAGAACCGACAACTCTATGGCACGGTATTATAATACTTATTGGGTTATGTCCGACCGCTCCGCCTACCGCCTGTGCCGATACACGTTTTCCTCTGTATTTTTTCTCAAGCTGTTTCGCAATTTTTCCGTATGTTGTTAATTCACCGTATGGTATTTCCGTTAATATGTTCCATACGTCGCGTCTGAAATCGCTTCCTTTAGGCGCAACGGAAAAATTAATACTCGAATTTTTTCCTTTAAAATAATCGTCAAGCCATTGTTTTACAATTTTAAAAACAGGAAGTTCTTTTTCTTCCGCATTCGGTAATGTAGAAGCATAGTATTTCTGCCCTTCTATCCAAAGTCCCGTTATGCTTTCATCTTCACCTGCAATTGTTATCTTTCCTACGGGCGAATTATAATAAGTAATATATTCCAATTAGAAGATCCCTCCTTTTATAAAATCTGACAATGAGTTTTATATAAGTATATCATTCATACTAATATTTTTTGAATAATAAATCAATAACCCCAAACACATATATGTTCAGGGTTATAACTTCACGTTAAAACTTTATTTACTTACAGTCTCTCGATATATTCAATAACAGTCCCATAGAAGCCATCATAACTACCAGCGATGTTCCACCGTAGCTTATAAACGGCATAGGCATACCTGTATTCGGTATCGAGTTGGTAACAACGGAAATATTTATTATTACCTGCACGGCTATCATTGTCGTTATACCCGTAGCCATATAAGAGCTGTATTTGTCTTTAGCCGTCATAGCTATCTTTGTTCCTCTCCATATAAGAAGCGCAAAAAGAAGTATTACTACTATCGCTCCTACAAGACCGAGTTCCTCGCAAATAATTGCGAAGATGATATCATTATAGCTTTCGGGAATAAACGTTTTCTGCCTGCTCTGACCTATACCCAGACCAAACAAACCGCCCGACGCAACCGCAAAAAGCGACTGTATAACCTGGTATCCCGTATCGCTTGGGTCGCTCCAAGGGTCAAGCCAGCCTTTTATTCGATCCATTCTGTATGGTTCTACGATTACAAGCAAAATAAATCCAAGCACCCCGAGCATACCGAATACGACAAAGTTTCCTACTCTGTTACTGGCTACAAACATTATCATAAATCCTACAGCCATTACGACTATACCTGTGGACAGGTTTTCTTTCGCAATAAGTATAAATGCCAAAAGCAGCGGTATGGAAAAAATCAAAAACGACTTAAAATTTCCATTCAACTTATTTTTGTTTTTTATGACATAATCACTCATAAAAATAATCATTATAAACTTTGCAAACTCTGAAGGCTGAAAAGACGTACCCAAAACCTCAAGCCATCTCTGCGAGCCTTTCGTTGCAACGCCAACCACCAGAACGACGCCCAGTATTCCGATGATAAATATGTATGCAATACCCGAAACTCTTCTGAAAAATTCAGTATTTACGCTCATACACATTATCATTGCAACCAAACCTACAATAGACCATCTCAGCTGACGGGCAAAAAAGTAGAACTTATCGTTGAACTTAGGTTCTGTCATCGCATAATAATAGCTTGAGGAAAATACCATAACAAGTCCGAACATTACGAGTATAAGAACAAGTATAAGAACTGTATAGTCAATTCCTCTGAACGGGTGCGGATTAATAAGATTTCTTAAATTAAGGCGGCTTCTGTCAGGAATATCGTCATATCTTTTTCTATTCAGTTGGTAGACGTTGCCGTCTTTCTTTTTATAGTCGGCCATTCTTTACCTCCTGTAAACCAAATTTTACAGCCGCTTTTTTACTGAGCGACCATTTCCTTGAACATTCTTCCCCTCTGTTCATAGTCCTCAAACATTCCCCAGCTTGCGCACGCCGGTGAAAGAAGTACGCAATCGCCTTCTTCAGCCGAAGCCTTACATTTTTCTATACACTTTTTAAATGTATCGGCAAACTCATAGTCTTTAAATCCATATCTGTCGCAACATTCCGCTATCTTTCCTGCCGTTGCGCCTATGAGTATAAGCTTTTTCACTCTTCCGTCAAAAAGTTTTACCCATTCGTCATAGGATGAGTCTTTATCATATCCACCTCCTATGAGGACAATAGGCTTTCTCATAGCAAGGACGGCTCTTATTGACGCATCGGGATTTGTTCCTTTTGAGTCATTGTAATAATCAACTCCGTCAAATGTTCCGCAATACTCTATTCTGTGCTCAACCCCGTTAAATTCTTTCAAAATTTCTCTTATGCTTTCCATATCTACGCCGGCACAGACAGCGCAAGCAACGGCAGCCATAACATTTTCATAATTATGCGTACCGAGTATTCTGAGGTCATGGATATTTATTACATCTTCATCCAGTCCGTTCCATTTTATATGTATATTGTCTCCGTCAAGATATATTCCCTCGTCAAGCTTCTCCGCACTTGAAAAAAAGAATACTTTTCCTTTTGTTTTGTCAGCCATTTTCACACAATATTCATCATTTTTATTTAATATTGTGAAATCGTCTTTATTTTGCTTCATAAAGATTTTTTCCTTAACGGCAACATAATTATCCATTGTTTTATGTCTGTTAAGATGGTCGGGGGTGATGTTCAATACAGCGGCTATATGCGGTCTGAAAGTATCGGATGTTTCAAGCTGAAAACTGCTTATTTCCGCACATACAAAATCATCGGCTTTAAGGCTTTTAACTTTTTCCGAATAAGCCACTCCGATATTTCCGACAACAGCCGTATTTTTATATTTTTTATTTAACAACATTCCCGTCAATGTTGTCGTCGTTGTTTTTCCGTTTGTTCCGGTTATGGCACATACAGGGCATTCGGTCAGCGTATAAGCCAGTTCTACCTCGCTTATAACTTTAACTCCGCTGCTTTCGGCTTTTTTTATAAACGGCAGGTCGCACGGAACGCCGGGGCTAAGAACAGCATAGTCGAAACCATCTATAATATCGTCCGGATTTGCTCCCGCAAAAATTTTTATTCCCTCTTTTTTATACGCTTCTATATCATGCAGCTTAATCAGAACATCCATTGGTTTCATATCCTGAAGCGTTACGTCGGCGCCTACGGACGCCAACAATTTGGCTGCGGATATACCGCTTCTTGCCATGCCGCATACTATTACCTTTTTATTTTCATAAAGCATTTTAAAATCTTCCTTTCATATTTGAAGCAGTACGGTCAGACTCTTCTCCTGCACAAACAATATATTCCTTAAAAGAAGTCATAGATTTTTCTTAAATTAAAATATATTTTGTGCTCCGAGGAACGCCACAAGACATGCAATTGCCGTTATTACATAAAAAAGAGTTACTACCTTTGTTTCGCTCCAACCTGAAAGTTCAAAATGGTGATGAAGAGGTGCCATCTTAAACACGCGTTTTTTGGTCTTTTTATAAACGGTAACCTGTATCGCTACAGATAACGTCTCCACAACATAAATTATTCCGGCTATAAGTATAAACAGAGGCATTTTCAGTATAAACGCACATGCGACGATAAAACCGCCAAGTGCGAGCGATCCTGTGTCTCCCATAAATACTTTGGCAGGGTATGCGTTGAAAATTAAAAACGCTAAAAGTCCTCCTATCATCGCTCCGCCGGCCGTTACTATTCCGTTTCCGGCGGCGTATGCGCACATTGTAAAGAATACGCATACTATAAGCGTTACTCCGTCTGCAAGACCGTCAAGTCCGTCGGTAAGATTGACTCCGTTTACAGTTGCAAGAACCGCTATAATACAGAACGGTATAAAAAGTATTCCCAGATCCCATGTTTTTCCGCCTGTAAACGGTATATATATTTCCGTACCTACGCCTGATTTATTCAAATAAACCATAAACAATACGCATATAATAAGCTGTCCGACTATCTTCTGCATAGGTTTAAGACCGAGTGAACGCTTCTTTACTACCTTAATATAGTCGTCAATAAAGCCTATAAGTCCGAATCCGATAGTTACAAGAATTACCGCTATAGTCTCATGCGTATGAGTCATAAATATTGCCGCAAGCACAAAAGCCGCTAAGAAAGCCAAGCCTCCCATCGTAGGCGTACCCGTTTTCTGCAAATGCGTCTGCGGACCGTCGTCTCTGACAGTCTGTCCAAACTTAAGCCTATGCAGAAAAGGTATAAGCACAGGACAAACAAAAATGCAAAGCACGAAAGCTATTATTAACGTATATATTCCTTTTATTAATAAATTCATTTGTATTACTCCTTTTAAAACCGTCAAAATTTCTTAATATATTCGGCAATCTCACTAAAATGCATACTGTGCGACGCCTTTATAAGAACAGTGCCGCGCGGTTTATATCCTGAGTTTAAAAATTCCTCAACGGTCTTATAATATTTTTTATTATCTAATCCGGCTGTTTTCGCTCCGTTAAAAATATTAGCGGAAATTTCTCCGATAGCTATCAATTCATTAATCTCTTTTTCCGCAGCATACTCGCCTATATCAAAATGCATTTTTTCCGCATACTCGCCAAGTTCAAACATATCGCCCAATATGGCGCACTTATGTCCTTTACATGACGCCAGTACGTCTATGGCTGCCTTTGTCGATACCGGATTGGCATTATAAGAATCGTCAATAAGCACTGCCCCATCGGATAAATTGAATTTTTCCATTCTCATTCCGGTCGGCATAAAACTTTCAATACCTTTTTTTATGCTTTCTAAGTCCATATCCTGTATTATGCCTACGGCAGCGGCTGCCATAGCATTATATACCATATGAACGCCCGGAACCGAAATCATTGCTTCAAAGCTTCCCTTCGGAGTATTTATTGTGCATTTTATTCCTTCAAGTCCCATAGGCTCTATATCGGATGCCCAAATATCAAATTCATTATCTGTTCCGTTCCATATTATTTTTGCATTATTACTCAATCCGTATGTATGCTCAAAACCTCTTATTTTACAAAGCATATCGTCATCACCGTTGAGCACTGCATAACCGTCTTTTCCGATATATGGGAACATCTCGCATTTTGCCTTTAGTATACCCTCGCGTGAGCCGAGGTTCTCTATATGCGATACTCCGATATTTGTAATAACGCCGACATCGGGTTTAACGGCCTTAGCCAAGACATCTATCTCTCCGCTGTGGTTCATACCCATTTCGACTACGGCTGCCGTATGTTCATTTTCAAGAGAAAAAATCGTGATAGGAACGCCTATATCATTATTAAAATTCCCTTTTGTCTTATGCACATTGTATTTTTGAGACAAAACGCCTGCTATAATATCTTTTGTCGTCGTTTTTCCGACGCTTCCCGTTACCGAAACAACAGGTATGTTGAACAAACTTCTGTACCCTTCAGCTAGGTCAAGCAACGCCTTTCTTGTATTTTCAACAAGTATAAGCGACTTACCGCGAGGTACGGTAAACTCTTTTTCGCTGAGTACACATTCGACTCCGTTTTCCCATGCCTTTTCTATAAAATCATGCCCGTCAAATTTATCTCCTTTTACGGCAACAAACAGACTGTTCTCCGCAGCGGCTCTGGAATCGGTCGTAATACATGTAATAACCTTGTTTTCTCCTATCAGTTTTCCGCCCGAAAATTCCGCGGCCTGATTTATGTCTATAGGTATCATTTTTATCTCCTTATGCCCTAGCGGCTTCTATTGCTTTTTTCACTTCTTCTACATCGTCAAAATGAATTGTTTTATCGGCAAATATCTGGTAATCCTCATGTCCCTTACCTGCAATAATTACAACGTCGTCTTTTTCAGCCATTTTTATAGCTTCATTTATAGCTTCCCTTCTGTCCTCAATTTTATGATAGGGACATTTTGTAGGTATCATTCCGACCTCCACATCATCCAGTATAGCCGCAGGATTTTCGGTTCTCGGGTTATCACTGGTAATTATTGCAAAGTCAGAAAGTTTTCCTACAATATCAGCCATTATGGGACGTTTTGTCCTGTCTCTGTCTCCACCGCAGCCGAATACCGTTATTATTCTTCCCTTGGCAAATTCATGAGCAGTCTGCAAAATATTTTCCAATCCGTCGGGTGTATGTGCATAATCTACTATTGCCGTTACCCCCAAATCATTGGGTACGGACTGAAATCTTCCCGGAACTCCTTGGTTAAGGGCGAGTCCGTCTATGATCTTTTCCATTTCTATACCGTTTAAAATGCATGCACCTATAGCTCCGAGGGAGTTATAAATACTGAATCTTCCCGGAATATTAAGTTTTACCGGATACTGTTTTCCCTTATAATCAAGAGTATAGCTTACACCTTCGGCGGTAACGGAAATATTTTCCGCTCTTAAATCAGCCTTTTCGTAATCTATTCCCACAGTCATAACGTTCCCTTTTGAAACGCTCTTCATATATTTTCCGGCTTCATCATCCATATTTATGACAGCTTTGTCAGCCATGGAAAAAAGTATTCCCTTGGCCTTCATATAGTTTTCCATAGTTTTATGGTAGTCCAGGTGATCCTGTGTTAAATTTGTAAATATCGCAGTGGAATATTTAACGCCTGCCACCCTGTCAAGAGATAGAGAATGACTGGAAACTTCCATTACCGCATATTTTACATTCTCGTCTACCATTTCGGAAAACAGCTGTTGAAGTTCAAGGCTTTCAGGCGTTGTTCTGTCCGCATGAAGCTTTCTGTTGCCTATCATATTTCCGATAGTTCCGACTACGCCTGTTTTATAGCCGATATTATCAAGTATAGTTTTTATAAGATATGTAGTAGTTGTTTTTCCATTTGTCCCCGTTACGCCGATGACATTTATTTTTTCCGACGGAAAATCATAATAAGCCGCCGATATCTGTGCAAGGGCAAGTCTTGTATTTTCGGCAATCACAACCGTAACTCCGTCAGGTACGTCAACCTCATGTTCAGCCACAATAACGGAAGCGCCCTTTTCCGCCGCAGATCGGGCATAATTATGGCCGTCGCTTTGGAAACCTGTTATACATACAAAAAGGTCGCCTTTTCCAACCTTTCTTGAATCATACTGAACCGCCTGTACCTGCGCATCGGCAGAACCTTTTATAACAGTACAATCTATATTCTCAATCAATTTCTGAAGTATCAAGGTTAAAACCTCCTAAACAATCAGTTTTTAAAATCTTCTATAATCAATTGATTATATCACAGTCAAACATCGATGTAAATAATTCCTACTTCTTATATTTAGTCGGAAACCGATATTTCAGCTGTTTTCGGTATGTTAAGATAAGGAAGTATATTAGAAAGCAGGTCTTTCATAACAGGCCCTGCGACCGTTCCGCCGTAATACACTCCCTGAGGCTCATCTATAAGCACAAGAGCCATTACCGTCGGTTTATCGGCAGGCGCAAAAGACATAAAGCTGGCTATATATTTTCCGCTGCCTCTGGGTAATTTCTGGCTTGTCGCAGTCTTTCCACCTATTCTGTATCCGTCTACCTGAGCTTTATTTCCCGTTCCTTCCGCAACGACAGATTCCAATATAGCGCGCATTTTTTCACTTGTTTCCTCGCTTATTGCCCTTCCGCCGTCAGGCCATTCAAATACTTTCTGTGTAAATCCATCGTCATCTATGGTTTTTACCGCAAAATGGGGAGTAATGAGCCTTCCTCCATTCACAACCGCAGCAGCAGCCCTTAAAAGCTGTATAGGCGTTATTTGAAACGTCTGTCCAAAGCTCATTGTCGCCAATTCCACAGGTCCTATATCATCTTTTTTATGAAGTATTCCGACTGCCTCTCCGTTAAGGTCTATTCCCGTCTTTTCATTAAATCCGAATTTAATCATATATTCATGGAATTTATCGGCTCCTATCCTCTCTGCAACCTGCATAAACACAGGGTTACACGAGTTTCTTACTCCCTGCACAAACGTCTGTTCCCCGTGGGTTCTCGGATAGCGCCAACATTTTATTTGTCTGCCACCTACCGTCATGGAACCTGTACATGTAAACGGACTATCGGGCGTTATTACACCTTCTTCTAATCCTGCCGACGCCGTAACTATTTTAAATGTACTTCCCGGCTCATAAGTATCATTTATAGCCTTATTTCTCCACATTCGGTTCAGGTAATCATTTTTTTCTTCCGATGTAAAAGTGTCCCATGCCTTTGCAAGTTCAGGGTCGTTAATAGTAAACGGTTCGTTAAGGTCGAATGTAGGATAATTTGCCATTGCATATATCTCGCCGTTTTGAGGATTCATAACTATAATTAACCCGCTTTTTGCACCTTTAGCCTCCACTGCCGCTTTTATTTCCTGTTCTGCATACTGCTGTATCACCACATCTATACTAGTTACCAGGTTGTCTCCGCTTATCGGCTCCACTCTTTCCTCAGCATCGCTCACTCTCAGTCCCTTTGAGTCAGTCTGCGTCAATATTTTTCCGGCTTTGCCTTTCAGATAGTCTTCATATTTACTTTCAAGGCCGATTATCCCCTGATTATCCTTTCCTACAAAGCCGATTACATTTGCCGCCAAAGTACAATATGGATATGTACGTTCAATATCTTCATCTATCATTACTCCAGGAAGTTCCAACGCTCTTATCTCAGCGGCGGTTTCATTATCGACTTTCGTCTTTATACGTTTCAGGGCAACGCGTTCTTCTATATCTTCAAGAACATCATCATAGTCCAATTCCAGTATTTCCGATAACGCCGTTGCCGTTGCTTCTTTATCCTTTATCTGGGCGTGTATAACAGAAACGGAACTTACCGATTCCGTAACAGCCATTCCCACTCCGTTCCTGTCAAGTATGCTGCCTCTTTTAGGCGTTATAAGACGGTCTCTGGTCTGCTGTTCATACGCTTTATTCTGATATTCCTCGTCCTTTGTCAACATTATATATCCAACTCTTACCGAAAGAGCCGCCAAAGAACACATAAACGCCGTAAGCGTTATTAAAAGACGTTTCTTACCTTTAAAAGTCAGTCTGTCCACTCTGTTCACTCCATTTATTATATCTTATTAAATATATGTATTTATCAATCTGTGTATTACGCAACGTTACATCCATTTTTATTTTTTACATAAATTGTCGTTAATTTTTTTGAATTTTGCATAATTGACAGCTTCTTAATGTATATATTATAATTAAATAAATTCTTCGGAAATGGGATTACCCTACCGGCGGTTACAGCCCGCGAGCGGAATATTCCGCATAATTCAGTTAAATTCTGAAGCCGACAGTAAGTCTGGATGGGAGAAGAAAAGCTTGAAACGGCTGCTCTCCTCCCATTTTCTACATAAAGAAATAAAAGAAAGCATCCGTTTTAAGGGTGCTTTTTTTATTTCAGAAAGGAGAATTAATATGGAACAAAATCATTCTAACCCATTGGCAACCGAACCTGTAGGAAAACTTCTCTTGAAGTTTTCTGTTCCGACTGCGCTTACACTTATGGTCAACTATATGTATAACATAGTCGATCAGATATTTGTCGGTCAGAACGCCGGCTATCTCGGTATAGCCGCAACAAACGTGGCTTTTCCTCTCAGTACTATATGCGTTGCCATAGCGCTTCTCATTGGAGACGGCTGCGCCGCAAACATAAGCCTGCATCTTGGCAGAAAAGAATATGAAAAGGCAAATCACTCTTTTGCCAATGCTTTTGCTCTCTTAATAGCTTTCGGCATATTTGTTCTTGTAGGCGGAAATGTATTCCTAAAACAGCTTGTACTACTTTTCGGCGCAACGGAAAATGTTTTCAATTCTGCAATGAGCTATTCCAGAATAATACTTTTCGGACTTCCTTTTATGATATTCAACGTATCGTTTACCGCAATTATAAGAGCTGACGGAAATCCGAAGTATACAATGAAATGTATGATGCTCGGCGCATTAATCAATGTCGTTCTCGACCCTATATTTATTTTTACGTTTGATATGGGTGTAGTCGGAGCAGCCATAGCCACTATTATAGGTCAAATAGCCGCAGGCGTTTTATGTCTGCTTTACATACCTAAGCTCAAAAACGTATCTTTTTCAGTCGCAAATATGAGGTTGAAAGCCGATACATGCAAGGAAATACTGACTCTGGGAATACCGAGTTTCTTTACTCAGATCAGTGCGGCTTTGACTCAGATAGTAATGAACAACCTCATGAAAACCTACGGCGCTTCTACAATATACGGCAGCGACATAGCTCTTTCATGCTACGGAATGGTTATGAAAATATATCAGGTCGCACATTCCATGTTCGTAGGCGTATCATCGGGAACTCAACCTATAAACGGCTTCAACTATGGTGCAAAACAGTACGGGAGAGTTAAAAAAACCTATAGCCTTGCCATAAAAGTCGCTCTTGTTATATCTATAATATGGTATTTATTGTTTAGGATTTTTTCAGGAACGCTTGGAGGTCTGTTTGTTCCCGGCAACGAGCTTTACAGTCAGTTTACACAGCACTTCATTAATATTTATATGGCTGTATTTTTCATCTACGGTCCTCCGATGTCAACGGCGTCATTTTTCCAGGCAATCGGAAAGCCTGTAAAATCATTATTGATTTCATTATCAAGACAGGCGTTCTTCCTTATTCCGCTTGCATTAATACTTTCAAATTTCTTCGGCCTTGACGGCGCTCTTGCCGCCGCCCCCATAGCCGATACTTTAACGCTGTTACTTGCAGTTATACTGGTAGTCAGAGAATTCAAATTCTGGAAAGCCAATAATATGATTTAATAAACTTCGTTTTCTCCCTGAAATGCCTTTTCAGGGAGAAATTTTTATACCGATAATTATGTAAAAATTAAGAAAGCCTCCTGTTTTTTATTAATAAATGTATGATATTCTTTTTATAAGTAAACTTTTTATAATTTTATGAAATACTAGGAGGCATTTTACATGAAACCGTTTAAAACAAAAAGTAAAGTTTTTTTGATAATATTTATATTCCTTATAGTATGGATATTTTGGAGTAATACAACTCTTTCAATAAGTAAATATATTATTTCAGACGAAAGTGTTCCGTCTGAATTCAACGGTTTTAAAATCGCACATATTTCAGACCTGCATAACGCGGAAATCGGCAAAGGCAATAAAAATCTTCTCGCAAATATTAAAGAAGAAAATCCCGATATAATAGTAATCACAGGCGACATTATAGATAGG
>URLB01000002.1 GCA_900548595.1 uncultured Eubacteriales bacterium
TAAAAAGTATAGTTGACAGATTTACAAAATTTAAACTCGATCCTGTTCACATATATGAAGCGATACAGGATGCTTTTGCAGAATTTTAATTTGAGCATTGACCGGCAGTCTTTTTGACTGCCGGTTTTTGCATATATTTATATTATAAATATTAAAAAACAGTGGTACGGTAATAGGACAAATAAATTGCGGATAGAGCACAAAATTTTAAAAATAGAGTGAAAAATAGTCTGGTAAAAAATAGAAAGTTTAAATTTTCTTTAATTATTAACAAAAAACAACTTTTTGTGTTATAATTATCAAACGATTGATACAATTTTCGAGGTGTTAAAATGAAGATAAACAAACTTATTATTATAACAGTTTTAACTACCGTACTTATGTCCGTGAATGCTTTTGCCGAGACGGTAAGAGCGATAAAATTAAATTTGACCTATGACGGAAAAACGGTAGAATACAGAGAAAAAGAAGTTAAGGTTTTTATAGACGGGGAACAACTGGAAAATCTTGATATGCCGGCAGTAATAATAGATGGCAGGACTCTTGTACCATTAAGAGCTATTTTTGAAAAAATGGGAGCAAAAGTTAAATGGGATCCGGATTTGAAAATGATTACAGCTGAAACGGAAGATAAAAATATTGTTATGTTTATTGATAACAAGGCTGGGGTTGTCAACGGAAACGCTTTCAATATGGATGTTGCTCCTAAAATTATAAACGACAGAACGATGGTTCCTGTAAGGGCTATAGCTGAAGCTATAGGTGCAAGCGTTCTTTGGGATGATGAAACCAGAACCGTAAGAGTAGAGACTTATGTTATCGGTGGTGAAAGCGGAGAAGATACAGACGTAAATAATAACGAAAACAATGGAGAAACTTCTGAAAATACAGATGTTTCGGAACCTGATTCGCAAAAGGTTACCGATCTTTCACATGTGGATACTTCGGAAATAGACTCTTCTGCTTCAGACAACACGAAAAATGAAGTAAGCGTTACTGCTGTAAATATTAACGGAAACGACAGTTATACCATTAAGACATCAGGAAAGATATGGCAGTATAAGTATGCGACGGTTCTCGGATCTAAAGTGGCAGTTGATATATACGGAGGTTCTCTTGCGGTATCTTCAACAAATATTGCCGTAAATGATGACCCTGTTGAAAAAATAAGAGTTGCTCAGTATGCGGTTGAACCGTATAAAATTGTACGTGTAGTGTTTGACCTTAAAGGAAGCGCCGGAGACTATACAGTTACAAAATCATCTGACGGAACAAGCATAAATGTAAACTTTGGTACGAACACTGTGCCTCCTACAGAACCCGAAGAACCGGATACCCCGATAATCGGTGAAAATAATAACGGTAATGAAGGAGAATTTGACGATGGATTAAATAATGTAACGGAAATAGCGTATAAACATAAAGAAAATTCCGATGTTGTTACGATTTACAGCGAGGAAAAACCTGATTATGACATATTTACGCTTTCTAACCCATACAGAATAGTTATTGACATTGACAAATCAATAAAAGATATAACAGAACTTCCTGATTTTGGTGATGCTGAATATATCAAGAACATAAGAGCCAGTCAGTTTACGGAGGACAGTACAAGAATAGTAATAGATGTTAAGGATGACGTTGAATACAGCAGTGATGAGGGGAATGATTATATAAGACTGACAATAGAAAAGCCTGCTGTTGCGGTAACGGAAAGCCTTATAAATGAGGGAAAAACAATAAGATTTACAAAGGCAAGAGGAATGGATGTCTCTAAAATGACAAAATCTTATGATCCATACTCAGGCAATACTGTTATAAGTCTCGGCGGAGATTACAGTTCGGTTTACGGAGCGAAAATGTTGTCTCATTCCAATGATGACGCAACAGCTTCGTATATAAGCTCTGCAAAGTTCAGTACTTCAAACGGAAATACGATAATTACTGTTACGCCGAGTTTGATAGGTGAGTTTAATATATATGAAAACGGAGACTATATCTATATAGATTTGATTGACCCCAAAACAGTATATGACGCAGTTGTCGTGTTGGACGCGGGACACGGAGGAACAATGCCGGGAGCGGTTGTGAACGGAGTATATGAAAAAAATATTACCCTTGATATAGCAAAAAGGGTTTATAATCAGCTTAACGGCGGAAAAATAAAGGTATATGTTACAAGATTTACGGATTCCTATGTTGATAACTATAAAAGAGCCTATATGGCTAACTACGGAGCCGATATGTTTGTATCAATACATTGTAATTCAATAGCCGGAGATGTTGAAATATACGGAACAGAAACATTATACGCACCTCACAGCGGAGAAGGAAACGGTGATCTTACAAGCTATACTTTAGCAAGTACTCTGCAAAAATATGTAACAAATGTAGTAGGAACATATAACAGAGGAGTAAAGAACCGTTCGGATCTTATAGTTCTTAAACGTACTACAGTTCCGGCGGCTTTAGTAGAGACAGGATTTATGACTGACAGCAAGGACATGTCGTTGCTTACCAGCGAGAACGGAAGACAACAATTTGCCAATGCTATAGCGCAGGCCATAAAAGAAGTAGTAAATCAGTATAACTTTAGATGATAAAAAGCTTCGGCTGTTTTGCCGAAGCTTTTTTGACTGATTATTATTGAATACAGAAAGTATTTTGTTTTTATATTAATTATGATAGAATAAGTAGACTGTAATAAATAAGAGCCTTAATAATTAATGTTTCACAGAAAAAAGTATATAACTGCTTTATGTAAAATGAAAGGTATGATTGACTTATGAAAATAGGAAGTATAGAATGTGATAAAAATGAAGAAATAATATATAAAATAGCGGACGGCTACTGTTCCCGAATTGAAAATGTATATAAGGATGAGAACAGGGAGTTTAACAGAGAACACTACATTGTATATTTTACATATTTTGTGTTTGTTGCAAGGGCGGCTATAGGAGGACTTACTAAGAAGATTCTCGATACAATGGGAAATCTTGTTGGGCAGAAGGTCGGTAACGGAGATTATTTGGATACGTTTATAGGAAAAAGAGCCTATGTGGACTATATGAGAAAGTTTACCGATATGACCGGTGAAATCCTTAACGCAGATAAAATAGGAAATATTGTAATGAGCATTGAGGAAGAGTTCGGAGGGAAAAAAGAAAATAAATCGGCTTCTGCTACGGTCGGTTTAACGATAGAAATATTTAATAACATTACGGAATATTTTAAATAAAAACTGCGCGGAGATTATAAGACTCCGCGCAGTTTTAAGGTTTTAAAAGCTTTAGGTCTTTTTTGTTTAACGCACCCATTGCAAAGAGAAAAATTATGTACATAATAAGCATAAATACAGCTGTAAGTATATATACCAATCTTGACGGAATGAGGTAATTCAATATACATTTTGCACTTAAACCTCCCGCGGCGGCAGATATAACAGGTTTAAATATCCATTTGGAAATATCAAATTTTACGTTTGTCAGCTTGATTACTTTATATATGCTAAGTCCTACTGATACAAACATGCCGGCACACCATCCTGCTATATAAGCGTCTGTACCGTAAAGAGGCATTAAGTAGCATATAAAAATAATGTTTATAACCGATGATATTATATTGTTTCTGAAAATAAAAACATGCTGACCGAGACCGTTTAGTATACCGGAAAGTATTATATTAAGATATAGCAACGGACATGCAGGGACAAGTTTTATAAGCAGTTCGCCAAGTTCGTACCTGTCATATACGGCTACGGAAAGTTCGTGCGGAAAGACGGCGAAAAGACAAGCAGCACCTATTCCGATGATAGCTGTAAACATAATTGAAACAGAAATCATGTCGGATATTCTTTTTTTATTACCTATGGCAGAGGCTTCCGTGATATTCGGAATTAATGCGGTTGATACCGCAACAAGAAGTGCGGATGGAAGCTGCATAAGGGGTATAGCCATACCGGTAAGATTTCCGTAAATACTCATTGCCGCCTCACCGGTTTCACCAAACGCCTGAAGTTTTTGAGGTATAAGAATATTTTCAAATGTCGACAGCAATGAAGAACTTATTCTTGTGGCAGCAAGAGGAATAGACATTGAAAGTACCAATACTATACATTTTGCGGCAGAAATATTACGGCTGTATGCAGCGTCTTTTCTTAACCCGTTGTAACTGATAACAGTAAAAATACATGATACGGCTTCACCGAGAAGTACGCCTGTAATTGCGGCGGCACATGCGTATTCCAACCCTTTTTCAGCAAACATAGGAGCAAGGACAACTATAACAACAATTCTTACTGTCTGCTCTATGACTTGAGAAAGCGCCGGAACACTTTGCCGCTGTATACCTAGAAAATAACCTCTCACGCATGAACCGATTGCCATGAAAGGTATAGCAAATGCAAGTATTTTAAGTGATAGCGCAGTTCGATAGTCCTTTATAATCTGCTCGGCTATAAAATCAGCTCCGAAAAACATTGCAAGAGAGGTTATTATACTGACAGCCATGCAAAGAAAGACGGAAACCACTACAATCCTAGTTATATTACCGTATTTTTTTTTAGCGTTTTCGGCAGCTGTCAGACGGGATACGGTAGTGGAAAATCCCGAACTTGTTATGCTCCAGCTTAAAAGATAGATAGGCATTACAAGCTGATATAGACCTATACCCTCGGAGCCTATTGTATCCGACATATATATTCTGTAGAAAAATCCCATTATTCTTGTAATAAGATTGGCGGACGTCAGTATCACGGCGCCTTTTATTATGCTTTTTTTTCGCATGAAAATGAAACTCCCAAAAGTTTTTCATTATTAGTTTATTTGTGTTATAATGGCTTTATACTTATAAACAGAGGAGAAACTATGTTTGATTTTAATGAAGAGCTGAAAAAACTGCCTGACAGACCGGGCGTTTATATAATGCATGACTCATCAGATGAAATAATATATGTAGGCAAAGCCGTTAATTTGAAAAACAGGGTCAGACAATATTTTCAAAACAGTAAGAATAAATCTCCTAAAGTCTCGGCTATGGTATCTCATATTGCATATTTTGAGTACATTGTAACCGATTCGGAAATGGAAGCCCTTCTTTTGGAATGTAATCTTATAAAGGAACATCGTCCTAAATATAACGTAATGCTTAAAGACGACAAAACGTATCCGTATATTAAGGTTACAACAAACGAGGAGTTTCCGAGGATTTTTATTACGAGAAAATATGTTAAGGACAAAAACAGATATTTCGGACCTATAACGGACGTTACTGCCGCCAAGGAAACGGTTGAACTTATAAATAAGCTTTTTCCTATACGCAAATGTAAAAAGAAATTTCCAAGGGATATAGGCAAAGAGAGACCATGTCTTAACTATCATATAGGGCAGTGCTTGGCACCGTGCGATAATATGGTTACAAAGGAAGAATACGCAGGTATAGTAGATGAAGTTTTAGCTGTGCTTGAGGGTAAATACGACTATATTATTAAATATCTGGAGGGGCTTATGTACGCTGCTTCCGAAAATATGGATTTTGAAAAGGCAGCGGCATATAGGGACAGAATATCAGGTATTAAAAAAATCATGGAGAAACAGAAAATCACAAACACAGGCGTAGGCGACAGCGATGTTATAGCGTTTTCAAGAGCTATGGACGAAGCTCTTGTTCAGGTGTTTTTTATAAGAGGCGGAAAGCTTTCCGGAAGGGAGCATTTTTTGATAAATGCCCCTGATTATATAGACAGAAGCGGTATAATGACCCAGTTTGTAAAACAGTTCTACAGCGGAACGGCATATATACCCAAAGAGCTTATTCTGGAAGAAGAGCTTATTAAGGAGGAAGAGACCGCTATTTTAGAGCTTTTGGAAAGCATGCGCGGTTCAAAAGTAACTATAACTGTCCCTCAAAAAGGTGATAAACATAAAATGGTTGAACTTGCCGCAAGAAACGCCGCTATAACATTTGAAAGAATAGGAGAAAGAATAAAAAAGGAACAGAAGCAGACAATAGGCGCGCTTAACGAGATAAAAGAGGCGCTCTCTTTGGAAAAAATACCGCTGAGAATAGAGTCGTACGATATATCAAATACTCAGGGATTTGAATCTGTAGGTTCTATGGTAGTGTTTGAAAACGGAAAGGCAAAAAACAGCGACTATAGAAAATTTAAAATAAAAACGGTAATAGGAGCAAATGATTTTGCTTCAATGAAAGAAGTAATAACAAGAAGGCTTTTGCACTATATAAAAGAAAAAAATGAGACGGGAAGCTTTGCCAGACTGCCGGATATGATTTTTGTTGATGGAGGAAAAACACAAATTACAGCTGCGACCGAAGCCATGGACGAGGTTGGAATATTTATTCCAGTATGCGGCATGGTAAAAGACGACAGGCATAGAACCAGAGGGCTGCTTTATAACGGTGAAGAAATTGAATTGAAATCCAATTCGGAAGGATTTAAGCTTATAACAAGAATACAGGATGAGGTTCATAGATTTGCGATAGAATATCATAGAAAACTGAGAAGTGATAAGCAGGTTCATTCGATATTAGACGATATAGAAGGAATAGGACCTAAAAGAAGAAAAGCGTTGATGATGCATTTCGGAGATATTGAATCCATACAAAATGCAGAGGTAGAAGACTTGCTTGAGGTGGAAGGAATGACTATAAAAGCTGCCGAAAGCGTTTACTTGTTTTTTCATAAAGTACAGTAAAGGAGATTGTATATGGCTTCACTTACAAAAATTGCATTAGAAAAATTTGTTAATGAATTTGAACTTGAGAACATGACGCCTGAAATAGATCTTAAAGATAAGATGCTCACGCAAAAGTTTGTAAACAGACCTGCTCTTCAGTTAACGGGATTTTTTGACCATTTTGACAATTCACGAATACAAATAATAGGCAGAATAGAGCATACATATATGAGAAGGCAGACGCCGGAAACAAGAATGGAGATTTTCGATAAACTCTTTAGATTTGAAATACCTTGTATTGTATTCTGCAAGTCATTGGAACCGTTTCCTGAACTGTATGATATAGCCAGAAAATATAAGGTTCCGATGTTCAGAACATCAGACGGAGCGTCGGAGTTGTACAGTGAAGCTACAAAATGGCTGAATACGGAGTTTGCCGAAAAAATAACCATGCATGGCGTACTGGTTGACGTATACGGCGAAGGTCTTTTGATTATAGGCGAAAGTGGAATAGGAAAGAGCGAGGCTGCATTGGAACTCATAAAAAGAGGACACAGACTTGTTGCCGATGACGCTGTTGAAATTAAGAAAATATCGCATAAGGTGCTTATGGGTACATGTCCGGAATTGATACGTTATCTTATAGAGCTTCGAGGAATAGGAATTTTAGACGTACATGAATTATACGGAGCCGGAGCGGTAAAGGCGTCCCAGAATATAGATATTGTAATAAAACTTGTAAACTGGGATCAGAACGAAATATATGACAGGCTAGGACTTGAGGAAGAATATATAGAGATATTGGGAAATAAAATCGTATGTAAGACCATACCGCTGAGACCCGGACGAAATGTTGCCGTAATATGCGAATCTGCTGCAATAAATCACAGACAGAGACGTATGAACTATCCGGCAAACAATATAAAAGACAGACTTAATTTATAATAGAGGTGTTTTATGTATATTGATAAACTTAAAGAAATATTTAATACCGTACTTGTTTCGGAACCGATGAAACTGCATACGTCGTTTAAAACAGGCGGACCGGCAGATGTTTTTGTTAAAGCTGACGGTACAGATAATATAAAACAAGCTATTATGGTGTTGAGTGAAGAAAATATCCCGTATTATATAATAGGAAACGGTTCAAACATACTTGTTTCCGACAGAGGAATAGAAGGAGTAGTCATTGAAATAGGTTCGCTGATGAATAAAATAACCGTAAGCGGTGAAAAAATATATGCCGAGGCAGGAGCTATGCTGTCGGCAGTTGCGGCTGCCGCAGCGGATAATTCACTTACTGGTATGGAGTTTGCTTCGGGAATACCGGGAACTATCGGCGGAGCAGTATTTATGAATGCAGGAGCATATGACGGAGAAATAAAAGACATAATCAATTATGCCGATGTTATTGATGAATACGGTGAAATAAAGAGAATGACAAAAGACGAGCTTAATCTCTCATACCGTCATTCTTTGGCTCAGGAGAAAAATTTGATAATTGTCGGAGCGGAGTTTGAACTTAATCATGGTTGTAAGGATAAGATAAGAGAAAAAACAGCTGATTTTGCAGCCAGAAGAAGAGATAAACAGCCTCTTAATTTTCCGAGTGCAGGAAGCACATTTAAGCGACCAGATGGATATTTTGCCGGAAAGTTGATTGAGGACTCCGGCTTAAAGGGTAAAAGCATCGGCGGAGCGCAGGTTTCGGAAAAACATGCAGGTTTCATTATAAATACAGGCGGAGCAACAAGCGACGATATATTGGCTTTAATAGACTGCTGCATTGAAACGGTGTATAATAAGTTTAACGTAAGGCTTATGCCGGAAGTGCGCATAATAGGCAGAAAATAGACATAACTAAATGACATTAGAAGTATGAAGGGGGAGAGAGTATGAAATTTGTTATTGTTACCGGAATGTCCGGAGCGGGAAAAACAACAGTGCTTAAATTCCTTGAGGATATAGGTTTCTTTTGCGTAGATAATCTTCCACCGGCTCTTATAACGAAGTTTTCCCAGCTTTGTTTTGAGCAGGACGGTTCGATTGATAAGGTTGCCCTCGGGATAGATATAAGAGGAGGAAAACTGTTCGGAGATCTTTTTGAGGGACTTAAAGAGTTAAAATCTGAAGGATATGACTACGAAATACTTTATCTCGACGCCTCCGATTCTACTCTTATAAAAAGATATAAAGAGACAAGAAGATCTCATCCCCTCTCCAGAGGCGGTTCATTGGAAACGGGTATAGGAAAAGAAAGAGCAATGCTTGCTGATGTAAGACAAAGAGCGACTTATATAATAGACACAAGCAGTATTCTGACAAGGCAGCTTAAGGAACAGATAAATAAAATATTTAAAGATAACGGAGCATTTGATTCTTTAATAATTAAAGTGTGTTCATTTGGATTTAAGTATGGAATACCGATGGATTCCGATCTTGTTTTTGACGTCAGGTTTTTGCCGAACCCGTACTATATACAGGAACTTAAAGAGTTTACCGGAAACGACATTCCCGTATCGGAATATGTTATGAAATTTGAGGAAAGCAGAATGTTTTTAGACAAACTTACGGACATGCTTGAGTTTTTGATTCCGAAATATATAAAAGAAGGAAAAAACCAACTTGTTATATCTATAGGATGTACAGGCGGAAAGCATAGATCCGTAACGCTTGCCAACGAACTTTACAAGAGATTAAAAAACAGCCACAGCGTTATAATAAGCCATAATGATATAGAAAAAGATTCCAAAACAAAGAGGCTGTAGTTGTATATACATGTTTTAATAAAAATACATGTGGGAGGATAAAACTTTGTCATTTTCATCTAATGTAAAAAGCGAGTTATCGCACCATTTTGGTAACGCAAGACATTGTAATATCGCAGAACTTGCCGCAATATTAAATATGTGTGGACATATCGCTTATAATAGGGACAAAATTTGTGTAAAAATACAAACCGAAAATCCTGCCGCCGCCAGAAAGTACTTTACATTGCTAAAAAAAACTTTTAATATAGACAGTGAAGTTTTGACTAGGAGAAACAGTCAGCTTAAAAAGAACATGGTCTATATGCTTTTTGTCAATAATGACGAACAGGTAAGAAAAATGCTTCAGGCTTGCGGACTTCTGTATTATATCGATGACAGGATGTATGTCGAAAGAAGAATGGACGAGCTTGTTGTAAACAGCGTATGCTGCAAAAGGGCATATATCAGAGGAGCATTCCTTGCCGGCGGTTCTATATCCGATCCGGAAAAAATGTATCATCTGGAATTTGCATGTTCGGAAGAACCTTACAGCAAAGACTTAAGAGATTTAATAAACTCTTTCGGCCTTGATTCTAAGATTGTAAAGCGTAAGGAGCATTACATAGTTTATTTAAAAGAAGGAGAGCAGATAGTTGACTTGCTCAACATTATGGAAGCGCATAAGGCTCTTATGGATTTGGAAAATATACGTATCCTAAAGGACATGCGTAACAATGTGAACCGCAAAGTTAACTGTGAAACCGCTAATCTTAATAAGACCGTCAATGCCGCTGTAAGACAAATAGAAGATATAGAACTTATACTAAAAAGAATGGATTTATCACAGCTGCCGCAGTCTCTGAGTGATATTGCCAGTTTGAGAATGGAGTTCCCCGATGCCAGCTTGAAAGAGCTTGGACAAATGCTTAACCCACCGGTGGGAAAGTCGGGAATTAACCACAGGCTGAGAAAATTGGCAGACATTGCGGATTCTTTAAGAGAGGAAATGGGTGAAGAAATTGGTACGCAGAACAATAAAGGTTAAAAATACTCTTGATACAAGACAGATCGCATATTTAGTACAGTGCGCCGGTCAGTTTAAAAGCGATATACGTATTGAGGAAGATGAAAAATTTATCAATGCCAAGAGCATTATGGGAACAATATCATTGGCTATTAAAGAAGATGATACAATTTCAATCGTTGCCACCGGAGAAGATGAAGATAAAGCTGTTGAAGAAATCTGCAAAATTTTATGCTGATTAAATATTGAATTACTAAGGGATGAATTTCATCCCTTTTTTGTTTGCGATTAAAAAGCTCGCTTTTTGGCATACATAGATATATTTTGACGAAAACTTTTTTATATTTAAAATTTTGTGAATGTTATAATGAATCTGTAAAAAAATTACAGGAGATAATGTTTATGAAAGTTTTAAAAAGAGTGATTTTTATATTGATTGTTCCTATGATTACATTCAGTGTAAGCGGTGAGACTTTGGAGGAACTTAAAGACGAGTATAGTACGCTTATTGATAAGCAGGAGTCAAAAATGACAATGCTTAATGAAAATTATTCTATTCAAGATGAGATAAAAAAGCAAATAGCGGATATTGATAACAGGCTTTCAGACGCTCATGTTGATATTGATAAAATTGACAGTCAAATGATGGAAATTATAATGAAGATAGATGATGCAAAAAAGGCGTATGATGAAGCTGTGAAAAATAGGGAAGAACAATATAAAAAGGCCTCAAAAAGATTAAGACATATATACGAAAATAAAGATGAAAATTTAAGCATTGATATTATTTTCAATATTGATAATATAAGTGATTATTATATTTATAAGCAGTATGTTGCCGATATTATGGAATATGACGCAAAATTAATCAATGATTTAAAAGAGACAGAAAATGTGATGAAGAAAAAACTGGATGAAATAAAAGAAGGCGAAGAAGCCAAATCAGCACTTAAAAATTGTCGAACTGAGAAAGAGTTTGAAATGATAGTCATGTATGACGAAAGAAATAAACTTCTTGAAGAGTACAGGAGTAATGCCGATGCTATGGAAGCTGAGATTGATGAAATAAAATCGGCAAGTGAGAAGGTATATGAAATTATAACCGGTATGGAAGATAATATTGATTTTGTAAACACATATACAGGAGGAGAATTGGAGTGGCCGGTTACAGGAAGATATTATGTAAGCAGTGATTATGTAGGCAGGATAAGCCCTGTAGGAAACGGATATGAATTTCATACAGGTATAGACATACCGGCACCGGCAGGATATGAAATTTCCGCTGCGGAGGACGGAATAGTAACAACCGCAGGTTGGATAAACGGATACGGTAATACCGTAATAATAAACCATGGAGGCGGATTATCTACACTATATGGGCATAATTCTGAAATAACCGTAAACCAGGGAGATAAAATAAAAAGAGGCGATATAGTTGCGCTGTGCGGCTCGACGGGGTATGCTACCGGCAGTCATTGCCATTTTGAAGTCAGGATAAGTGGTGAACATACAAATCCGTGGGAATACCTTAAAAGAAAATGACAAACAAAAATGAATTTGAATGTTGCACAAATTTATTGAAAATAAATAATAAGTTTTTCTGATGATATTATATAAAATGATGATATAATACCTATGTGTTATGCAGACGGCTTTTACTTTGATATATTTATGTTATAATAGACAAAGATGATATTTATGACAGGGGTGATGATTTTGGATAAAGAAATAATAAATTGGAAAGAACTGCTTTATCCATACGAACAAACGGTGGATGAACTTATGTTGAAATTTAATTACATAAGGAAAGAGTATATTCGCCTTGGTTTGTATTCGCCTATAGAGTCTGTTGAAGGTCGAGTAAAATCTGCCTCAAGCATAATAGAAAAAGTTAGCAGAAAAGGTATACCAAGAGATAGGATAGAAGAAGATGTCGAAGATATAGCGGGAATAAGATTGATATGTCAGTTTGTCGAAGATATACCTAAAATTATAGATATAATACGTCAGAGAGACGGACATGACATAAAAATAGTTGAGGAAAGAGACTACATAACAAACAAAAAAGAGAGCGGATATCGCAGTTATCATGTGGTTATAAAATACGGATTGAATACGGCTTTTGGTTTTAAAGAAGTTCTTGCCGAAATACAGATAAGAACTCTTGCTATGAATTTTTGGGCTGTAACAGAGCATGAGCTTAATTATAAGTACAGCGGGAATCTCCCTGATGATTTGAAAGCAAGACTTAAAGCCTGCTCGGAAGCTTCGTTTAACCTTGATAAAGAAATGTCTACAATTCGTGAGGAATTGATGCAGGCTGAAAAAATGAGTGAACTTAAAAGCAGTCTTGTAAATAATATACTTGAAAATATCCAAAATCTTTACTTTAAGCTGCATATGGATGAAGCGGATAATATTAACAGAAGATTTATTAATTTATATGAAAACGGCGATATTAATGAGCTTAAGGATTTCAATGAACAGCTTAATATAATAGCCGAGATGTACAGAGTGTAAAGAATATTTGGGTGTTGCCTTGCTGAGATTTGTTACTATACATCAAAAATTATACAACTGTAAATATTTTCGGATTTTTTGTATCGAGACTTTTAAAGCTCCCCGTTTAAGGGAGCTTTTTATAATCTTATAATGTCGCATTTCGTTTATTTCATACAAGACGGTATTATATATGAAAAAGCCGTAAAGGCACGTTGTCAATGTCATATACTATACTGACAGTTCTGATGATTATATGCAGCAGTTATTCCTCAAGGGCCCTTTCCTGATAGTTGAATGTTGATTTCATAAGTTTTTCTATGTCAATAAGATGACCGATAGTTTCTCCTGCCTTAAGCTTATCAGATACATTTGTCTCTGTTTCCATCATCTGTTTAGTTTTCTGATATACGGTTTCAAGGTCATCGTAAGGTATTACAACGATACCGTTTCCGTCTATAAGAACTACATCGTATGTATTGACCTGTATACCGCCGCAGGATATTGGTGTTTTGATTGCTCCGTATCCGCTTATCTGTCCTACATTACAGCATGTTCCTATAGAATAAATAGGGAAACCGAGTTTTCTTATTTCTTCAATATCTCTGCATGCGCCTTCCATTATGGCAGCCGATACGCCTTTGTTTATTGCCGAAAGACAAAGGTTTTCTCCCCAATATGCGGAGTTTTTATAGCCATGGCTGTCAACTACTATTATGTCTCCTTTCTGAGCGTTTTCGATAGCGTAAATTACAGCTGAAATATGTCCGCCTACAGTTCTTGCTGTAAGGGCACAGCCTGCCATACGCACTTCTTTGCTTTCGGGTCTTATTTCAGGCGACATAGAATTTGCTCTACCCATACAGTCGCTGGCAGCGCATGTAACGGAATCGAATCTGTCGATTAATTCCTGAAACTTATTAACATATTCCATTGACGTTTCTCTGCTCTTTCCATTGATTTTTCCTCCTTTTTGATATATACTTTATCTGCTTTACTATAAAAAGATTATATTATGAATAATCTATTTGTTCAATATTTATGATAAATCTTCCTATGTACATAAATTGTATGATGACTTATATATGATTTTTATAATAAAAATGACTTGAGGTGATAAAAGTGGCTCTTTTTGCCATAGCCGATCTACATTTGGGAAAAGGAATTAATAAAACAATGGATTTGTTCGGAGAACCTTGGATAAACCATATGGATAAATTGATATACAATTGGAAAAATACGGTTGGCGAAAATGATACGGTTTTAGTACCGGGAGATATATGCTGGGCAAAAAAATTGGCCGAAGCTAAAACCGATTTGACAATACTTAATGAACTGCCGGGTAAGAAAGTACTTTTGGAAGGAAATCATGATTATTGGTGGAGTTCTCAAAACAAAGTTGTCTATGCTTATCCCGATATGTTCTTTCTGAAAAATAATTTCTTTGTTTATAAAGATATAGCCGTATGCGGAACAAGAGGCTGGATTTGTCCAAACGATACAAAGTTTGATGAAAGCGACAAGAAAATATATGAAAGAGAATGTATCAGGCTTAAACTTTCTTTGAACGCAGCCGTAAACGGAGGTTATGAAAAAAATATGATTGTAATGCTTCACTATCCTCCGATGAACGATAAGCATGAAGAATCAGGATTTACAGACATTATAAAGGAATATAATGGGGTAAATACGGTTATATACGGCCATCTGCACGGAAGGGAAAGTATAGACGGAAGGTTTGAAGGAATGTTAAACGGGGCTGAATACAGACTGGTATCGGCGGACTATTTGAACTTTACGCCTGTTAAAATAACAGAATAGGGAGGAACAAAAATGTTTACATTTAATCATTTTAATTTTAATGTGCTTGATCTTGAAAAAAGTATGGAATTTTATGAAAAAGCTTTGGGATTTAAAGAAGTCAGAAGAAAGGAAGCTGAAGACGGAAGCTGGATACTTGTATATCTCGGCGATGGAAAGACTGGTTTTACTCTTGAACTGACATGGCTGAGAGACAGAAAAGAAAAGTATAATCTGGGTGAATGTGAATTTCATTTGGCTGTAGAAGCTGAAGACTATGATGCGGCTCATGAAAAGCATAAGGAACAGGGTTGTATATGCTTTGAAAATCCCGATATGGGAATATACTTTATTATTGACCCCGACGGATACTGGATTGAAATAATACCGCCTAAAAAGTAATTTCGGGAAAATGCATTATATACTCTAAACGGAAGATAAAAGCAATATAAAATATTGGAGCTGTTATTTTTTGTGTAGACGGCGGCATTAAAAAAACAAAAGAGTATTCTGTAAAAATATTTAAGCCGATTTTTTGTAAAATACGAAGGGGACGATTTTACATGCAACATACGCCGCACAAAAGAAAAAATTCAAAAAATATCAGAAAAAAAGAATGTTTAACCGTATACTTACAGTATTGCTGCTTTTGTTTTTATTAATATTTGTTTTTTCATCAACAATGGCAGTAAAGGAATGGCTGCAAGGAAAAAGAGAACAGGAAACTTTTGAAAAACTTTCGTCAACAATAATAGACGAGGAAAATAAAACAACCGATGTTTTGCCCGGACAGGATGAAGAATATACGGCTTATACTGATTTATATGAAAAAAACAATGATTTTGCGGCATGGATTACAATACCGAATACGAATATAGATTACCCCGTTATGCTGACGCCAAATGAACCAGAGTATTATTTGTACCGTTCGTTTGACAAAACAGAGTCGTCCAGCGGAACTCCGTTTATCGGAGAGGGCGGAGACATTAACAGCGATGTTTTTATTATTTACGGTCATAATATGAAAAACGACACAATGTTCGGAACTTTGGATTTTTATGCAAAAGAGGAGTTCTTTCATAAAACGCCGGTTTTTACTTTAAATACAGTTAATGAAAAAAGAAAATATAAAGTGTTTGCGGCTGTTGAAACAAGAGTGTTGTATCAGAATGAGGAGGGTTTCAGATATTACGAACAGCCAGGGGAACTGTCTGAAAAAGAATTTGTCGATTTAGCAGGATGGCTTAGTGAAAACTCTTTATATGATACCGGAATTACACCCATATACGGAGAGCGGATTTTAATATTATCGACATGCAGTTATAATACGCAGAACGGAAGATTTATTGTAGCAGCAAGGCTGGCTGAGTGATAAGTGAAAAAGCCGAATAGAATATATAAAAAACAAAAAGCAACGTAATAATTTACGTTGCTTTTTGTTTGAATATAACTTTAAGTAATATCTACTGATTAAGTCCGCATAATTAAAAATTCATATAAAATAGATACCTGAAATCAATAGAACCTGTATAGAAGATAGTTATTTATTATACTGTTATGTAAAAAATGGGTTGAGATTAAAAGACCTATTAATCTTCGTATTCAAAAACAGCCGATTTTATTTTGTCTTTAAGATCGTCCGAGTCAAATTCATTTATGTCTAGCTCCGTTGAGATTTCCTCAAACTCATCATCTTCAGCTACATATGAAGCCTCAAAAGGACAGGCGATGTCCTCGTCATAAATAATTTCCCCCTCGATTGCCCAAGAATCCTCTGATTTGTCAATACTGATAATACATACTTCGTCTATTGGAATCACTTTTTTACACCTTTTTCCTTCCCTTTATATTTTTTGTTCCTTTTCTTTCTGACTGAGTAACCAAAACTTCCGACAGGTTTGCCAAGACCGTAGTACTCTCCATGAGAATAGCATATAGGCTTTGTGCGTTCAAAATGAAATTTGCCGGTTTCGTCAAAATATTTGTCATCAACTGATACGGATACTACCTCGGCTATAAAAATATCATGGGTGCCACCTGTTTTAATAATCTGAACAACTTTACATTCGATATTTACAGGACTTTCCTCAATGGACGGAGCCGAAACATTAACGCTTTTTGAGGCGGTTAGCGAGCATTCTTTAAATTTATCAACATCTTTTCCGCTCTTTACTCCGCAGTAATCGACTGAGTGGGCAAGCGCTTCCGTAGTCAGATTGATAACAAACTCCTTACTTTCTTCTATAATTTTATAGGAAAAACGTTCAGGTCTTATCGATACATATGTCATAGCCGGAGAAGTACATAATGTTCCGCACCATGCCACGGTTATGATATTCGGTTTTTCAATGGTACCGCATGATACCATAACGGCAGGAACCGGATATAATACAGTTCCGGGACGCCATACTGATTTTGACATTGGATTTTCCTTTCTCTATATATTATGATTAATACGAAAAATATATTATACTAGCGCTATGTAATTGTAAATTGGTATTTCTAACAAATATAGATGTTGTAATATCGTCAAAAATCTAGTAGTATTAGAAAAGATAAATAAAAACATTAAATGTCAAGCGGAAAGGGAAAAATTTATGAATCTGCCTGAAGAATATATTTTAAAGATGAAATCGCTGTTAAATGAGGAGTATGACGAGTATATAGCTTCATTTGACAATGAAAGACTTTATGGAATAAGAGTTAATACTTTAAAAATGCCGGTTGATGAGTTTTATAATAAAAAATTATATGAACTTTCGCCCGTGAAATGGTGTAAAGAGGGCTTTTATTATAACGGAGCAAATGTAAGACCATCGAAAAATCCTTATTATTACGCTGGATTATACTATTTACAGGAACCGAGCGCAATGTCAACAGGAGCGGTAGCGGATGTAAAGCCGGGTGAGAGGGTATTGGATATATGCGCCGCACCGGGAGGCAAAAGTACCCAGGTCGGGGCAAGGCTGAAAGGGGATGGAATACTTGTTACAAATGATATAAGTACTTCAAGAACAAAAGCTTTGCTGAAAAATGTCGAACTTTTCGGTTTGACAAACGCTGTTGTCCTTAATGAAACGCCTGACAAAATAGCAAATAGGTTTACAGACTTTTTTGACAAAGTAATTATAGACGCACCGTGCAGCGGAGAGGGAATGTTCAGAAAAGATTCCGACATAATAAAAGCCTGGAATAAAAAAATGATTGATTTCTGTCTTTCGGCACAGTATGAAATATTGGAGGCGTGCGCAAGAGCCGTATGCGTAGGCGGATACATAGTATATTCAACATGTACGTTTAATCCCGATGAAAACGAGAGACAGATAGAAGCGTTTTTGCAGCGACATCCCGAGTTTGAACTTTGCGATATACCCGAAGAATTCGGACTGGATCACGGAAGACCCGAATGGACAAAAAGCGGCGATAAAAAGTTTGAAAAATGCGGAAGACTATGGCCGCATAAAATAAGCGGAGAGGGGCATTTTGTCGCAAAGATGGTAAAGACGTCCGGTAAGGAAAGAACAGACTATAACGGACATGAAAATAATAAAATAGACGGATTTGAATATTTTGAACAATTTTTAAATGACAATATCAGCGGAATCGATTTTAACGGAGATTTTGAGACATTCGGAGAAAAGCTGTATATGCTCCCGAAAAATCTACCTTCGTTTAACGGAATAAGAGTTGTCAGAAACGGCTGGTATCTTGGAGATATAAAGAAAAAGAGATTTGAGCCGTCTCAGGCATTTGCAATGGGACTTAAAAAAGAAAACGTAAAGTTAACCGAAGAACTTAAGGACTATGATACTGCCGTTAAATATCTAAAGGGAGAGACTTTGGAAACCGAGCTTGAAAAAGACGGTTGGGTACTTGTAAACTTTGACGGACTTTCACTCGGTTGGGCAAAAAGCCAGAAAGGACGTCTTAAAAATAAATATCTTCCCGGTTGGAAGTGGGAATAAGAGAGGTTAAATTATGCCGTTTTTACCGGTAACAAAAGAAGAAATGTTAAAACGCGGTTGGGAGAGACCTGATTTTGTTTATGTATGCGGAGACGCATATGTAGACCATTCGTCTTTCGGAGCCGCCATAATATGCCGTGTTTTGGAAAGCCATGGATATAAGGTGTGTATGATAGCTCAGCCTGACTGGCACAGTACCGATGACTTTAAAAGATTCGGAGAGCCGCGACTCGCTTTTCTTGTAAGTGCGGGAAATATTGATTCTATGGTAAATCACTATACCGTTGCAAAAAAAAGACGTTCAAAGGACGCTTATTCACCGGGTGGAAAGGCAGGGCTTCGTCCCGATAGGGCAACTATCGTATACTGCAACAAAATAAGGGAGGCATATAAAAATGCAGCCATTATAATAGGCGGAATAGAAGCCAGCCTAAGGAGACTTTCACATTACGACTATTGGGATAATAAGGTGAGGCGCTCAATACTTCTTGATTCAGGAGCAGATTTGCTGCTGTATGGAATGGGCGAGCATCAGATAATAGAGATGGCTGACGCACTGGACAGCGGACTTCCAGTCAGTGAATTGACATTTTTAAGGGGAACGGTTTATAAAACAAGGGACAGGGAAAGGATAGGAGACTGTATTTGGTTGCCGAATTATACGGAAACTGCTTCGGATAAAAATAAATATGCCGAAAGCTATATGATACAATACGGAAATACGGATTTTGTAACCGCAAAGACTTTAGCTGAGGAGTATAGGGAAGGTATAGTTGTACAGAATCCACCTTCGCCGCCTCTTACGGAAGAAGAACTTGATAGGGTGTATTCATTGCCTTATATGAGGACATATCATCCTATGTATGAAAGTATGGGAGGCATACCTGCTATCGAGGAAATAAAATTCAGTCTCTCTGCAAACAGAGGGTGTTTCGGAAGCTGTAATTTTTGTGCGATAACATTTCATCAAGGAAGAATTGTTACTGCAAGAAGCGATAAATCTCTTGTGGAAGAAGCTGTACTGATGACAGAAGAAAAGGATTTTAAGGGGTATATCCATGACGTGGGAGGACCGACTGCAAACTTTATGCAGCCTGCATGTAAAAAACAGCTTAAGGCAGGAGCATGTAAAGACAGACAGTGTTTGTTCCCTGAAAAATGTCCCAATCTTATCGTAGACCATAAAAGATATTTAAGAGTCTTAAGAAAGCTGAGAAATATACCTAAAGTAAAAAAAGTATTTATCCGTTCGGGATTGAGATACGATTACTTGATTTATGATAAGGATGAAAGCTTTTTCAACGAGCTTTGTAAATACCATATAAGCGGACAGCTGAGAATAGCTCCAGAACATGTATCGGACAGAGTGTTGGAAAAAATGGGAAAACCCAAAAAAGAAGTTTACGACAGATTTGTTAAAAAGTTTGACGAGATAAATCGAAAATGTGGACTGGACCAGTATTGCATACCGTATTTGATGTCGAGCCACCCCGGAAGCGATTTAAAAGCGGCTGTAGAGTTGGCAGAGTATTTGAGAGATACGGGCCATATGCCGGAGCAGGTGCAGGACTTTTATCCGACTCCCGGAACAATGTCGACATGTATGTATTATACGGAAATTGACCCGAGAACGGGAAAAAAGGTTTATGTACCGAAAAATCCGCATGAAAAAGCAATGCAGAGGGCACTCATGCAGTATCGTGTTCCAGCAAATTATGACCTCGTAAAGGAGGCTCTGATTAAAGTCGGAAGAGAGGATTTGATAGGTTTTACGCCGCATTGTCTCATAAGACCGCAAAAGCCGATAGAAGACGTCAGACGAAATAACAAAAATAATCAAAATACTAAAACAAAGAACACAGCTAAAAAGAAAACTATAAGAAATACGCATAAAAAGAAAAGATAGTCAGTAAAACCGCCGATTTTTTAAATCGGCGGTTTTACTTGTACTTAATTGACATTCTTTTCTACATCCTATATAATCAAAATAATTTGAAGGTGAAGGGTGATAATATGAAAGATATTACATACATAGGAACCAGAAACAGAAACTACAGGCTTAAGGCATCGGAGGCTATACTTAAGGGGATTTGTCCTGACGGCGGCCTTTTTATACCTGAGGAAATGCCTGTTATGGAAAGAAGCATAGACGAGCTTTCCAAAATGAACTACAGAGATTTAGCTTATGAAGTTATGAGCCTGTTTTTTACGGATTTTACAGAAGAAGAACTGCGTTCATGTATAGACAAAGCTTATGATGAAAAATTCGACACCGATGAAATAGCGCCTGTCGTAAAAAAGGACGATGTATATTTCCTTGAACTTTTCCATGGAAAAACTATCGCCTTTAAAGATATGGCTTTGTCAATACTGCCTCATCTTATGAAAACTTCGGCGAAAAAGAACAACATTAAAAAAGATATAGTTATACTTACGGCGACATCGGGAGATACCGGAAAAGCAGCTCTTGAGGGATTTGCAGATGTTGAGGGAACAAGAATAATAGTATTTTATCCCGACGGCGGAGTAAGTCCCGTACAGAAACAGCAGATGGTTACACAGAAAGGCAAAAACGTATGTGTAGCCGCTATAACAGGAAACTTTGACGACGCACAGAGCGCAGTTAAATCAATATTTACCGATTCCGAAATGATAGATGAACTTGACAGAAAAGGCTTCATGTTCTCTTCAGCCAACTCCATAAATATCGGAAGACTTATACCACAGGTTGCTTACTACTGGTATGCTTACTGCCGTCTTGTTAAAAATGGATATATAAATTCTGGAGATAAAATAAACTTTACAGTCCCTACAGGTAACTTCGGAAATATTCTTGCAGGATATTTTGCCAAACAAATGGGACTGCCCGTCAACAAATTTATTTGCGCTTCAAACAGCAATAAGGTTCTTTATGACTTCTTCCGTACGGGTATTTATGACAAAAACCGTGAGTTTATCTTGACCGTAAGTCCGTCTATGGACATACTTATTTCCAGTAATTTGGAAAGACTCGTTTGCATGTTGACGTCTCAGGAGGAAAATGCGAAATTGATGAAGTCTCTTGCGGAAAACGGCAAATACAGCGTTTCCGTTAAGGCAGATGATATTGTCGGAGAATATGCCGATGAGGAGGAGACATTTACTGCCATAAGAACAATGTACGCAAATGCTGATTATGTAATTGATACTCATACGGCTGTAGCATATGCTGCCTATAATAAATATGTAAATGAAAGTAAAGACGAAACTCCGACTGTAATTGTCTCAACGGCAAGTCCGTATAAATTTGCAAAGGACGTATGTACGGCTATAGACGAAAAATACAGAAACGTAGACGCTTTTGAACTTATGAACGAGCTTGAAAAAATAAGCGGAGTTAAAATTCCGGCGCCCGTGAAGGACATAGAAAAAAGAGAAGTGCTTTATAACAATTTGTGTGAACGTGAGAAAATAAAAGATTTTGTTAGAAATCAGCTTAAATAACGACGGTTTATGATAAGAAAAAGCTCCTGCGGATTTAATCCGCAGGAGCTTTTTTAAAACTCGATTTTTCCAAGAAAACTTTCCATATCTATATTGTATTCATTACAGATTATACGCATTTCTTTGATAGTATTTTCGTTTACGGGTATACCCTCTTTAAGTATCCTGTCGACTGCCTCGGCTTCTTTTTCGCCGTGGGTATAAATACGAGTCTGACCATCGGCTTTCGGAGAATTTCTAAGTTCTTCAAGGAATGTTGAGAAGTTATTTTCGATTTCTTTCGGGTCTCCGAAAAGATTTGGATTAATAGCTATGAAACCATGGCATGTGCCGCCTGTCGAACCGATATTAGTATGGTTTGATGTAAGACCGAGAGATAAAATAGACGAGAATATTTCGGCAACCATTCCATAACCATATCCCTTATGACCGCCAAGCTGTTCCGTTGCTCCGCCGAGAGGAAGTATACCGCCTCCTTTTTTCTGCTCTATGCTTGAAAGTATTTCGGCGGCGTCTGTTCCTACGTTTCCGTCAGCTCCAACTGTCCAGCCTTCGGGGAGAGGAGAGCCTTTTTTGTTGTAAACCTCAACTTTTCCTCTTGTAACAACCGTGGTTGACGCGTCAAAAAGAAAATCGTAAGGTTTTGCGGGAAAAGCAAAAGCAAGAGGATTTGAACCTATCATTGCAAGTCTTCCGTATGTAGGAACCATTATGGCTTCGCTGTTAGTTGTGGCGAAACCGAACAGACCTTCCTTAGAAGCCATTTTTGCATAATAGCCTGCTATTCCGAAATGATTGGAATTTCTGACCGTAACTATGCCGACACCGCTCTTTTTTGCTTTTTCTATAGCGAGATTCATTGCGTAATGTCCGAGAAGCTGCCCCATACCGTTATGTCCGTCTATAACTGCACTTAATGGCGTTTCATGCACAATTTCTTTTTCCGCGCCTATTACAAGACGACCGTTTTTTGCACTTTTATAGTAGCGAACCATTCTCTGCATACCGTGGGATTCTATTCCATAGAGATCGCTTGTTAAAAGAACGTCCGATATGATTTCGGATTCACTGTCATTAAAACCCATTTTTTTAAATACTTCCAAAGTAAATTTCTTTAACGCTTCATACTGAAATGTAACATAAGCCATAAAAATTCCTCCTAAAAAATAAGCTAAAAACATTTTACAGTAATTTGTAACTATATTCAATATTTATTTAGCCGTAGGAACAACTATTGCGAATATTGAAGGATTAAGGTATAATTATTAATATTTTAACTTATGAGGTGAATAAAATGTCTAAAAAAGTATACGGAATGTATTTCAGCGGCACGGGAACTACAAAAAAAATGGTTACATATATAGCTTCCGAGCTTGCTAAAAAGGTAGGTTATGAATATGAAGCTTATGATTTTACTCCTCCGGCTGTAAGAAAAGAAGTAAAGTCATATGAACAGGGAGATATTGTTGTTCTCGGAACACCTGTAATTGCAGGACGTGTGCCTAACCTCCTTCTTAAATATCTTGATACTGTTGCAGGAAACGGAGCGTACGGAGTTCCCGTTGTATTATTCGGAAACAGAAATTTTGACGACGCGCTTATTGAACTTAGAAACATAATGGAAAAAGACGGTTTCCATACAATAGCAGGAGGAGCTTTTGTAGGTGAACATTCATTCTCTAAAACACTCGGACAGGGCAGACCTGATGCCGAAGATATGAAAGTAGCAGCTGAATTTGTTGAAAAAATTGCCGAAAAAATAACAAGCGGAAATATCAACGAAGGACCTATCCAGGTAAAAGGCGAAGACCCTATCAGACCGTATTATACTCCGAGAGACAGAAACGGAAACGGAATAGACATTCGTAAGGTTAAGCCGAAAACAGATCTCGATAAATGCGTAAACTGCGGCTTCTGCGCAAAGAACTGTCCTCTCGGCTCTATTAATCTTGAAAATGTAGCAGAGGTTACGGGAATATGTATGAAATGCTGCAAATGCGTTAAACTCTGTCCAAAGGGTGCAAAATACTTTGATGACGAAGGATTTTTATACCATAAAACTGAGCTTGAAGAAATGTACGGCATAAGAAGAGCCGAAGATGAAATTTTCTGTTAATTGATAGCAAAACATTTACAGAGCCGGATTAACCGGCTCTTTTTTGTTTGAAAAAGGCTGATATATTTGAGGTATTCTGATTATGTCTTTTTATAGGTTGAAATACTGGGTTTAATATACTATAATTTTTGAAGAACATAGTAGTATTTATTGAAGAAAATAGAAGAAGGATTTTATTATGAAGAAACAAATGCTGGCGTGTTTATTGTCAGCAACGCTTATTGTCGGGCTTGTGCCTGCAACGGTATGGGCGGACGACTTAATACAGCCGCCTGTAGCTGATGCCAATGAAAATACAGATTGTGCTGACGACGTTACAGATTCTGATAGAGGCACATCAGAAGGTGTTGATGAAGGTTCTGATGATAATGAATTTTTACCTACAGACAAGCCCGAAGAAGAGACAGTTGAACAGTATGAATCGGAAGATAAAGTTTCAACAGAAGCGGTCAAAGTAACTACAGAGGATGAACTGAACGAACAGATAGAATCCGGGACTGAATACATAGAACTTGCAGATGATATTAAGTTGACAAGTGCATTAACAATTGATAACCCTGTTACTATTGACGGTGCAGATGAATTTACAATTAAAGGCTTCATTAAATTAAAAAATGGAACTCTCCAAAACGTAACAATTGAACCTGATATGGATAAATTCAAAAATTCATTCTTAACTATTGGAAGTTCTGAAATAAATACTATTAAGATGGAAAATGTTATAGTAAATTTTGATGTTAACAGCCGTAATAGCGGTGCTGCGCTTGTAATTAGCGGTAATAATTCTGATATTATTATAAGCGATTGTTTATTTAAAAATGATGCTGTAAATGATTCGGTTAATGGGGCAACAGAATGGTCTTACGGTTTATATATGATCGGTCAAGGTGATGACGGTAGCTTTACATTTAAAAATAATGAATTTAACGGCGCTTTCCGTACTATGCTGCCTAATATAAACGGAACGGTTATAATTGAAGACAATAAGTTTACAAATACTGTAGCCGACGTGGTAAATGGGCCTACCGGTGGTTCCGGCAGTCAGGCAACGTGTATTACATCAGCAAATAGTGAGGCACATGATTTCACAATTACCGGGAATACATTTGATAATGCAGGTGCATTCTATTTCCAAAAGACTGAAAATGCGAAGGTTAAAGATAATACATTCAAATTTGATAAAGTTGATGGACATTATATTCAGGTTGCGGGAAGAGCAGGACATTCACTTGATTTAACAGATAATACATTTGAAGTCGGGAAAAACAATCTTGTAGTTATTGATGTTACGGCGGCGCCTGTTATTTTACCGGCAGGGCAACGTGCAGTAACATACTGGCCTTGGTATGAAACACCTGAAGATAAAAAACCTGACGATTACACATCTTATCAGTATGCCTATAACGAGGACGGTTCAAAAACATTTTATCCTGCTTCTGAGGGCGCGCTTGAGGCGTTTATAAATCCTAAAGAAGGCAACAACGGAGCAGAAGAAAATGACATAATTGTTCTCGATAGTAACATTGAAATTAGGGAAACAATCGCTACTGACAAAGATATTACTATTGATTTAAACAACAAAACTATTACTGGTAATGATGTCAGAGTTTTCCACGTTACTGATGGTACGCTGACTCTTACGGGAGAAGGTACTGTTACAAGCCATAGGGAAAGCAGTCTTGACCAAAGCAGTTCTGTAATTCGTGTTGGTGATAACAGCACAAATACAAGTCCTAATCTTGTCATTGATAAAGACGTTACAATTGACGCACCTGACACATACGGTGTAACAATATTCGGCGAATCAGATAAACAAACTGCTACAATAAATGGTAAAATTATCACTGATTCAAGTTCTGCACTTTCCGGAAACGGTTCAAATGAATTCGGCGAAACAGAAATTACTATTGGCTCGAGTGCGGTTTTAGAATCAAAGAATGCCGTAGCAATTTATCAGCCGCAGAGAGGTACTTTAAATATTGAAGGCGCTACCGTTATTGGAAAAGGCGGTATTGAGGCTAAAGCTGGCACAATCAATATTTCCGGAGATGCGAATATTACGGCAACAGGAGAACCTTCACAAGTACCTAATGGTAATGGCACATCTACATCAGGCTATGCAGTTGCAGTTGTTAATACGCAAGGTGGCTATGATGGCAGTCCGATAGTAAATATCGAAGACGGTACAGTAAATGGTGATGTGGCTATCCTTAATGACAGTACAAATCCAATACCTGAAAGAGAAGGAGATATTAACATTACAGGTGGTACTTTTACGCCTGCAACAAATGAACATGATATCAAACCGTTTTTGCCTGAGGGACATTCTCTGAAAGAAGTAGTTGATGCTAATGGAAATAAACATTATATTGTAGACACTATTGAACACAATTCATCTGAAGCTAAGATCGGAGATAGGTTCTATAATACATTACAGGAAGCAATTGACGACGTAGAAGACGGAGAAACAATCACAGTTTTGACAGACAATTTATTTGCAAGAGTAAGCGGTAATAAGACTTTTGCAATTGAAAAAGGGTTGGGCGTACATAAAGTAAATCTTAGTGCAGCCGATGGTTATAAACTGTATGACAATAATGATGGCACTTATACGGTAAAGAAGAATAAATCTTCTTCGTCCGGCAGCCACTCGCTTAGTTATGGATATAAGATAATAATTGCTGAGAATATTGAAAACGGCAAGATTAAGGTAAATCGTTCTAACGCAGAAGAAGGTGATACGGTAGTTATCACTGTAACACCCGATAATGGCTATGAAATCAATAAAGTATATGTAAAGGATTCAGACGACAAAAAGCTTAAACTTAAAGATATCGGCAATGGCGAATATACCTTTGAAATGCCGGACTCTAAAGTGGAGGTAAAGGCAACATTTATCAAAGCAGAAGAAAATTCTATTATGCCTGAAGAAATTCCATCGGAGAAAAAAATCATTTTAACTATCAATGAAAAGGTTGCAATGGTATTCGGTAATGTAGTAATGAATGATGTTGCTCCGATTATCCGAAATGACAGGACTATGCTTCCTATTAGATTTATTGCGCAGAGTCTAGGTGCAACTGTAACTTGGGATGAGCAGTTCCAGAAAGTTACGATTATGAAGGATGATCTCAAAATAGAGATTATTATTGGTTCTCAGACTGCATTTATAAATGGCGTAGGCATTGAATTGGATTCTCCTGCTTTCGTTGAAAATGACAGAACTTACCTGCCTTTGCGTTTTGTAGCGGAAAATCTGGGGGCATCATTAATATGGGATGAACAATCTAAACAAATAACAATTATTCCTGTAGAGTAAGATTTGTGATTATACAAGACGGTGGTCTGATAAATCAGACTGCCGTTTTTATATATAAACTGAAACTCGTTAATAACTTAATTATTATAAAAATTATCTTGAATTTTATGTGATAATGTGATAATCTATACCAGTATATAAACAAAAGACAAAGATAAGGATTAGTAAATAAATCAGCTTTTTCAGAGAACTGTCGGTCGGTGCGAGACGGTAACAGCTGTTTATTGAACTCGCCTTGGAGTTCCGCCCTGAACTAACAGTAGGAGACGGCGTGTGTTCCGCGTTAAGGACGTAAGAGGTGTACCGCCTGGCGGTAAACTAGAGTGGTAACGCGAAGATGTCCTTCGTCTCTAACGAGATGAGGGCTTTTTTATGTTTATACAGAAATTATTTTTAGGAGGGTTTTAAATGAGTTCACGTTATGAATTCCGTGAAATTGAGAAGAAGTGGCGTGCCGAGTGGGAAAAAAATCCCATAAATGTTGAAAAAGACGGCAAGCCGAATTATTACTGTCTTGATATGTTTCCGTATCCTTCGGGAACCGGTCTCCATGTCGGTCATTGGAGAGGATACGTTCTAAGCGATGTTATAAGCAGATATAAAGTACTCCAGGGTTATCATGTGCTTCATCCGATGGGATGGGACGCTTTCGGTCTACCGGCTGAAAATTTTGCCATTAAACATAATATACATCCGGCTATTTCGACAGCCGAAAATATAGCCAACGTAAAGAGACAGCTCCATGAAATAAGTGCGATTTACGATTGGGACAGAGAGGTTAATACTACAGATCCGGGATTCTATAAATGGACTCAGTGGATATTCGTACAGATGTTTAAAAAAGGTCTTGCATACGAAAAAGAAATGCCTCTTAACTGGTGCCCCAGCTGTAAATGCGTACTTGCCAATGAGGAAGCTACAAACGGAGTATGCGAAAGATGCGGTTCTCAGGTAACAAAGAAAAACCTTCGTCAGTGGATGCTTAAAATAACCGCATATGCCGACAGACTTCTTGAGGATCTTGATCAGCTTGACTGGCCTGAAAAGGTAAAGAAAATGCAGACCGACTGGATAGGAAGAAGTTACGGTGCGGAGGTAGCTTTTAAAGTTGCGGATACTGATAAAGAGTTAATAGTTTATACGACAAGACCCGATACTCTTTACGGCGCAACATTTATGGTAATTTCACCTGAACATAAATATGTTAAGGAAATCACAACTGCGGAACAGAAAGAAGAAATGGAAGCATATTGTTTTGCGGCTTCAACTAAGTCTTCTGTCGACCGTATGTCAGATAGAGAAAAAACAGGCGTATTTACAGGAAGCTATGCTATAAATCCTTTAAATAAAAAGAAAATACCTGTATGGGTGTCTGACTATGTACTTGCCGATTACGGTACAGGAGCTATTATGTGCGTACCTGCCCATGACCAGAGGGACTTTGACTTTGCGAAGAAATTCAATCTTCCTATAGTTGAAGTTATCAGACCCGAAGGTCAGGAGGAAACTGAGCTTACAGAGGCTTATACAGGAGACGGCGTTATAGTTAATTCTCCGTTATTTGAAGGTATGACAGCGTTTGAGGCAAAACAGAAAGCGCCTCAGATGCTTGAAGAAATGGGAATAGGAAAGAAAACGCTTAATTATAAACTTCGCGATTGGGTATTCTCAAGACAGAGATATTGGGGAGAGCCTATACCAATTGTACATTGTGAACATTGCGGTGCTGTTCCCGTACCAGATGATCAGCTTCCCGTACTTCTTCCCGAAGTTGAAAGCTATCAGCCTACAGATACGGGAGAATCACCGCTTTCGGCAATCGACAGCTGGGTGAATACTACATGCCCTGTATGCGGAAGACCTGCAAAGAGAGAAACAAATACAATGCCTCAGTGGGCAGGCTCAAGTTGGTATTTCCTTCGCTACACAGACCCTCATAACGATAAGGAACTTGCAAGCAAGGAAAACCTTAATAAATATGCGCCTGTAGACCTCTACGTCGGAGGCATCGAACATGCCGTTCTCCATTTGCTCTATGCAAGATTTTACACAAAATTCCTGTATGATATAGGGGTTGTGGATTTTGAAGAGCCGTTCCACAGACTGTTTAATCAGGGAATGATAAATAAAGACGGAGCAAAGATGAGTAAATCAAAGGGAAACGTAGTTTCACCTGATGAGCTTGTCGCTAAGTACGGTTGTGATTCACTCAGAATGTATGAGCTTTTCGTAGGACCTCCCGAACTTGATTCCGAATGGGACGACAGGGGAATTGACGGAGTATTCAGATACCTTAACAAAGTATGGAAGTTCTATGACGAGTATAAAGACAAGCCTGTCGCTCCGACAGAAGAAAGTGAGTTTATTAAAAATAAGCTTATTAAGGAGATTGATACGAGACTCAATGCGCTTACAATGAATACTGTTGTCAGCGGATTTATGGAGTATACGAATAAAATGATAGACGAGGCAAAGAAGAATAACGGTATTGATAAAGAATCCATAGAGACTCTTGTAATACTTCTTGCTCCGTTTACGCCTCATATAGCAGAGGAAATGTGGCATGGACTCGGACATGAAACAAGCGTGTTTGAAGCAGGCTGGCCTAAATGTGATGAAAGTAAGCTTGTTGAAAATACGGTTTCCGTCGCAGTACAGATAAACGGCAAAGTCAGAGAAAATATAAAAATATCAAAAGACGAGACCAAAGAAAATGCTCTTGCAAAAGGAAAAGAGGCTATTGCGTCAAGACTTGAAGGAAAGACAATAGTGAAAGAAATTTATGTTCCGGGAAGAATCATAAATATTGTTGTTAAATAATATACATTAAGCAGGACCGGTTTTTGCTATATGCCGGTTCTGCAATTTAAGTCTTTTTTAATCAACAGACCATAGTAAAATTAAATTTATCATAATGTTAAATTCATTAATGATTTTAAACAGAAAAATTATTATAAATAGACAAATAATATGCCTATAATTTAATTATTGCGGTTTTAAAATTTAGATTGCATTAAGGTAGGATTATTTTTTGCATAATCAATTGACATAATGTTTTACTTTTTTTATAATATACCTAACAGTTTTGCAACTTTTCCGAGCGCAAAAGACTGAGGATTTTAATTCTTTTGTGCTTTTTTTACGCAGGATGGGGAGTAAAACTGATGAAATTTCTAATTGCAGAAAGGAAGTTTTGAAATGAAGAAAAAATTATTAGCTTTATCATTGGTAGCAGCAATGGCTGTAGGAGTATTTGCAGGATGCTCATCAAGTGAAGAACCTGCTGAAACAACAGAAGGAACTGAAGAAAGTGCGGAAGCAACAGGCGAAAAGTACATAATCGCTACAGATACTGTTTTCCCTCCGTTTGAGTTCACTAATGAAGACGGTGATTTCGTAGGTATTGACGTTGATATCATAAATGCGATTGCCGAAGACCAAGGTATTGACGTTGAAATCCAGTCTCTTGGCTTTGATGCGGCTCTTCTTGCTGTTCAGTCCGGACAGGCTGACGGTGTTATCGCCGGAATGTCAATAACAGATGAAAGAAAACAGAGCTTTGATTTCTCAGAACCTTACTTCGATGCTGACGTAACAATGGCAGTAGCTAAAGGCTCTGATGTTAAGTCATATGAAGACCTTGCAGGTAAGACAGTAGCTGTTAAGACAGCAACAAACGGCGCCGATTTTGCAAAAGCAATTGCCGATGAATATGGATTTACAGTAGTTGAATTTAAGGATTCTCCTACAATGTATCAGGACGTAATTGCAGGAAATACAGCAGCTTGCTTTGAAGACTATCCTGTAATGGCATACAACATCCAGCAGGGCGCTGAACTTGAAATGCCCGAAGGAGCAACAGCAGCCGGAACGCAGTACGGATTTGCAGTAGCAAAAGGACAGAATGCAGAACTTCTTGAAAAGTTCAATGCAGGTTTTGCTAATATCAAAGAAAATGGAAAATTCCAGGAAATCGTTGATACTTACACAAAATAAGCTTTTAATCTCAGGTCTGCGGAATACATTCCGCAGACCATTAAAATGAGTTTCAATGATTTGCCGGATGCTTATAAAGTTCTAACAATATTAAGATTTTATAAACAGCCGGCAACATTAAAAAATGAAATTGGAGGCTACCGGAATGGAAAAACTAATATATATATTACAGACATATTCGGGCATGCTGCTGGAATCACTCGGTCAGACTATGCTTTTGACCCTTTTGTCTTTGATATTTGCATTTATAATAGGTCTTGTTTTCGGACTTATGAATGTAGGAAAAAATAAAGCTTTAAATTTTATAGGTACGGTTTACGTTGACGCAGTACGAGGAGTTCCTCTTATAGTACTCGCTTATTTTATTTATTTTGGTATTCCCGCGGCTATTAAGGCGGCTGGATTTACAGATTTCAAACTTACGGCTTTACAGGCCGGTACAATTGCTCTTTCTATGAACGCCGGAGCATATATGGCTGAAATTTTCAGAGCAGGTATACAATCCGTTGATAAGGGACAGATGGAAGCGGCAAGAAGCCTTGGTTTGGGATATGGAAAAGCCATGCAGAAGGTTGTTCTTCCTCAGGCTATACGAACAATGGTACCGTCGATAATCAACCAGTTTATCATTTCACTTAAAGATACGTCCATACTTTCCGTAATAGGTTTCCCGGAACTTACAAAAGCAGGTAACATTATAGTAGGAAATACTTTTGCGGTTGCACAGGTATGGGGCGTTGTTGCAATCATGTACATGATTGTTATTACAGTATTGTCAAAGATTGCAAAACGAATTGAGAGGAGGCTTAACGTTGGTAAAGAACGATAATGTAAAGGTTCATGTTAAGAATCTTAAAAAAAGCTTCGGATCGCTGGAAGTACTTAAAAATATAAATGCTGATGTTTGCGAAGGTGAAGTTGTAGTTCTTATCGGTCCTTCCGGCAGCGGAAAATCAACATTCTTACGTTGTTTAAATCGTCTTGAAGAAATAACAGGCGGAGATGTAATAATAGACGGCGTAAATATAGCAGATAAAAAGACAGACTTGAATAAAGTACGAGAGAATATCGGAATGGTGTTCCAGCACTTTAATCTGTTCCCACACATGACAGTTTTGCAGAATATTATGCTTGCTCCTGTAGAACTTAAAAAAATGACTAAAGAAGAAGCAGCTGAAAAAGGGCTTGAACTGCTCAGAAGAGTCGGGCTTGAAGATAAAGCAAAGGTTTATCCGCCGCAGCTTTCGGGAGGACAGAAACAGCGTGTTGCAATTGCGCGTGCTCTTGCTATGAATCCTGATATTATGCTTTTTGATGAGCCTACATCTGCTCTTGACCCGGAAATGGTAGGAGAAGTATTAAGCGTTATGAAGCAGCTTGCGGCTTCCGGTATGACAATGATTATTGTAACACACGAGATAGGGTTTGCCAGAGAAGTTGCCGATAGGGTAATATTTATGGACGGCGGCTATATTGTTGAGGAGGGCGCTCCCGGAGAAATACTTGTTAATCCAAAAGAACCGAGAACAATAGATTTCCTTAATAAAGTTCTTTGATAATAAGGCTTATTAAAAGGGGGATTTCAATATGAAGAAGATAATTACAATCAGCCGTGAATTCGGAGCCGGAGGCGGAGAAATCGGTGCAAAAGTAGCGGAAGCTCTTAATTGGGAATATTACCACAAAGAACTTATACTTCGCGCCGCAGCGGACAGTAATATAGATGTCAGCAATCTCCTCGAATGGGACGAGAAAGTTCCAGTATCATTTGGATTTACTCAGAGCCTTTTTGATTTTTACAGCAGACCTATGAGCGAGCAGGTTTTTGAAGCTCAGAAAAAGGTAATAATGGAGATAGGCCAAAAAGGAAAATGCGTTATAACAGGCAGAAACGCAAATATGATTTTAAAAGAGTTTGACGGATGTCTTAATATATTTGTTCATGCCGATTTCGATTGGCGCCTTAGAAGAATGAAGGAAAAGATGCCGGACTTTACAGAAGAACAGGTTGCGGCGGAAATAAACGCCATTGATAAGAAACGTAGGAAATACTGCACGTTTTTTACTAAGACAGAGTTCGGACATTCTGATTTTTATGATATATGCTTGGATACATCAAGACTTGGAATTGACACATGCGTAGACATAATTACGCATGTAGCGTCTAAAGAATAAACTAATTTTAGGAAGCGGAGAATTTATTTCTCCGCTTCTTTTTTTGCAAAAAATGTTTTCAAAATTTTGATTGCACGGGTATGAATTTTATGGTAGAATAAAGACAAATTTTAATAAATGTTTTTATTTTAGGAGAGTAAATAATGCCTAAGGTTGCATATTCGGAAGAGGAACGCAAAAACATACGCAATAGTTTGATAGAAATCAGTCTTGAACTTATGTCTAAACAAGGCATACAACATACGACTGTTGAACAAATTTATAAAAAAGCGGGAATATCACGAACGTTTTTCTATTCGTTTTTTCCTACAAAAGAAGACCTGATTGTAGAAACATTATACCTACAACAACCGAGAATTATAGAGTATGTAAAAAAATTGATGGATGACCCCGATTTGAGTTGGCGTGATGGAGTAAAAAAATTTCTGTATGCGTGCTGTTATGGGAATGGTATAGCTGTTTTATCAATTAAGGAGCAAAAACTTATCTTTGACAGGCTCTCGCCCGAAAGCTATGATGAATTCAGGAGAAAGCAGATACGTTTATTTGGAGATATTTTAAACGGATTTGGCGTAACCGCAGATCAGTCAACAGTAAAAATATTTACAAACCTGAGCTTGACTGTGATGATTATCAGAAAGGCTATACCGGATAGTTTACCGTTGTTTTTTCAGGAGGCGGCAGATGAAACGTTAGATTTTCAGATTAACGCCATTGTAGACTTGCTTGAAAAAATGAAAAAATAAGATTTGGACAAATTAATAATTGCCTTAAGGAGGAATGTAATATGGGTTTATTCAGCAAATTATTTAAAGGTCCGGAAATTGATATGGACAAAAGCAGAGAAAATTCAAAAAAAATGAGAACACTTTTTAACGCAGTAGTTGAAAACGGCGATGATTATAAAATCATTTTCGGATATACCGAAGATGTAAGCCGCTTTAACTATGGATTTGTTCATGGAAGCAAAACGAAAATAGGCAATCTTATAGTAGGATGGAATGAGGAGAATGAAACAGTTGTCGCCGTTCCTACTGTACCTGATCTTTCAGGCTGCGGAGAAGCTACATATTATAGGCGTGCCGATATCCTTAAAGCATACAGAAACAAATATCCCACTGATGCATTTATCATTTATCCTGACAAGAAGAGCTATATAGGTATAAATGCCTATGACTGGCTGGAGGATGAAAAACTTTATGTTTATGTATCGCAGCCTGATGAACTTGCTGAATTCACAGAGTTTTTTACAAACCGTTTTGCTAAAAAGTGAGTGATTAAATGGGTCAATCAAACATTTTAATAATTTTTATTGTCCTTGTGATTATTGTTATATTAGGCAATACATGGTTTAATATTGTTGAATCTATTTTAGAGAAAATAAAGAGCTTTTTTACACGCAATAAGAAATCTGAAAAATGGTATATGCTTGATAACAAAGAAGATAAAGACTAACAAAAGACAGCCGCATCTATGCGGCTGTCTTTTAACGATAAGAAAATTGATAGATTATCATTTTATAAATTTTGCGGCAAGCTTCTCAAATGCAGGGAATGAATTTATAATAGTATCGTGAGAAACGCAGTAGCTGAGTCTCATATGACCTTTACAGCCGAATCCTGAACCCGGTACAAGTAAAAGGTTAAACTCTTTAGCTGCGTTGCAGAATGCCACGTCATCTTCAATCGGTGTTTGAGGGAACATATAAAACGCTCCCACAGGTTTTACACATTTAAAACCAAGATCTGTAAGCTTGTTATAAAGGTCTATTCGGTTTCTGTTATAAACTTCTATGTCTACTTTACAATCAAGACAGTAAGGTATTACCCTTTGGAAAAGAGAATTTGCATTGACAAATCCTGCTACTCTGTTTGCCACATTAAGTGCAAACATCATCTTTTCAAAATCTTTCATTTCGCTGTTGGCAATAAGATAACCTATTCTTTCACCGGGGAGAGAAAGGGATTTTGAGAATGAGTAGGCTACAAATGTATTTTTATAATATTTAGAAACATAGGGTACTTCTATATTTTCATAGACAAGCTCTCTATACGGTTCATCGGATATTAAATATATGTCGGTGCCGAATTCCTTCTGCTTGGCATCCATAATTGCGGCAATTTTTTTGATTGTTTCTTCGGAATATACTACTCCCGAAGGATTATTCGGCGTATTCATAAGCACGCCCTTTGTTTTCGGGCTTATTAGTTTTTCAAACTCTTCAAAATTGACTTCGAATGTTTCCGTATTGGCAGGAACTACTGTAAGGGTACAGCCGTAACTTGAAACATAATTTCTGTATTCCGTAAAAAATGGCGCAAATGTTATGATTTCATCACCCGGGTTGAGAATACATCTGAAAACAATGTTTAATGCAGCCGCAGCTCCGTTAGTCATTACAACGTTTTCAAGACTGAAGTTTGTACCGAATTTTTTATTTGTATATTCCGCTACTGACTGTCTTACATCCTCAAAGCCGGAGTTATTTGTGTAACCATGTACATAATTAGGTTCTTCGGAATTTAATATTTTGATGATAGCGTCCTTTACTTCCTTGGGCGGCTCTACGGAAGGGTTTCCGAGAGAATAGTCAAATACATTTTCTGCTCCGTATATCGAGGCGAGTTTTTTGCCTTCTTCAAACATGGCTCTTATGGCGGAACTTCCGTTTACCAGCTTGATCATTTCATCTGAAATCATTTATAACACTCCTTTACATGAATAAATAAAAGATAAAAATCATTGTAAAAATACTATTTAGAATTTTAATACAATTAAAATAAAAATGCAATATAATTTATAACTTTAAATCGATAAAGAAACACGGTTTGCTAAATATAATAATAATATGGTATACTGATAAAAGTTTTATTTTTTCGGAAGGTGGAAAATATATGGCTAAACTAAATGATAACCAAATAAAAGCCATAAAACATTTGGATGGGCCGTTGCTTGTAATATCGGGTCCCGGAAGTGGAAAAACAACTGTTATAACGCAAAGAATAAAATATATGACTCAAAAATACCATATTTCTCCGAACGATATACTCACAATCACTTTTACAAAGGCAGCGGCTATAGAAATGGAAAGAAGATATTTGGCGGCAGGCGGAGAAAAAGGCGTTAATTTTTCCACGTTTCATGCATTATTCTTCAGAATATTGAGGGAATATTTCGGTTACAGTCTCGGTATGGTCATTCAGGAAAGTGAAAAGAGAAATTTTTTGATACATACGGTTGAATCATATAATATTGAAACTGATGATATAGAGCAGACTGTCGATACGTTTTTGCTTAATTCCGGACTGATAAAAAATGATTTACAGACATCGGAAACATTTGAGCCTAGGGATATGCCAAAAGAGGAGTTTTGGACTCTTTTCAAAATCTATGAGGCGCATAAAGAAAGAAATGAAAAAATAGATTTTGACGATATGATGATAGGCTGCTATAATCTACTGAAAAATGAAAAAGAAGTTCTTGAAAAATGGCAGAAAAAATATAAATATATACTTATAGATGAGTTTCAGGATATAAACAGAGCACAGTATGAGTGTATAAAAATGCTTTCGGAAAAGCATAATAATGTATTTGCGGTAGGGGACGACGACCAAAGTATATACGGTTTTAGAGGAGCAAGGCCGGAATTTACAAAAAATTTCCTCAAGGACTATAAAAACTGCGGAACGGTTTTTCTTGATATTAACTACAGGTCAACTGAACAGATAATAGCTTTAAGTAGAAAGCTTATTTCAAAAAATAAATTGCGGTTTGACAAAAATATTAGGGGAACAGGAAGAACGGGGGCAGTCCCGTCATTCTTTTTTTGCAGGGACACGGAGGAAGAGGCTGACAGGATTGTAAAAACAATTTGTGTGCTTCATAACCAAAAAGGAGTCCCTTATAAAAATATTGCCGTAATATACAGAAATAATATTGCCTCCAATCCTTTTGCCAGACGCTTTGTAAAGCAGGGGATACCATACTTTCTTAAAGATAATACATACGATATTTACGACCATTGGATTGCCAAAGATATATGCGCATACATTGATTTTATATATGATACTTCCGATGACGAGGCGTTTGAACGAATTGTAAATAAGCCTGCCAGACGTGTAAGCAGAAAGGTAATAGAACAGGCAAAAAGATTTGGAATGTCATTGTTTTACGGAGTTATGAATTCGGAAATGCTCGGACGTAAAGGAAAGGAAGAACTGGAACAGCTTTACAACGACATACAAACAGCAAGGAAGCTTAACGGAAGAAAACAGGCAGAATACATATATAAATATTTGGGTTATGATAAGTATCTTGAGGATTATGCCGCATATAAAAAATGCAGCTCGGTATTTTTAAAGCAGATAGCATATGAAATACTGGCGGTGGCAGCTGAAACTGACGATATAAGGAATTTAAGAAGTTTATTGGCTGATTATAAATATCAAATAGCAAATGCTCCTATACCGAAGATAGGTGATGATGCGGTAACACTGACTACGATGCATTCTGCAAAAGGGCTGGAATTTGGAACTGTTTTTGTAACGTCTCTTGTAGAAACTATAGTTCCGTACGGAAATCCGAAGATAGAATCAGAAGTGGAGGAAGAACGTCGATTGTTTTATGTTGCGGTAACCAGAGCCAAAGACAGACTGATATTGTCGTCTTTTGCATCTATGGGCTACAATACCGATGTTAAATTGTCAAGATTTTTAGGTGATTTAGGTATAAGAAAAAAAGAGTGATGGTTTGAAAAATAATAATATATATAATGAAAGTCTCTG
>URLB01000003.1 GCA_900548595.1 uncultured Eubacteriales bacterium
AAATTGCCCACTGCGCTGCCGAATTTCTTTTCGGCAATAAAAATGGCTATTCCCTTAAGCGTTATAGGCGCGGCGATTGCCGAATGGCTCGGAGCGCAAAGCGGTCTCGGTTATTTCAGTAAAAGAATGATGACTCAGCTTGACGGCGCGGGGGTTTTTGCGCCGATTGTTCTGCTGTCCGCAGTAGCAATGCTTTCGGTGGCATTGATCAACATTTTGGAAAATAAAATAATAACTTGGCGAAAAGAGTTATAAAAGTTTTTTGAAACAGTTATGTAAATTTGTCGATTGTGCCGTTTACGAAATATTGTATGCAAAATCCTAAAGCGCAAGGGGATATGGCGATATGTACAAAATAGTTTTAGCATTTTCCAACGAAAAAAACAGAACCCGTATATATGAAACATTGGAAGCTGAGGGATATACTCCGAAAAATATGTGCAGGACAGGAAAGGAAGCCATAAGAGAAATAAGAAGACTCGGCGGCGGAATAATAATATGCGGATGCAGGCTTCCTGACATGACGGCTGATGATTTGATGTATTACGTAAACGGTATAGCGTCTGTGATTGCGGTAGGTCAGCCTGTAATGCTGGATATGTGCGAAAATGAAGATATATACAAACTTTCAACGCCTTTGAGAAAGAATAAGCTTATATCGGCGGTTGCATATGTTTTACAAAAGGATTGTACGGTTGCAGAGGCTAAGACATCGGTGCGTACAGAAGAAGAAAAGGAAATTATAAATTGTGCAAAACAGCTTTTAATGAAACATAATAAAATTTCAGAGCCTGAAGCCTACAGATTTATACAGAAAAAAAGTATGGATATCGGTTTTAAGATGACTTCAACGGCGAGGCTTATAATAAGACATTATAATTTATAACTGAATAATTTGATTTTTTGATTTTTGCAGTTTGGTTTAGGAGATTGTTATGAAATTAGATAAAAGTTTTTATAAAAATATTTTTGCAATAGCTATTCCGATAGCTTTGCAGAACCTTATAACGCTGGGAACAAGTATGATGGATACTATAATGCTCGGAAGGGCGGACAGTACGGGAATACTTTTATCGGCGTCATCGTTGGCAAATCAGCCATTTTTCATTTTACAGGTGCTTACATTCGGCTTGGCAAGCGGATCGTCTGTGTTGTGCGCACAGTATTGGGGAAAAGGAGAGATAAAACCTATAAAGGATATATTTTCATTTGTTCTTAAAATAGCAATTGCCGTCGGAATTATATTTGGTTCGGCTGTATTGTTTTTTCCGGAAAAAGTAATGGGGATTTATTCTAACAATCCGGACGTTATAATGCGAGGAGTACAGTACCTTCGTATTATAGGATACGCTTATTTTACGTTTGCCATAAGTAATACTCTTCTTTCGGCGCTGAGGAGTATTGAAGTGCTGAGAGTTTCCGTAGTATGTTCGATAGTTTCTTTCTGTACAAACGTATTTTTAAACTGGGTGCTTATATTCGGTAATCTCGGGGCGCCGAGACTCGGAATACAGGGCGCCGCTATAGCGACTCTTATAGCCAGACTTTGCGAGTTTGTTATAGCTATTGTTTATGTACTTGTTATAGATAAGAGATTAAAATTCAGAATAAGCGATATGTTCAGGCACAACAAGCTTTTGGCAGGAGACGTAATAAAAAACGGAACGCCGGTTGTCATAAACGAGCTTATGTGGTCTTTGGCTACATCGGCACAGGCTGCTATTTTGGGGCATATTACATATTCGGCGGGAGACCCCGTGGCTGCAAATTCCATAGCAGGGGTAATACAGCAGCTTTCTACCGTTATTATAATGGGTGTTGCCAACGCGGCAGCCGTTATGGTAGGAATGGCTATAGGCGAGAGTAATATGGCTAAGGCCGAAGAAAGGGCAAAGGCATTCAGAAATCTTTCGTTTATAATGGGAATAGCCGCATGTACGTTTATATTGGCGCTTAAAAACGTATTCATCGGATTTTATGATATTCCTGTGGAAACCAAGGAACTGGCAAGCCGGATAATAACAGTATTTGCATTTATAACAATAGGCACCTCAACAAATATGACTCTTATAATGGGTGCGCTGAGAGGCGCCGGCGATACAAAATTCTGCATGAGGACGGAAGTTATATGTCTTTGGGGATTGGCTATTCCTTTGGCGCTTGTGATGGCGTTTATTGTAAAAGCGCCTGTTCCGATTGTATTTTTCTTTATGAAAATAGATGAAATAGTAAAAGCTATATTATGCTTGATAAGAATGAAAGGCGATAAATGGCTTAATTCTCTGACAAGGGAAGGAGTAGCGTAATAAAAAAGGATTTGAACTGTAAAGTTCAAATCCTTTTTTGATTGGTTTTTAGTATAATCCTGCCATAATCGGAGCAATTACAACCGTAAGAACGCCTGCGATTACTATAGCCAGCGAACCCATTGCGCCGACAAGTTCATCGAGCTGAATCGCTCTGGATGTTCCTATTGCGTGAGAGGCTGTTCCTACAGACAGTCCCAATGCGATAGGATTACTGATTTTAAATATTTTTGAAAATACCGTTACAAATGCGGCTCCTATTATACCGGAAACTACTACGGCAACGCATGTAACGCCGGCTATACCGCCGAGTTCCTCTGTTATACCGAGGGCTATAGCCAGTGTAACAGATTTTGAGGTAAGTCCGAAATATACTTCCTCTGATATGTTGAAGAGTTTTGCCATTGCAAACATAGTTACGGAGCATGCAACGGAGCCGGAAAGAATTGCGCATATAATTGCCTTAAAGTTTTTCTTAAGAACCTCAAGCTGTCGGTAAAGAGGTACGGCAAGAGCTATTGTTGCCGGCGTCAATAAAAATTGAACCATTGATCCGCCGATATTATAAGAGTCATAGCTTACGCCTGTTATAGCCAAAAACGCAATAACAATAATGATAGCTATAAGCAGCGGATTGCATATTACAAGCTTTGTTTTCTGGTTTATTATAATACCTATTTTAAATGCCAGAAGAGTGAGAGCGATGCCGAAGAAGGCAGTTCCGAACAGACCGTTATAAAGATTTTCAAGCATTACTTCTCCTCCTTTCCTTTGTTTTCGCTTTTATCTATTATTCTTTGAGCAACTTTTCCCGTAACCAAAAAACAAACGACCGTAGATACGATAATGATAGCGAAAATACCGAGAATTTCATCTTTTATATCGGCAAAGCTTGTTATAAGACTGGCTCCTACAGGAACAAACATGACCGTCATAATACTTAAAAGAAAGTCGGCGGCGTCCTGTACCTGATCCAGCTTTATAACCTTTAGACAAAGAAGTACAAACAGAAGAACCATTCCCCAAACGCTTGCGGGAACAGGTAACGGTATTACGGAATTTAGGACTTCTCCTACCAGAGACAGTCCGATGATAATACCGAACTGCATAAGATATTTCATAAATATGCCCCCCAACTGATATTTAACAATAAGGCGAAAATCATCAATATAAATTTATTGAAGTTTTATAAAAAATAATAATTGTCCTACCAATTATTATAAAATTCTGTACAAAAAAGTCAATAAAATAGAGATTAAAAAAGATATAAATTTAAAGTTCCGTATCAATACCGTTTATTACGGTATGTTCACCGTTATCTATAGGGACAATCAAGAATCTTCTACCGTCAATGATTTTTGCTTCTATTTCGTCTGCTTTTTTTTCGCTTACATTCAGTATTATTTCCGAATTGTTTTCAGCCCATGGAAGGGAACGGTTTTCTGTGGAAATTTCTTTTATTTGTTCTTTTAATTCCTCTACCTCTTTTTGAAGTCTCTGCTCTCTCTGCTTTTTGCAGTGGTTTTCAATAGCTTTTGTATCAACTATGTTTTCGAGAACAGGAGATTCGTCTCCGAATTCTTCAATGCAGGCGGCTTCTATCTTTATCGCTATATCTTCCGGTATGCTTGTCTTAAGATTTTCCATGGCATGATTGTCAAGAGTAGACGGAGTATTGCTCATACAGTTTTCTTCGGCTATGTAATTTAACGCCTGATGAACGTTTATTATTACTTCATCGCTGTCATATTCGCTGTCTGTCAAAGCGTTTTTTAAAATGTCGTCGAAAGTCTTTTTTTCTTCCGAAGCAGTGCGTTTGGGTTTACAACCGAGAGCCGACTCCATAAACTCCGGACGAGGCTCTTTAGCATTTTTGGTGTAATAGATAATGGAATGAATATCGCTGCTTCTGTCCGTGAAAGCAGGGAAAACAAATCCCGTATCAGGCATTGAAACTACCCAGTCGCGTATTCTGGAACCTATTCTGTGAGTATCTTCCCTATAGCCGAGAGCTGCTTTTGTAAGTTCCACAGGGCAGATAGAACATATTATGTAGCTGTAAACTTCCTCAGACTCATCCAGCTTATTGTTATCGTTTGTCTTTGTAATGACATCATAGGCGTCATGGAAAAGAAGTATAAGATAGTTTCCGTCATAATCGTAGTTATTTATAATAAGTTCATAAAGCCTATCCGCAAGGCCTTCCGTTTTTAAACCGCTGTCCCTCAGACCGAGAAGAAAATTCTGTTTGCCGCCATGCAACTCCTCTTCAGGATTAAATTCCAGTTCCAGTAGATTATTTCCCACTGTGCCGGAAAGAGTTTTTTTGGCAATTTCCAAATATTTAAAAAATTCATCGTCGACAAGGTTTAAAAATGTTTCATTTATTTTTAAAATAATATTTTTATGGGAGTCGACGTAACATCCGAGCATTTTAGTGAATGTACATTCCTCTTTTTTCATTCTTTTTTTCAGTTCCGATATATCTTTTCTGTTCATTATTTTATCCTCTCATTCAGAAAATATTGTTAAAAATAATTATAAATTTAAAAAGCAATTACCGCAAGTATGAAATAAAACACATATATTTGGGCAGTATAATATTCAGTGAAGAATTATAAAAATATTTAGCCGATTATTTAGTTTCAGCTGATTTACTTTATTTCAGCATATCTTAAAATCTTTGCTAGTATAGCTTTTTATCGGTCGGGTTAAATTAAACTTTGCGAAGAGAAATCTTCGTAAAAGCCGATGTTCAGGGATGTGAAAAAAATGAAAGCTGGCAAGAAATTATTGGTTATACCGATTTTAGCCGCAGCATGCCTTTTTCCGTCATCTGCAGGCGGCGGTGAAAAGAGCACTGTAGAAGCGGCAGTTGTAAAAAACGAAGAGAAAATGCTTATTCCGGGCGGAACCGCGGTAGGCGTTACACTTGAAAGCAACGGAATACTTGTTCTCGGAACAGGCAATGTTACGGGCAGAGACAGGCATGTGTATTCACCGGCTGAAAATATTCTCAGAGAAGGGGATATTATATTAAGCGCCGGAGGAATTGAACTGGAAGACAAAGAGGCGCTGTCTTTGGCTGTAAGAGACTGTAATGACAGGCTTGATTTAAAGGTAAAGAGGAAAAACGAGGTGCTGGATGTAAGCCTGACTCCCGTTAAATGCATGGAGGACGGCAGCAATAAAATAGGAGTATGGGTAAGGGATAGCACACAGGGAATAGGGACTCTTACCTATATTGATCCTAAAAATAACAGTTTCGGAGCATTGGGGCACGGAGTTTATGACGCCGATACCGGAGAACTGATGACTGTTAAAAGCGGAAATGTAGTTAAAAGCAATATAACGGGAGTCAGAAAAAGTGAAAAGGGCAAGCCCGGTGAACTGACAGGTGTACTGGATAAAAATGAAATAAAGGGCGAAATTACGGAAAATAATAAATGCGGTATTTACGGCGTTCTTAATGAGCAGTCAGTTGAGGAATATTATAACAAGCCTATTCCGATAGCTGATAAATCTGAAATAAGACAAGGTGATGTTACGATATTAAATTCATCGGTCGACGGCAGAATCAGTGAATATAAGGCGGAAATCACGTCGATTAATTTGAATCATAAAGACGCCGACAAAGGAATAGTATTGAAAATAACCGATGAAAATCTGAAAGAAACTGCTGGAGGAATTGTGCAGGGCATGAGCGGCTCTCCGATCATACAGGACGGTAAATTGATAGGCGCTGTAACACATGTGCTTGTTAACGATCCGACAAGAGGGTACGGTATATTTATAGAAAATATGCTGGAAGCAGCGGAATAATAGAGGCAGGCAGCGTAACAAAATACGTTGCCTGTTTTTGTAATTTTGTTATCTATGAAAATGAATTAGCTTGTGTTATACTGTTAATAGGCACAAATGAATGGGAAATTTTGCATTTTTTTGATTGATAATTAAGGACAAACACTTCAGCCTTCTCATCAAGTCAATGGAACAGGAGATGTGGTTATGTACTATTTTGAACCCGTAAATATAGACCAATGGAATATGTTTGAAAAAGTAAAAAACACAGGTCATATTGAGCCCTTTTTAGCTACCTCCACTATGAATGTAGGAGATACAATACTACTTCATGTCGGCTCTCAGAATAAGAATTATAAAAGTGGCATTTATGCAATTGCAACAATCGTTAAAGAGCCATATATTCTAGAGAATTCACCAAACGATTATTGTAATAACAAGTTAACAGTAAATGCACGTATAGATAGAATTAATTACTCATGGCCATTTATACCACACGATGAATGTAAGGATTTTATCAAACAGTTTAGAACAGTACATAGGATAAACGATAAATATTACATGCTAATTAAAGAAAAAATTGATATGCGAAGTAACTTTTGTCAGCAAGTGATTGGTTTGAATAGCGATTGCAGTAAAGAATCAATTATACAATGTATAGAAACTAATGCAAATAATTTGCAGTTAGTTGGGAAGGAAAGAGAGATTTTTGTAAAGTCAAGAGTTAACCAAAGTGTGTTTAGAGAACGTTTATTGAAAAAATATGATTGTTGCTGTTTATGTAAAGTAAGTGATCCGAAATTTTTGATTGCCAGTCATATCAAACCATGGGCATGTAGTGAGAGTGGCGAAAAGCTTGATATAGATAATGGATTGTTGCTATGTCCTAACCATGATGCGTTATTTGATTCTGGATACATTTCTTTCGATGAAAATGGCGTTATTATGATTTCTGAACATTTGAAGAGAGATGATGCTATTTTTATGAACATAAATGAATACATGAGAATTTCCTTGTCAAGTCAGAACCAAAAATATATGAAATTTCATAGAGAAAAAATTTTCAAGAAATAAAATCTAAATTTCCAGTTTTGCCAATTGAATATCAGTTATTTCAAACAGCTATGTACTTAACTGTTCATAGCTATTTTTTAAATGAAAATTGTTGTCCCTAATGACAATCACTCGTGAATGGCTCGCCCATCATACAGGACGGTAAATTGATAGGCGCTGTAACGCATGTGCTAGTCAACGACCCGACAAGAGGATATGGTATATTTATCGAGAATATGCTGGAAGTAGCGGGATAACAACAATGCCCACATCGATTCTGTCGATGTGGGCATTTATAATTATTCTATACAATTTTTCAAATAAATCAATAGGTCCAAAAGGACAGTACCTGACCATCCTGTTTCAGGTTGCCTATTAATAGCATTTGATGTCTTAAAATTGCGTGGGAACTGGTCTAATTTATATTTCGCAACATTTCGTTTTGTTGTTACCATTCCTCTTGTACCATTCTCACCGGTTTTATAATATAAATTGGTGCCACCGAACAGAGAACCTTTATATAAGTCGTTCTTCAGTGCATGATATGGAGCAAAATCAGGACACAACTCTTTCATGATAAGAAGTATATCTTGTTCTAAATTATCCATTGTTAACATCCTTATTCTACATTGCTTTCTATTAAACGATTATTTTCCAGTATAGTATATACAGAAGTAATTTTCAATAGCACTGAAATGTTACGAATTGTATTGCCTGCTTTTTACCTTATATGAATATTAAAACAGAAGCGCTCATATATAATGGGAATAGGAACCTTCGGTTTGCAAAGCTCAATAATAATTAAATAATTTCCGCTTTTTTATATAGTAACATTACCAAGCTATAAATCTGTAAACGAGGTTTACAGCAATCTAATTTCTGAAAAGGGGGAATACTATATGAAAGAGTTTAATTGTTCTTATTCAACGCAAATTGAAAAAACTTTTATTAATCTTAAAATTCAATTATGAATATGTTTTAATAATTTCTTCAGAAACAATTCGTTTTGAAATACAACGATCCATCGCCTGCTTTTCTATATAATGATGGGCGCCTTGTTCATCCATTTTTAATTCGCTTATAAGCAACCATTTTGCACGGTTAACTATACGGATTTCCGCCATCTTTTCCTCAATGGAAAGTGTTTTCTTTTCGGTTTTTCTAAGCTTTTCCCTTGCACTGGAAAGCCAGCATAGAGCAGTAGCCATAAATGCTTTTGATGTCGGCTTCGAAAGCACAAATACACCATGCTCGGCTACTTTGTCATAGATTTCCGCCTGTAGTTCTGCCCGAACTATCAGTAGAACAACGGTTTCTTTTGAATTTCCCATATCAATTGCAAAACGCGTACCAATATCATCAGGTAGAGGTGAGTTAATGATAACATAATCAAAAGCATACTCGGCGAGTGCTCGCTTGGCAGCGCTGATATTTGATACGAAGTGGACTGGAGAGTACTTAGATTCCGGGAGAAGAGCAGATATAGCATTATTAAATCCTTCTGCTGCAGAAACGATCAGAACGCTATAGACTAGTTTTTTCAAACTCATTTTTCTCTCCTCCTTTATGGATTGTTATTTGTTTACTTATTGCAATAAATATCCAATATTGCGTCAGGTATATGTGTTTTGATAAATTCACTTTCAGAAGCAATTTTGCAAGCTGTAGCTAAATCTTTCGGCAATTTTTTTAAATTTGTCAAAGTTTCGGAATCAGCTTTATAAAGATTAATATTTGCCGCATTTGGCATATCAAGTTGATTTTGAAGTCCATACAGACCGGCATAAATCATAAGAGCAAATGCCAAGTACGGATTTGCTGTAGGATCCGGCGAACGAAGTTCGGCACGACGATATTTGCCGACTGCCGCTGGAATACGCACAAGCTGAGAACGATTCTCTTCAGACCAGGAAATATACCCCGGTGCTTTGCTTTGACCGAAACGTCTATAAGAGTTATCGGTTGGATTCAGAAACGCTGTCATATCCTCAACTTTATCAAGAACTCCGGCAATCATATAGAAAAGATTTTCAGAGGGTTCACCGGGCTTTACTGACATATTGATATGAAATCCGTTGCCGGGTGCGTCGTCAAGCGGTTTTGCAGAGAAATCTGCCCAAAGTCCGTTCCTGTATGCAATAGTTTTAACGGTTGTCTGAAAGGTCATAGCGTTATCTGCAGCAGTCAGAGCATCAGAATAGCGGAAGTCGATTTCATTTTGACCGGGACCCTCTTCGTGATGGGAACTTTCGGGACGAATAGCCATTTGCTCTAGAGTAAGACAAATTTCACGACGGATATTTTCGCCGCGGTCTTCAGGAGCAATATCCATATAGCCGGCATTGTCATACGGCGATTTGGTTGGTTTTCCGTTTTCATCAAGATGGAACAGATAAAATTCCTGTTCTGCACCGAAAGAAAAGGAGTAGCCGGCTTTTTTTGCATCCTCTATTGCCTTTTTAAGTAAACTTCTTGTATCACATTCAAAAAGAGATCCATCCGGATAGGTAATATAAGTGAACATACGAACTACTTTGCCATGTTCCGGTCTCCATGGAAGCAACATCAATGTTTCCGGCTCCGGATGCAGCAAAAGATCGCATTTTGATTCGTCGCCAAAACCTGCGATTGCGGAAGCGTCAAAAGCGATTCCGTATTCAAAGGCACGAGGAAGTTCCTCGGGCAAAATAGATATATTCTTTTGTTTTCCAAACACATCGCAAAAGGCAAGACGAATAAATTTTACATCCTCCTCTTGGACATACTGCATTACCTCTTCCCTTGAATACTTCATAATATCTTCACCTCTTTCTTCGAGAAATCAATTTAATTGGCTACATACATTTGCTTGTATGGGTTTTTACTGTTTGGAGTAATGACGGTAAACGGAGACGCTAATATTTCGTTTATATCGTAACCGAATAAAACGCAATATTCGGAAACATACTTTTTAAGCTCCTTCATATCCTCTTCATCGGCAGGACAGGCGGTAACCTGACTTGGAAACTCCACATCCTCACAGTTGCTTCTTAGAAACATTTTACCACCATGCATTCCGGTGCATGGAAAAAAGCCGACGATTTTCTTGTTTTCAGATTCGAGACCAAGAACAACAATAACGCCTCCTGCCTGATATTCTCCTAAGAAACTTCCCGCAGTTCCGCCGATTACCATTAAAGGCGCTTTATCTTTATAAGCTTTCATATGAATGCCGGCACGGTATCCGGCATTTCCCTTAACGAAGATTTTACCTCCTCTCATTGCATATCCTGCGGCATCACCTATATTTCCGTGAATAACTATTTTACCTTCGTTCATAGTGTCGCCGACAGCGTCCTGAGCATTTGCATTGACGATAATGGTGGCGCCGTTTAGATATGCGCCGAGTGCGTTTCCGGGGACACCGTCAATAGTAATTTCTTTATTTGACATACCCACTGCGATAAAACGTTGACCGCAACAGTTGGTTATGGTGCAGTTCCCCTGAACTTTGCGGATGTTATCATTTAGTGCTTTGTAGTCAAGCCTATTTGCGTTTATTAACATAATATTATACCACACCTCCAAATTTATTTCTGTGATTTTCGGAAAGAAACAAAATATGTCGCTTGCTTTTTCATCAGATCAGGGCTGATTGTATTAAGCGGCATTTACTCAGGCAGCAATGATATATAGAATCCGATACATTCATTGCTTCCGATAAATATGAAATCTTTAAATTTTTCGTCTTTTGTAAAAAGTCGTTTCATTTCTTATTACTCTCCCGCATGAGAAATTCCGAGTATTTCAAGTTCTTTGTCTGTAAGTCCGATGCCGCGAAGCATCAGACGATTGCCCTTAAGAGCCTCAATTGAGTTGATACCCATGCCGCCCATCAGTTCCTTGATTTCATGATTCCAAGCATTCATCAGATTGATAAGACGCATACTGCCGATATCGGGATTCAGACGCTTTACTAGCTCGGGACGCTGTGTGGCAATGCCCCAGTTGCATTTACCGCTCTGACAGGTACGGCAAAGATGACAGCCGAGAGCCAGCAAAGCTGCTGTTGCGATATAGCAGGCATCAGCACCTAGAGCAATAGCTTTTACAACATCAGCCGCGCTTCTAATACTGCCGCCTACAACGAGAGAAACTTTATTACGGATTCCTTCATCACGAAGTCTCTGATCTACTGCGGCAAGTGCAAGTTCGATTGGAATACCGACATTATCACGAATTCTGGTAGGGGCTGCGCCTGTGCCGCCGCGGAAGCCGTCGATTGCAATAATATCTGCGCCACTTCTGGCAATACCACTGGCGATTGCCGCAATGTTGTGAACGGCGGCAACTTTTACGATAACTGGTTTTTTGTATTCGGTAGCCTCTTTCAACGAGAAAACGAGCTGACGCAGGTCTTCAATCGAATAAATGTCATGGTGAGGTGCAGGAGAAATGGCATCCGAGCCTTCGGGAATCATACGGGTACGGGAAACATCTCCGACAATTTTTGCACCGGGCAGATGTCCGCCTATACCGGGTTTTGCGCCTTGTCCCATTTTAATTTCAATGGCGGCGCCTGCTTTGAGGTAATCCTCGTGAACACCGAAACGACCGCTTGCTACCTGAACGATTGTGTTTTCTCCATAGACGTAGAAATCCTCATGTAATCCGCCTTCACCGGTATTGTAAAGAATTCCTAGCTGAGTTGCTGCGCGGGCAAGGGAAGCATGAGCGTTATAGCTGATAGAACCGTAACTCATTGCCGAAAACATTATCGGCATAGACAGTTCAATCTGCGGAGATAAGTCGCACTTGATTTTACCGTTCTCATCATGTTCGATTTTTTTCGGTTTTTTACCGAGAAAAACACGAGTTTCCATCGGTTCACGGAGAGGGTCGATTGGCGGATTGGTTACCTGTGAAGCGTTGATGAGAATTTTATCCCAATATATCGGTAACGGATTAGGATTTCCCATGGAAGAAAGCAGAACGCCGCCGCTGTTTGCCTGTTTGTAGATTTCCTTAATAGTATCGCTCTGCCAGTTGGCGTTTTCACGAAGAACACAATCGCTTTTTACGATTTTTAATGCTCTTGTTGGACAGAGAGATACGCAGCGTTGGCAGTTAACGCATTTTGTTTCATCGGCAATCATAACGCCTTTAATATCGTTGAAGGTATGTACCTCATTCGCACATTGCTTTTCGCATACACGACAGGAGATGCAGCGATCTGTATTTCTGATTACTTCAAATTCCGGATATATAAATTCTACACTCATTTTAATATGCACCGTCCTTTACCTTAATAATTACCGGCTCACCACCGGCAGGAGCCCAAATATTTTTGACATTCGGTTCCATTGTCCGTATTGCAGCTTCTTCACTGGCAATATATACTTTATCGTCTTTCTCGCCGACAACCATAGAGCGGAGTTTTAGCCGATCATTTAAAGCCATCAGTCCGCCGTTAAAACCGAGAACAATAGAAAACGGTCCTGTAATTAGTAAACTCGGAAATACAGTACGTAGGAAGGTATGTTTATTTTTATCTTCCAAATCAGTTTTGCCGGCGATAGTAGTCCAAAATGGTGCGGCAACAACGCTTGCCGCTTCACTAAGCGTCAGTCCCTGAACACGGATAAGATAGTCCATAATATAGGTAATGACCTCGGTATCGGTTTGCAATGTGCATTTATATCCGAACATCTCAATAAAGCGTCTGTTTGCATCGTATGACGAAATCTCTCCATTGTGGACAATGGACCAGTCAAGCAGAGTGAATGGGTGAGCACCGCCCCACCAGCCGGGAGTGTTGGTAGGATAACGACCGTGTGCTGTCCAGGAATAACCCTCGTATTCTTCTAATTTATAAAAGACACCAACATCTTCGGGATATCCGACAGCCTTGAACGTACCCATATTTTTACCGCTGGAAAAAACATAGGCACCTTTCATTTCGGTATTGATTTTCATAACCATGCGAGACACGAACTCTTTTTCGTCAAGCTGCATTGAAGAAAGCAATGATTTTAGAGGAGCAACAAAATATCTCCAGATAATTGGTTCGTCTGTAATTGTTGGAATGGTGCGTGTTGGAATAATCTCACTTTTTATTATCTCAAAACGTTCTTTTAAAAATACTTCGCATTCTTTTCTCGTTGCACGAGAGTTAAAAAACATATGTAATGCATAAAATTCCTTATATTCAGGATAGATGCCGTAACCTGCGAAACCACCGCCAAGTCCGTTGGAACGGTCGTGCATCGGCTTCATAGCGTTTGTAATCATCTCACCTGACATTCTTTTTCCTTCTTTGGAAATAACAGCGGCGATTGCGCAGCCGGATGGGATTCTTACTTGACCTTCTACATTAGTGATTCTTGATTGATCTTCTACTTTCATAGCGCTCTTTTCCTTTCGGGATAGAATAAAGCAAAGGCGCTCATTTCAGCACAGATATTTGTCTGTACTAAAATAAACGCCTTTGCTCATTTTTCATAATTGTACTCATGAGAACATACTTTGTCAAGGAAAAACGGTTGATTTTTGAACATTTCGAGAAGTCAAAAAGAAAGCTGAAAAAATAAAAAAAAGAGTTGACAAACAGTTTGTGTGGGATTATAATCCACTACATGAAAGGCAAAGGCGTCTTTGAGTATTGGTTCTCAAAGGCGCCGTTTTGTTTTTTATAGCCCAAAACAAAATTAACATGGAGAAGGCAATGACGTCTTTAATGTTGCAGTTTTTTCTGCTGTTGAAGGCGTCTTTTCTTTTTTCATAAAGGAGGAAGATATATGTCATATGCAGATGAAGTAATTGAACAAGCAGTTAAAGAAAATCATGATGAAGAGTGTTTTATCAGAATGTCAAAGAATTTCTCGATTCACTCTGTACTGTAATTCCTAAGAACAAGCAAGTGTTTCGAGATACAGTCTGATTGAAATGTAGGTTGATTCGGAAAGACATACAGGGTTTAAGTAACTTGAATTGATGATAAGGGCCGGGTTTATGCCAATATAGGATACCGTGTTCAATTCAACAGCATAATCGGTTCCTATAAGGGCAGACTCGGATTTCATCAATCGGTTAACCTAAGTACTATTAGGTTTTATGGATGTGAGAAGTTCTCTAAGAACAGTTTTACCGATATTCCCGTCTGCGGCAAAGATAATCCGAAAGTTGAAGAACGATTCATTGCCTACATAATATCACAGACTTTAAAAAAGTCGTAGATGTCATGAACATACATGGCGTTATCTTATACAATAACAATTTCATATTATAAAGGCAAAGGCGTCTTTAATGTTCCCCCAGCATTAAAGGTGCCTTTATCTTTTTAGTTAAATTAGCAAAGGAGACTAAATTATGAGTACAGTAAAAGATTATTTTGGAAGTTTGGTCTTTGATGACAGGGTAATGAAAGCGACTTTGTCGGATAAGGTATATAGCTCTTTGAAAAAGACTATTGATGAAGGTACAGAATTGGATGTCGGCGTTGCCAATGCCGTTGCCAATGCTATGAAGGACTGGGCGGTTTCAAAAGGAGCAACACACTATACCCATTGGTTTCAACCGTTAACGGGTATCACCGCAGAGAAGCACGATAGTTTTATTACTCCGTCACCGGATGGCGGTATAATTATGGAATTTTCGGGTAAAGAACTTATTAAAGGTGAGCCGGACGCATCTTCTTTTCCAAGCGGCGGTCTTCGCGCCACATTTGAGGCGAGAGGATATACTGCATGGGATCCTAGCTCTTATGCATTTATCAAGGGTAAAACATTGTGTATTCCTACTGCTTTCTGTTCATATGATGGACATGCTCTTGACAAGAAAACTCCATTGCTTCGTTCTATGGAAGCACTTAACAAGCAGGCTATTCGTATACTCAGACTGTTCGGCAATGACAGTGTAAAGCGAGTTACCAGCTCTGTCGGTCCTGAGCAGGAATACTTCCTTATTACTAGGGAAATGTACGAAAAACGTCCGGATCTTCGCTTTACAGGTAGAACCCTGTTTGGCGCAAAGCCGCCCAAGGGACAGGAAATGGATGATCATTATTTTGGCGTTATCAAACCGCAAGTTGCCGCATTTATGGAAGAACTTAATGATGAACTCTGGAAGGTAGGTATCCTGGCAAAGACGGAACATAACGAAGTTGCTCCTGCTCAGCATGAGTTGGCGCCTATCTATACAACTACCAATATTGCGACTGACCACAACCAGCTTACTATGGAGATTATGCAGAAGGTCGCTGCGAAGCACGGCATGGTTTGTCTGCTACACGAAAAGCCTTTTGCGGGAGTAAACGGCAGCGGTAAGCATAACAACTGGTCAATTTCTACCGATTCCGGACAAAACCTGCTTTCCCCAGGTGCCACACCATATGAAAACGCACAGTTTTTGTTGTTTTTGTGTGCGGTTATCAAGGCGGTAGACGATTATCAGGATCTTCTCCGCATTTCGGTTGCAACTGCCGGTAATGATCATCGTCTCGGCGCCAATGAAGCACCGCCTGCCGTTGTATCTATTTTTCTCGGTGATGAATTGAACGGTGTTCTTGAGGCGATTGAGACAGATACTCCTTATCAAGGAGCTGAAAAGACGCAGATGAAGCTCGGGGTTGACGTTTTACCCAAATTTAACCGAGATACAACCGACCGCAACAGAACCTCTCCCTTTGCTTTTACCGGCAATAAGTTTGAGTTTCGTATGCTTGGTTCTTCAAACAGCATCGCTTGTGCAAACATTATGCTGAACAGCGCGGTTGCAGAAGCCCTTAAAGTTTATGCTGACCGCTTAGAGGGTGTAGCCGATTTTGAGACTGCACTGCATGAGATGATTAAAAAGACAATTAAGGATCATAAGCACATTATCTTCAATGGTAACGGCTATGACGAAAGTTGGATCAGGGAGGCAACTGAAGAACGAGGCCTTCTCAACTATCGTACTACCGCAGACTGTATGCCTCATCTGCTTGATAAAAAGAATGTGGAGATGCTTACATCACATGGAGTTTACACCGAGGCTGAGTTGAAATCCAGATATGAGATTATGCTTGATAACTATTGTAAGGCAATTATTATTGAAGCAAACACAATGGTAGATATGGCAAAGACGCAGATTGCACCTGCCATTGAAGCGTATTCTGCTGATATTGCCACGGCGGCTGCCGCAAAGAAGGCTATCGACTGCGCGCTTGCATGCGGTTACGAGACCGATATTGTCAGAAAACTCTCTGCTCTGACTGAACGTATTGCTACAAAGGCAGACGAACTTGAAAATTCGGTTCTATCTCTTGATAAAGCGGAAGACATAGGCGCTGAATCTGTTATGATTCGCGACTCAGTCCTTAATCTTATGAGTCAGCTTAGACTTGCATGTGATGAAGCGGAAACTCTTACGGCAAAGAGCTATTGGCCTTTCCCGACATACGCCGATCTGCTGTTTGGCGTGGAATAAAGAATGGAGATGATTTTTTATGATTTATAGTCCGGTTAATACTATTTGGGTACTTATCGGTGCGGCACTTGTGTTTTTTATGCAGGCGGGTTTCTCACTTTGTGAAGCGGGTTTTACAAGGGCGAAAAATACCGGTAACATCCTGATGAAAAACCTTATGGATTTTTGTATCGGAACGCCGGCTTTTTGGTTGGTTGGCTTCGGGTTGATGTTCGGAAGCGGTACTGCTTTGTTCGGAACTATTGATCCTCTTATTATGGGAGATTACAGTCATATTTTACCTGAAGGTGTTCCGCTTTGGGCATTTGCAGTATTTCAGACTGTTTTCTGTGCAACCTCAGCAACTATTGTTTCAGGCGCTATGGCTGAAAGGACGAAATTTAGCGCTTATTGTATTTATTCGGCTGCAATTTCGCTGATTATTTATCCGATTTCAGGTCATTGGATTTGGGGAGGCGGTTGGCTCAGTCAACTCGGATTTCACGACTTTGCCGGTTCTACAGCTGTACATATGGTCGGCGGCATATGTGCAATGATCGGTGCGGCTATTCTCGGTCCGCGTATCGGTAAGTATGACAAAAACGGTAAACCCCATGCAATACTCGGACACAATATAACTTTTGCCGCCCTTGGCGCATTTATCCTTTGGTTCTGCTGGTTTGGTTTCAACGGTGCATCAACCGTTGGCATGGACAGTGACTCCTTGATGGAAACTGCCGGTCGTGTGTTTTTCAATACCAATTTATCGGCTTCCGTTGCTTGCTGCGCTACCTTGATTGTAACTTGGATACGTTACAAAAAACCAGATGTTTCCATGACCTACAATGCAGCGCTTGCCGGTCTTGTCGGTATTACCGCAGGATGCGATGCCGTAAGCTCTCTCGGCGCTGCTATTATCGGTGTTATTTGCGGCGTGGTTGTTGTATTTGCAGTTGAGTTTTTTGACAAGGTTGCAAAAATCGATGACCCTGTCGGCGCTATATCGGTTCATTGTGTATGCGGTGCGTTAGGTACGCTACTTACCGGTTTCTTTGCTACTGGAGTTACAACAGAAAAAGGCTTATTCTACGGCGGAGGTTTTCATTTTCTTGGAGTACAGTGCCTGGGAGTTATCTCGGTTGCCGCTTATGTCGCAATCGTAATTACAATCGTATTCCTTGCCATAAAGCACACAATCGGTCTTCGTGCAGACAAGGAAGACGAACTTGCAGGTCTTGATGTTTCCGAACATGGTTTACTTACTGCCTATGCAGGATTTGCAATGCTTCCGGATACTACGGTATCCGATGCTGATGCAAAAGCTCCGGTTCAGGTAACAGGCGATGTCGCTATGGCTGAGGCGGTAACCGTAAAGAAAATGCCTATTTTTGATGATGAAATGCCCAAATTTACAAAGATTGAGATTATTTGTAAGGAGTCCAGATTTGAGGCGCTGAAAGCCGCAATGATGGATATAGGAATAACGGGCATGACTGTTTCGCATGTTTTAGGCTGCGGCGTACAGAAAGGTAAACCGGAATATTATCGTGGCATTCAGGTTGAGGCTAATTTGCTTCCTAAGATTCAGGTTGATATTGTAGTCAGCAAAGTACCTGTGCGCAGAGTAATTGATACAGCGAAAAGAGTTCTTTATACCGGACACATTGGCGATGGTAAAATATTTGTCTACGATGTTGAAAACGTCGTAAAAGTTCGTACCGGAGAAGAAGGTTATGATGCCCTTCAGGATGTCGAATAATCATTTTCAAAAATACATAAAAAAAGAAACGCGATTTATACTTAGACTATCGCTTACGTCATCACAAAATAAAGACTGAAGAGTCATCGTTTGAAGATGCAGTCAGTCAAAAAATGAATATACTTGACAGCGCATATTCACTTGTTGTGATACAACGTTTTCTTTGCTTATGACGGATAACATGGAAATAAAGGCATAATAATATAAATAGCACTCATAGATTATCTATGAGTGCTATTTTTGCTAACTATAAAAATAAAGCGTATGCTATAATGGTATTAAATAACTTTGAATTTTTAAATCTGACGATAGAAATGAATATTGAGTGAAGAAAATGGTGTTTTGAACATAAATAATCTCTTATCAAAATGTGAAACTCGATAGATAGAAATTATTTATCAGATAGGCTGCCCAATCCATATACAAATAATTCTGCCTAATGGTGGTTAAATATGGTAAAAGAAAATGATGACAAAAAAGGCGTATTTCGGGACATTACAGTTGATGGAAAAATTGTAGGTGCAATATCGGTTGAACAAAAGGAAGATGTATATCGAAAAAATTCGGAAATCGGATATTATTTATTACTAGAAGTGTATTCAAAGGGAATCATGACAGAAGCTGCTAGACAAATTTGTGAAATTCCTTTCGAAAAATTAGATATTATTCGCATTACAGGATTGGTATACGAGCCGAATATTGCGTCAAGAAAGGCGCTGGAGAATAATAATTTTATATTAGAAGGTATAATGAAAAAAGCGGTTATTAAAAACAATAACATTTACGATTTATGTATTTATGGAAAAGTAAGATAAATCAGAATGGAGAGATATATGAGTGAAAGATAGCATATTCTTTTTATCATTTTATGTATTTGGGGCATTATATATATTGGGTTGGCTATATACATATGGTTTTTGAAAAAAGCAATCGGTTTCTGGGAAACTAAGAAAATGTTTGAGGTGAAGGATATACGAAAATATAATCATGCGATGTCTAAACTCTATATTGTGCATGGTATTATATGGGTTCTGTTTGGTATTCCTTTGCTCACGGGACGTTCTGAATGGATTTGGGTTTCGATTGCCGGAGTTGTGATAGAAAATATCGCGTTTATAGCAGTGTATTCATTGGTAATTAAGAAAAAATATAAAAATAGTTTTAAATAAATGAAGTAAAGCAGAATTTTTATTAAATATATATTGCTTAAAAAACAATATCTGTTTGTATTACAACAGAAGTTATCTGATTAAAAAAATAAAAATATAGAATCTGGACTTAATATTTCATGACGTTATCAAGAAAAAAAACATAAATTTTTACCTGATAATAAAAATAAAAGAAAAATATGTTGCGTTTTTAAAATTTATATACTGCCAAATATGATTATGATTGCCAACTGATTATTTAATGTTCTATAAACGGTATATATAAATTACCATATTTTTACCATGCTTTTTAATATAAACTGTCATTATTATGTCTTAAAAGACGTATTTTGACGGAAATAATAATAAAATATAGAAAATTATGGAATGAGTTTGACAAACTGTATAATATGGCTTAAACTAGATATGTCTTATCGATAATGACAAATGGGCAAAACCGGCGAAAGCCGGCGACGCAAAGCTACAGGGCCTTACCGCACCCAGGTTGGCAGCCAGTTGCACCGAAAGCTTTTGCTTTGGTATGACTAACGCATACTAATTTATTTTAGTTTTGCTGGAAGGGGAAAAAATGAATGGTTCGTTTAATATGACCTGTCTAAAGACTGTCAAGGCTGAGCATTTATTTTTAGGTAGGCGCTGTAATATGACTGAGACTATAAAAAGCGTCTGTTTAAGTTCTTCTATGAAAAGAAATCCTCTTTTAGGAAAAATATAATTTTCAATAATGAAGCATATAAAGGAATTTATAACAACTCTTTTTTGAATATCATTCTATTACGGTTGCTTTGCCTGAAAATATTTTGATTTCCGCTGATTACACTCAACTCAACATTACCCAACAATTTGTAACTAGTTAACCACCATATATATGCATTAAACTGAATATACAGTTCGGTTGATACTTATATAAACAGATGGCTCCAAGTCAAAGACAATAGTTTAAATTGTCATGTTCAGCTGATACGGCGGACAGGAATGTTATGCAAAAATTTTCCGTGTACGGCACGGATACTGTAGTTTAAAACTGTATTTACGTATTACGGTAGGATACCGAAAACGTCATTTGACGTTTTCGGTATTTTTTGTATTGGAGATATTTATCAAGAAGAATTAGAAATGTTAAAAGGCTGCTTATGGGTATAGTATAAAGAACTTAAGATATGGACAAAAATAATTAATAACAGTAAAAACTTATAATGTTTCTTGAAAAAAACAGATATTTAGGCTTGTTTAACATACATTTAACATTTGTGCGGTTGGAGATTTAACTTATTCTTTATATACTGTACCCGTACCTTAAATGAGGGATAAAAAGAAAATAATTACATTTTTAATTTAAAGGAGTATCTAAAAAATGAAAAAGAAAATTTTTGCTTTATTAATGACTTCGGTTATGATGCTTTCTGTAGCAGCTTGCTCATCGGGAAACAGTGAAGAAGGAGAAGCAACTGCAGAAGGAACAGAACAGACAACTGAAATGTCGGGTCCTATTTCTGTAGTAGCTCGTGAGGAAGGCTCAGGAACAAGAGGAGCTTTTGTTGAGCTTATGGGAGTTGTTGACGAAGACGACAATGATATTACAACATTAAATGCCGAAATTACAAACTCAACATCTGTTATGCTTACAACAGTGGCAGGAAACCCTTCAGCAATCGGATATGTTTCACTCGGTTCTCTCTCAGATGATGTAAAAGCGGTTAAAGTTGACGGTGCAGAAGCTACACCTGACAATGTAAAAGCAGGTACATATACTGTTGCAAGACCTTTCCTTTTAGCTTATAAAGATGGTTCGCTCTCTGATGTTGCGCAGGACTTCCTTTCATTTATAATGAGCGCTGACGGACAGAAAATTATCACAGAAGAAGGATATATCAGCGTTGAAGAAGGTGAAGCTTATACCGGAAGCGGAATGACAGGAAAGATTGTTCTTGACGGTTCAACATCAATTTCACCTGTTATGGAATCTTTAGCAGAAGCTTATAAAGCAATAAACCCTGAAGTTGCTGTAGAAATTCAGCAGACAGGATCAGGCGCAGGCATTACATCGGCAATTGAAGGTGTATGCGATTTCGGAATGGCTTCACGTGCTCTTAAAGACAGTGAAAAAGCAGAACTTGTAAGTACACAGATTGCAAGCGATGGTATCGCAGTTGTTGTAAATAACGATAATACATTAGATGATCTTACATCAGACCAGATAAAGAATATTTATCTTGGAGAAATAACAGACTGGTCGGAAATAAAATAAGCTGAAAATATATTCTTAAGATTAAAATTAAACCGCCCGCCAAATGCCGGCGGTTTAATTTGTAAGTATAAGGATTTTTGAAACATAAAAAATCTGGAGGTTTTTATGAGAGCAAGAGAAATAATAATGAAAATAGTATTCCTACTCTGTGCTTGCGTTTCAATAATAGCTGTTGCTGCAATATGTCTGTTTATGTTTATGAATGGATTTCCGGCTATAAAAGAAATCGGAGTCGGAGAGTTTTTGCTCGGAACCGAGTGGCGTCCGGGACAGAATTTGTTTGGAATATTCCCAATGATAGTCGGAAGCATATATGTAACTGCCGGAGCAATAATATTCGGGGTGCCTGTAGGCATATTGTGTGCGATATTTATGACTTACTACTGCCCTAAAAAGTTATATTCGGTTTTAAAGCCTGCAGTAGGACTTCTTGCTGGTATACCGTCAATAGTATATGGTTTTTTCGGCTTGGTGGTTATAGTGCCTATTATGCAAAAAATATTTACTACAAATGGTAAGGGGATTCTTACAGCGGCATTATTACTTGGAATAATGATATTGCCGACAATTATAGAGGTAACAGAATCGTCATTGAGAGCAGTGCAGGAATCGTATTTTGAAGGTTCGCTGGCTTTGGGCGCAACTAAGGAAAGGACAATATTTAAGTCTGTTATGGTTGCGGCTAAATCAGGAGTTATGAGCGGTGTTATACTGGGTGTCGGACGTGCTATAGGCGAAACGATGGCTGTAATAATGGTTGCGGGAAATCAGGCAGCGTTGCCTAATAGCATATTGAGCGGAGTAAGAACACTGACAGCAAACATTGTAATGGAAATGGCCTATGCAGCAGATCTTCATAGAGATGCACTTATAGCTACGGCGGTTGTTCTGTTCGTATTTATACTTATTATAAACGTATGCTTTTCGCTTGTTAAAAGGAGGAACGGATAATGCAGCAGAAGTTAAAAGATTATTTACATCATCCGGGTTCCTTCATAGCTTTTCTTCTTATAATGCTGGCCGCTATAATAACAGTCGGTGTAATGATTTTCATAGTTGCTTACATATTGATAAAAGGAATACCGAATATAACACCGGAATTGTTTGCATGGGAATATAATTCTAAGAATGTATCCATGATGCCTGCTATTATAAATACACTGCTTATGACGGGTTTTACTCTTCTTATGGCAGTACCGGTTGGAGTATTTTCGGCTGTGTATTTAGCTGAATATGCAAAAAGAGGTTCAAAACTTGTAAAACTTATAAGAATCACAGTTGAGACTCTTTCGGGTATACCATCAATTGTTTATGGATTGTTCGGATTTCTTGCGTTCGTTATAGCTCTTAAATGGGAGTATTCGTTTCTCGCCGGTTCGATTACACTTGCGATTATGGTTTTGCCTGTTATCATGAGAACTACCGAGGAAGCAATACTTTCGGTTCCGGATTCTTTCAGAGAGGGAAGCTTTGGACTGGGAGCAGGAAAATTAAGAACTATATTCAAAATAGTAATTCCATCGGCAATGCCCGGTATACTTTCGGGAATAATACTTGCCATAGGAAGAATAGTAGGCGAAACTGCCGCGCTTATATTTACGGCTGGAACAACTGCCGCCGTGCCGGAAAACATTTTTTCATCAACAAGAACGCTGGCGGTTCATATGTACTGCCTGCTTTCGGAAGGTCTTTATACCGAACAGGCTTATGCGACAGCTGTTATACTGCTTGTGATGGTAATAGGCATAAACGCTTTATCAAGTTTCTTTGCAAAGAAACTTACCAAGAAATGATGGAGGACAAATATGAGTAATAAAATGGAAATAAAAAATATGGAGCTGTATTACGGCGATTTTAAAGCAATAAAAGGCATAAATCTCGATATTGCTCCTAATGAGATAACCGCATTCATCGGTCCGTCCGGTTGCGGAAAGTCTACGGTGCTGAGAACTCTTAACAGAATGAACGACCTTATAGAAGGATGTAAAATAAACGGAGAAATACTTCTTGACGGTGAAGATATATATAAAGGTATGGACGTAAATATGCTTAGAAAGAGGGTAGGAATGGTTTTTCAGAAACCCAATCCGTTCCCGATGAGTATATACGATAATATAGCCTACGGACCAAGAACACATGGAATACGTTCAAAAGTAAAGCTTGATGAAATAGTAGAGAAATCTTTAAGAGATGCGGCTCTATGGGATGATGTTAAAGACAGATTGAAAAAAAGCGCTCTTGATATGAGCGGTGGACAGCAACAGAGACTATGCATAGCAAGAGCATTGGCAGTAGAACCGGAAGTCCTGCTTATGGATGAGGCTACAAGTGCTCTTGACCCTATATCCACATCGAAGATAGAAGACCTTGCTATGGAACTTAAAAGTAAGTATACTATAGTTATGGTAACACATAATATGCAGCAGGCAGCCAGAGTTTCCGATAAGACCGCATTTTTCCTATTAGGAGAAGTGATAGAGGTAAATGATACTGAAACGCTGTTTTCTATGCCTAAGGATAAGAGAACTGAAGATTATATAACAGGGAGGTTCGGTTAATGAGAAACAAATTCGACGAGCAGCTTGAAAGACTGCATATAGAACTTATAAAAATGGGAGCGCTTTGCGAGGAAGCGGTTACAACCGCAATGTGCGCTTTGGAAAAAAATAATACGGAAATGCTCGGAAAGGTTTTTGAGGTTGACAGCGAAATAGACCAGGCTGAAAATGATATAGAACGACTTTGCATGAAACTTTTGCTTCAGCAGCAGCCGGTTGCCACCGATTTGAGAGTTATTTCTTCCGCCCTTAAGATGATAACGGATATGGAACGCGTCGGAGATCAGGCTTCCGATATAGCGGAAATCGCACGTTTTATAATAAACAGCGAACATTCCATAAATGAGGACATTAAAAAAATGGCAAGGGAAACCGTGAAAATGGTTACTGACAGCGTTGATTCATTTGTAAAAAAAGACCTTGAATTGGCAAGAAAAGTAATAGCCTATGACGATGTTGTCGATGAGTGGTTTACAACTATGAAAAAAGAAGTAATAGAGATGATATCCAATGACAGCAGTATGGGAGAATATTCCATAGATGTGCTTATGATAGCAAAATATCTGGAGCGTATAGGCGACCATGCGACTAACATAGCCGAATGGGTTGAATACTCCATAACAGGACAAAGAAGCAAGAATAATTGAGGTGAGGTATATTGGTATCGTATGAAGAAGTTAAAAAAAATAAGGCGATAAATACATATATACAAAAAGCAGACGAGTCATTAAGGGCGTTGGGATATACGGAGCATTCTTTTGCTCATGTTGTAAACGTGGCTCATACGGCGGAATATATACTTAAGACCATGGGATATGACGAACATGATATCGAGATAGTAAAAATTTCGGCGTATCTTCATGACATTGGCAACCTGGTCAACCGTGTGGATCATTCTCAGAGCGGAGCGGTCATGGCATTTCGTCTGCTTACAAATATGGATATGGAAGCGGAAGATATAGCAGCCGTAACAACAGCCATAGGAAACCATGACGAGGGAAACGGAGTTCCTGTAAACGCAGTGGCTGCTGCGCTTATACTTGCCGACAAATCCGACGTAAGACGCTCAAGGGTAAGAAATACGGACATTTCAACCTTTGATATACACGACAGAGTCAATTATTCAGTTACACAAAGCAGGCTTACAATAAGCGATGATAAAAAGAATATAACATTGAGGCTGGCTATTGATACGGAATACGGTTCGGTAATGGATTATTTTGAAATATTTTTAGGACGAATGATACTGTGCCGAAAGGCAGCTGAAAGGTTGGGACTTCAGTTTAAACTGATTATAAACGACCAGCCGCTTATATAAATGTCAAACAGGAGGGGAAATATAATGATATATTTGCTCGAAGATGATGAAAGCATACGAAATTTTGTGGAATATGCTCTTAATAACTCCGGACTGGAGTCCAGAGGCTTTGAAAAACCGTCGGATTTTTGGAAAGGCGTTGACGAAAGTGTACCCGCTCTTGTAATACTGGACGTTATGCTGCCTGAGGAGGACGGGCTTGAGGTTTTAAAGAAAATAAGGAACAGAAGCGATATAAAAAACGTACCTGTTATAATGCTGACGGCAAAGGATACAGAATATGACAAAGTTATCGGACTTGATACAGGCGCCGACGATTATGTTGCAAAGCCTTTCGGCATGATGGAGCTGATTTCCAGGATAAAGGCTCTCATGAGAAGAACGGCGGCTAACGGTAAAAACGATGAATATACAGCGGATGGATTATATGTATGCCCATCAAAGCATATTGTAAAGGCAAACGGAAAAGAAGTAGTTTTGACGTATAAGGAATTTGAACTTCTGTGCCTGTTAATATCCAACAAGGGAACTGTATTTAACAGAGATCAGATATTACAAAGAATATGGGGATTTGAGTTTGACGGTGAGAACAGAACAGTTGACGTTCACATCCGTACATTGAGAACAAAGCTTGGCGAGTGCGGAGCTCTTATAGAAACGGTAAGGGGCATAGGATATAAAATAGGAGGATAAACCATGACAAAAAGAATACTGCGCAGTATTATATTTGCTTCCATTGTAACCGGGCTTACCTGCATAGTATTTATAATGGGTATTTTATATGACTATTTTAATAAAAGCCTTTTAAACGAATTGAAAATAGAGGCTACTCTGGTTGAACAGGGAGTAGAGCTTTACGGTGAGAAATACTTTGACAGTCTGGAAACCGAAGGAAGAATTACATGGATAGACAGTGACGGAAAAGTTTTATATGATACGGACGCAGACGCAGCTTCTCTCGAAAATCACAAAGAAAGAGAAGAGGTAGAAGAGGCGTTTGAATACGGAAGCGGATCAAGCCAGAGATATTCCAGAACATTTGCGGAAAGGAACGTATATTATGCGGAGCTGATGAACGACGGAACCGTAATACGAGTGTCAAGTTCGCAATATTCTATATGGTCTCTTATAATGGCTATGGTTCAGCCGGTTTTATTTGTTTCTGTTCTTATCATAATTTTGTCGGTATTTCTGGCCGCAAAGTTGTCAACAAAAATAGTTAAGCCCATAAATGATATTGACTTGGATCACCCTGATATTGACGAAGATTATCCCGAAATATCACCTCTTTTAAAAAAGATAAGCAAACAGAACCTTCTTATAGACAGGCAGATGAAAGCGCTGAGAAAAAATGAAGAGGCATTTATGACGATAACCTCGAATATGTCCGAGGGACTTATAATAATCGATAAAGGAACGGGAATACTATCGTTTAATAACGGAGCGCTCAAGTTACTTGGGAAAAACAATGCTGAAATAGGAGAGAGCGTTTTTACTCTTGAACGTTCGGAAAGGTTCAGAGAGGGAATAAGTTCGGCTCTTGCGGGAAATCACAGTGAACTTATGATGGAGCATGACGGAAGAATATATCAGCTTCTGGCAAACCCTGTATTTGAAAATGACGATGTAAACGGAGCCGTCATACTTATAATGGACGTTACGGAGAGAGAACAAAGGGAGGCTTTAAGAAAAGAATTTACTTCTAATGTTTCCCATGAACTGAGAACGCCGCTGACATCGATATTCGGAGTTTCCGAAATAATGATGAACGGTATTGTTAAACCCGAGGATATGGCAGGCTTTGCCGCTAATATACATGATGAGTCCGGTAGGCTTATAAATCTTGTAAACGATATAATAAAACTTTCTCAGCTTGATGAAAATTCCATAACCGCTCAGAAAGAACCTGTCGATATATTTGCAATGGCAAAAAGTATTGCCAACAGACTGAAAACGATAGCGAGCAAAAATGACGTAACCATAAACGTCAGCGGTGAAAAAACAGTTATAAACGGAATAAATTATATATTAGATGAGATAATATACAATCTTTGTGAAAATGCCGTAAAATATAATAAAACCGGCGGCGAGGTAAATGTGTTTGTAGGAATAGAAGATAATAAGCCGATAATAAAAGTTTCGGACACCGGAATAGGTATACCGAAAGACCAGTGCTCCAGAATATTTGAAAGGTTTTACAGAGTCGATAAAAGCCACTCTAGAAAAATAGGGGGAACAGGACTGGGACTGTCAATAGTGAAGCATGGAGCGGCATTTCACAATGCGCATATCGAAGTGAACAGTAAACCCGGAGAGGGAACGGTATTTACGGTTGTTTTTGATTAAATAGTTATTAAGCAGGCAGGAAAATAATAAATTATCCACACTCATTTGCTATAAACCTTGATTTTACTGGGGTTTAAGAGCTTTTTTGTTGCAAAAAAACAAGTTTGACCCTTATTTTTACCCTTTAGAGAATTAGAAAGGCTATTTTATACCACTTCAAGAGGCGTGTTAGCCTCTTTTTTTTATTCCTGCTAACAGGGGAAAACAGGAGACTAATATTTACTAAGGTTTACCATAATTTGTTAAGAAATGTTAAGGTTTAAAACCTATTTCTAAAAAACATTGTAAATAAAAGTCGGGTAGTATGGTCTAGGGGCTTTCCCTTTTTTCTCCAAAAAATAGGAGGGGGGGTATACATAACACACATATCAATCATTTTGCGTTAATCAACTTCAATGCTGCATACTCTGTTGAACTGTAGCCGCTATACTTCCACGTTGAATAGTGCCACCTGTAACTACATCGACTTATAATATCATCCTTGTATTCTCTAAGCCTATTATCACGCCTTAACGCTCTTAGACTTTCGTCTTTTGCATATCTGGCTTTATGCTCTGTTATATCATAGCTTTTGGCAATGTCATTCACTGTATACCCTTTATAATAAATACTTTCTAATATTTCTTTATTAGTCGGAGTTAGCTTACTCATAGCCTTGTCTAAATCGTTGTGTAATTCAGTGTTATATATTCGCTTTTCTGCATCCTCTATGTCCGTGCTGTCATCAGCTATTGTCTCCAATAGTTCCAGTTCTCCGTCTGAATTGCCTAAAGGGGTATTTAAGCTAGTAGAATAATTAAGAGTTTCTTTCTTGCTACTGCGTACCCCTGTAAGCTCATTAAATGTCGTTTGTAGGTGGTATGTCATATAAGTTAATAGTTTATATCCCTTTAATGGTTCGTAGCTTTCAACGGCTTTCAGCAGTGCAAAATACGCCTCTTGTATTAAATCATCAACAGTAATACCGGCAGATAAACACAATTCCGTCTTTGAGTTGTAAAACCTAAAGCAGCACTTATATATAAATGGTTTTGTTGCTTTCCATAACTCTGATACTGCCGTTTTATTACCTTGCTTAATTTGCATTGCTAATTCTTCATTGCTCATATATTCACCCCTCTACAGTTAAATATTACAAAGGATAGGAGTTAAATTCCGTTCCTTATACTATGGCTATTCACTTAATATTACATCTGTAATTATTGTACTATATAAGGATTTTAAAAGCAAAGTAACAGGCAAATCACAGGCTACAAACGGCGTATTTACAACAAAAAACAACGATTAGTATTTACAGTATAACAGGCAAGTAACAGGCAGATAACAGGCAAATAAGATGATATGCTATACCCCCATTATAAAAAAGCGAAACAAAAAATAAAAATGCTTGGTCGAGTGGTGTTCAGGACAATCGAGAAAAAACGCTTACACGATAGGAAAGTTTAATATTTTCGGAATTATGGGAAAAACGACAAGGTAAATATATCTTTTGCTTTTATTGTATGAGTTTAAATGTTTATATATTAAACTATATAAAACCATTTATTTCTATTTACAAATAAACAGAAATAGCATATACTAATAGTGTAATAATTTAGTCATAAGTAAGCTCGGTTATATAACCGGGCTTTTTGCTGATGTGTGATAAAGAAGTAGTAGAAGTGTAAAAAATTTTGCCGTTCCTA
>URLB01000004.1 GCA_900548595.1 uncultured Eubacteriales bacterium
TCTGCGTGGAAACTGTACGGCTGCGGTTCTCCCCTCCCCGGCTGCTTCCGGTGGTGAAAACGCTCCTCTTAAGGCGCTTATATTTGACTCCATATACGACCAGTATAAGGGTGTTATAGTAATAATGAGAATTTTTGACGGTTCGATTAAAAAAGGAACAAAGGTTAAAATGATGGCAACGGGTAAGGAATTTGACGTTGTTGAGGTAGGTGTATTCGGAGCGGGAAGATTTATACCATGCGAAGAATTAAAGGCGGGAGACGTAGGCTATATGACGGCAAGCATTAAAAATGTTGCCGATACGCGCGTAGGCGATACTGTTACGGATTCGGAAAATCCTACGGCAGAGGCTTTGCCCGGATATAAAAAGGTAAACCCTATGGTATATTGCGGCGTTTTCCCGGCAGATAGCGCAAAATATACTGATTTAAGAGAAGCACTTGAAAAACTTCAGCTTAACGATGCGTCGTTGTTCTTTGAACCTGAGACGTCAGTTGCCCTAGGATTTGGTTTCAGATGTGGATTTTTAGGACTTCTGCATTTGGAAATAGTGCAGGAAAGACTGGAAAGGGAATTTAACCTTGACCTCGTTACTACAGCGCCAAGCGTTATATATAAAGTATATCTTACGGACGGAACTATGATTGAACTTTCAAATCCGAGCAATATGCCTGACCCTGCAAGAATTGAAAAAATGGAAGAGCCTGTAGTAAGAGCCGAAATAATACTCCCGAAAGACTATGTCGGCGCAATTATGGAATTATGCCAGCAGAGACGAGGAGAGTATATCAGTATGGAATATATGGACGAAAACAGAGTTACTCTGCTATACCATATACCGTTGAATGAGATAATATATGACTTTTTTGATGTTCTTAAGTCGAGAAGCAGAGGTTATGCGTCATTTGACTACAGTCTGATAGGTTACCAGGAGGCAACTCTTACAAAGCTTGATATTTTGGTAAATCGTGAGGTTGTCGACGCTTTAAGCTTTATTGTGCATTCTTCTGTAGCTGTTGAAAGAGGAAGAAAAATTTGTGAAAAGCTTAAAAAGGAAATACCAAGACAGCTTTTTGAAATTCCGATTCAGGCTGCAATAGGTGCGAAAATTGTTGCAAGGGAGACGGTAAGCGCTATGCGTAAAGACGTTCTCGCAAAATGTTATGGAGGAGATATTTCCAGAAAGAGAAAGCTTCTTGAAAAGCAGAAAGAAGGAAAGAAGCGCATGAGACAGATAGGAAATGTTGTTGTGCCTCAGGCAGCGTTTATGAGCGTTTTGAAGCTCGAGGAGGAATAAAGTATGACATGGGCTTAAAACACAGTAAAATCAAGGCTTCCAGCAGTTTTTGAGGGCGATTTTCAAAGTTCCAAAAATTCGAATTTTATAGATGACATAGCGCTTGAAAGTCAAAAAAACGCTTTCCTGGCAGTGAGATAGGCAAATCTCACTGCCTTTTTTCGTTTCTAAAAATCGACAAAAAGGTGGTTCCCAAATATATAACCATTTTTTGAAAAATTTTTTCGACAAATTTTGGAAGGGGGTGAAAATCTTGAAGGAAAATGTCATTAAACTGTAAACCTAACTGTAAAAATATCATGCTATAAAAATTTAGAAACATAGTTAAATTACAAATACTAAATATAAAATAGACAGAAGAATTTAACCGGACGGTATTTTTTACAGTTGAAATATTCTTTAAATATCTTTATACTATCTTTATTTTAATTAAGATGTATTAATCCTCTCTTTATCTAAATTGTAGGATAATAAATAAGACAGACTATTATATATTTTAGCCTGCCTATTATAAATTTTTTATGCATATGTTTTGATTTTATAATTATTTTAAATAAATTTCCTTTGAGAGGGTGTAGAAATGGAAGAAAGAAGACCGACATCCGAAGAGGTTTTGGAATCGATAAACAGACAACAACAAGAGAATACAATGGGAAAGCTGAAAATATTTTTCGGATATGCAGCCGGAGTGGGAAAAACATACGCTATGCTGGAGGCAGCTCATACTGCGAAAAATAACGGTAAAGACGTAGTTGTAGGATATATTGAAAAACATTCCCGTCCCGATACACTTGCATTGATGGAAGGTCTTGAAGAAATTCCTGCCAAGCAAATCAATTACAAAGGCGTTGTATTAAAAGAATTTGACATAGATAAGGTTTTGGAGAGAAAGCCTCAGCTGGTTTTAGTTGATGAATTGGCGCATACAAACGCCGCAGGAAGCAGACATATAAAAAGATATCAGGATGTTGAGGAAATACTTCGCGCGGGAATAGATGTTTACAGTACTGTTAATGTTCAGCATTTGGAATCTTTACATGATTTGGTAGCATCAATTACAGGGATTTCCGTGAGTGAAAGAATACCCGATGAGGTTTTTGATTCGGCAGCGCAAGTAGAAGTTGTCGATATAGAACCTGACGACCTTATAATAAGACTAAACGAGGGGAAAATTTATAAGGAAAGACAGGCAAAAAGAGCTCTTAATAATTTTTTTACAAAGGACAACCTTGCTGCGTTGAGAGAAATAGCGTTAAGACGTACAGCTGACAGACTGAACAGAACAGCGCAGAAAGAGGGACTTGAAAATACTGCAAGAGCAGGAGAACATATACTTATATGCCTTTCAGGAGCCCCTTCTAATGCGAGGGTAATACGTACTGCCGCAAGAATGGCAGAGGCCTTTCACAGCAGTTTTACCGCATTGTATGTCGAAACGTCTCAGGCAAAAGAATTAAAAGGCGAAAGCCTGAAACGACTGAAGGAGAATTTTCATCTTGCCGAACAGCTTGGAGCGCAAATAAGCACTGTCTACGGAGATGAGCCTGCTGTACAGATAGCTGAATATGCCAAAGTCAGTGGTGTAACTAAAATAGTTATGGGGCGGACAAACCATAAACAAAGCGCATTGTTTGGAAACAAAAATATGATAGATAAGCTTACGGAGCTGGTAAACAATATAGATATATATATTATACCGGATAAACAACCTTCATTTAAAAAGAAATATAGACTGTTTTTCAGTGAGAAAAACGGTATAAGCGCTTTAGATGTTTTAAAAACTATAGGACTTATTATACTTGCTACGGTTATCGGCTTTATTTTTTTCACAGCCGGCATGAGAGAAGCGAACATAATAATGGTTTATATACTCGGTGTTTTAATTACAACGATTGTAACCAGAGGACATTTGTGCGGCGTTATATCTTCTCTGCTAAGCGTTATAGTATTTAATTATTTCTTCACAGAACCAAGATATACGCTTGATGCAAATCCCGACTATCCGATTACTTTTTTAATAATGCTCCTTACAAGCGTTATATCAAGCACTCTGGCAACAAGAGTTAAAAAGCAGGCAAGGCAGGCTTCGCAAAAGGCATACTATACGGAAATATTAATGAGCAGCAACAAAAAATTACAGCAGGGGCATGATGATGAAGAAATATTGAATATCGGTGCAAAACAGTTGGAAGCCCTTTTGGGACGTCCTATTTTATACGCCATTTCAAATGGAGATAATGAGTTGGATTTCGCTGTAGAACCAAAAGATAAGAAGGAAATGTTGGAGAAACTTACGGTTGAGGAAACAGCGGTTGCTCAATGGGTAAGAAAAAACAATAAACATGCCGGAGCTACAACAAATACCCTTGCGAATGCTGATAATTATTACATATCCGTTAGAGGAATGCAGGGAGTAATGGGTGTTGTGGCTATTCCGATAAAAGGGTATCCGGAATTGGATACGTTTGAGAAAAACCTGTTGATTGCAATTTTAAACGAATGCGGAATTATTATGGAAAGAAGCAGGTTGAGTATGGAAAAACAGCAAATAGAGATGGAAACTCGCCAGGAAAGGCTGCGTTCCAATCTTCTAAGGGCTATTTCCCATGATCTTCGCACTCCTCTTACAAGCATAAGCGGCAATGCAGACGTCCTTATGGAAGAAAGCAATATGCTATCCGAGAATAAAAAACAGGAACTTTATCATTCTATATATGACGACGCAATGTGGCTTGTAAATCTGACGGAAAATCTGCTTTCCATAACCAGAATAGATAACGGAACTATGAGACTGAAAATGGAGGCTCAACTCTTAGAGGAGGTATTTGATGAGGCGATGAAACATGTTGACCGCCGCATTAAAGACTATAAAGTAAAGGTAAATGTAGCCGATGACCTGCTTATGGCAAAAATGGATGTAAGACTTATTATGCAGGTAATAATAAATATAGTAAACAATGCTGTTAAATATACTCCGGCTGGTACTGAAATAACGCTGTCTGCCGTTAAAAAAGGAAAGATGGTCAGTGTCAGCATAAGCGATACCGGCACAGGAATAGATGATGATACAAAAAAGCATTTGTTTGATATGTTCTATACGGCAAGCTGCGGTAAAAGCGATGACAGACGTGGTCTCGGCTTGGGGCTGAATCTTTGCAGATCGATAATTACTGCCCATGGCGGAACTATTTCGGTTACCGATAACAGCCCGCATGGTTCTATTTTTACTTTTACGTTGCCTTTGGAAGAAATAAAAATTACGAATGAACAAATCGAATGATTAGTTTATTAAAATAGATTTTGAATGATTTTTCTAATATAGATTACACAAATAAAAATACGGCTTTCCTATTTGAACGGAGGCCGTATTTTTTATTTGCCGCATAATCTTAATGCAATATTAATACCAATGGAATTTTGTTAAGACCATATTGATAAGATACTTGTTAAAATAAATCAGTAAAAACAAACAGCAAACTACATCGAAGGAGGAGACGGTTATGCTTGACGTTATTATGTTGGCAATTCTTGCGGCCAGCTGTGGGCTAATATATATGCTCATAAAATGGTGTAAAAAGCAGGTTGAGTCAAACGATTAATAATAAAGGAGGAGATAAAATGCTTATTCTCGGCGCAGTTGTAATTCTTTTGGGGAGCTATCTTGTTTATGCTCTCGTAAACCCTGAAAAATTTTAAAGACTTAGGAGGAAGTTAAAATGCCGGAATTATTACTGACGATAATTATATTTTTAGTTCTCGTCATTCCCGTAGGTACTTATTTATACCATATAACAGCATGGAAAAAAACATTTGCCGACCCTGTTATGAATAGGGTAGACGGTGTAATTTATAAAATATCAGGGGTTGACCCGAAAAAAGGAATGACATGGTGGCAGTATGCCATAGCCTTGCTTATTACAAATGCGGCTATGATACTGATAGGATATGTTATTTTGAGAATCCAGAGTCTTCCGATTTTCAATCCCAATAATATAGGCAGTATGGAAGAAACACTTTCATTTAATACAATAATAAGCTTTATGACAAATACAAACCTTCAGCATTATTCAGGTGAAAGCGGATTGTCATATTTGTCTCAGATGCTTGTTATAACATTTATGATGTTTGTTTCCGCAGGAAGCGGATATGCGGCATGCGGAGCTTTTATAAGAGGTTTAGCGGGAAAGACAAAAGATAATGTAGGAAACTTTTATTCAGATCTTATAAGAATAATAACTCGTATATTATTGCCGTTTTCGCTTGTAGGAGGATTGCTTCTTGTATGGCAGGGAGTTCCTCAGACTTTTGGAGGAAATGTTGTAGCGGAAACAATAGAAGGAATGAAACAGACAATAGCTACAGGACCTGTGGCAGCAGTTGAAATAATTAAACACTTGGGTACAAACGGAGGAGGCTTCTTCGGGGCGAATTCTACGACTCCTATGGAAAACCCGACAATGCTTACGAACCTTATCGAACTTTATTCAATGATGCTGCTTCCGGGAGCATGTGTTATCACATTCGGAAAAATGGTAAGAGACAGAAAAGAAGCCATGGCTTTGGAGAGTGGAAATGTTACACTTGCTTCTAAAAAAGGAGCAACTGTGAAGATGTTCGGAAGAGAAGGAAGATCGGTATTCCTTGCGATGGGTATACTTTTCATGATTGGATTAGCCGTATGCTTCTGGGCTGAAAGCCAGGGAAACCCGGCACTTGCCGAAATAGGACTGTCGCAGGCTATGGGAAGCATGGAAGGAAAGGAACTTCGTTTCGGAATTGCACAGTCGGCGATGTTCACTACAACAACTACTTCATTTACAACGGGTACTGTAAATAACATGCATGATACGCTTACGCCGCTGGGCGGAATGATACCTCTTCTGCACATGATGCTCAATGTTGTGTTCGGCGGAAAAGGCGTAGGTCTTATGAATATGATAATGTACGCAATTCTGGCTGTATTTATCTGTGGTCTTATGATAGGACGTACACCTGAATATTTAGGAAAGAAAATAGAAGGAAGAGAAATGAAGCTGGCAGCGCTCTGTATTATAATACATCCGCTTTTGATATTGGCTTTTTCGGCAATTGCCGTTGCAGTGCCGGCAGGAACAGCCGGTATAACAAATCCCGGTTTCCATGGCTTATCTCAGGTATTATACGAATTTGCTTCTTCAGCGGCAAATAACGGTTCCGGATTTGAAGGCCTTGCGGACAACAGTTATTTTTGGAATATCACAACAGGGATAGTAATGTTCTTCGGAAGATATTTGTCTATAGTTATACAGCTTGCCATAGCAGGCTCGCTGATGAAGAAGAATTTTGTAAAAGAGTCCGTAGGCACTTTACATACAGATAATGCTGCGTTTTCAGTAATACTGGTATTTATAGTATATATTTTTGCGGCTCTTACATTCTTCCCGGCTTTGGCGCTCGGACCGATTGCAGAGCATCTCACCCTTTGGGCATAAGGAGGAAATTATAATATGAGTAAAAAACAGGATAAGAAGCTTATTACTCCTGAAATACTTCGTCAGGCAATAAAAGGCTCCTTTATAAAATTAAATCCAAGATATATGATGAAAAATCCGGTTATGTTTGTTGTTGAAGTAGGCTGTTTTGTAACGCTTATTTTATCCATATTTCCGGGATTGTTCGGAGACGTAGGGGGAGAGGTTAACCTAAGGTTATATAACATAATAGTATGTGCAGTGCTTTTCATAACAATACTTTTTGCTAATTTTGCCGAATCCGTTGCAGAAGGACGAGGAAAGGCTCAGGCGGCAAGTCTGAGAAAGACCCAGAAAGATACAAAAGCAAGAGTTATAGAAAAAGACGGAACAGAAAAAGAAGTACTTTCCAATCAGCTTAAAAAAGGAGATATCGTTTTAGTAAACGCCGGAGAAGTTATACCGGGTGACGGAGAGGTTATAGAGGGTATAGCTTCAGTTGACGAGTCTGCTATTACAGGAGAATCCGCACCGGTAGTAAGGGAGAGCGGCGGAGACTTCTGCTCCGTTACAGGCGGAACCACAGTAGTTTCCGATTGGCTGAAAATACGTATAACATCAGACCCCGGAAACAGTTTCCTGGACAAAATGATTTCACTTGTAGAGGGAGCTTCAAGAAAGAAAACACCCAATGAAATAGCGTTAAATACACTGCTTGTTTCGCTTACGATAATTTTTCTTATTGTAATAGTTACGCTTTATCCTATAGGTATTTACAGTGGAGTACAGCTTCAGACATCTACGTTGATTGCACTTTGCGTATGTCTTATACCTACAACAATAGGCGGTTTGCTTTCTGCTATCGGTATAGCGGGAATGGACAGGGTAACAAGATTTAACGTAATTGCAATGTCAGGAAAAGCCGTTGAGGCATGCGGCGACGTTGATACGATGATATTGGATAAAACAGGAACTATAACATACGGAAATCGTCTTGCAGCCGATTTTATAGCTGTTGACGGCATTGACAGGAACGACCTTATAAGATGTGCAGCCTTGGCATCGTTGCAGGATGAAACGCCTGAAGGAAAGTCTACGTTGGAGCTTGCAAAAAAGCTCGGAGATGACAGCGTACTTTCAGAGGGATCGGAGTTTATTGAATTTACAGCTCAGACTAGGATGAGCGGAGTCGACCTTCCTAACGGAATAAAAATAAGAAAGGGAGCTTCGGATTCCATAGAAAAATATGTATCCGCACAGGGTGGAAAAATACCTTCGGATTTAAAGGAAAAAGTATCAAAAATATCAAGCCTTGGAGGTACTCCTCTTACGGTTTGCGAAAATAATAAAATCCTCGGCGTAATTTATTTAAAAGATACAGTAAAACCTGGTATGGCAGAAAGATTTGAAAGACTCCGTGCTATAGGTATAAAGACGATAATGTGTACCGGCGATAATCCTCTTACAGCTGCAACTATAGCAAAAGAGGCAGGAGTTGATGGATTTATCGCAGAATGTAAACCTGAGGATAAAATAGACGTAATTAAAAAAGAACAGGCGGAAGGAAAAATAGTCGCCATGACAGGAGACGGTACAAATGACGCACCTGCTCTTGCACAGGCAAATGTAGGTCTTGCGATGAACAGCGGAACAACGGCAGCGAAGGAAGCGGCGAACATGGTCGACCTTGATTCAGACCCGACGAAAATACTTGAGGTTGTTGAAATAGGAAAACAGCTTCTTATTACAAGGGGAAGCCTTACAACATTTTCTATTGCCAACGATATCGCAAAATACTTTGCGATAATACCGGCAATGTTTATGATAGCTATTCCGGAACTGGGAGTTCTTAATATAATGCACCTTGCAACGCCGTACAGTGCAATATTATCCGCACTTATATTTAATGCGATAATTATTCCGTGCCTTATCCCGTTGGCAATGAAAGGCGTTAAATACCGCCCAATGTCATCAGGAAAAATGCTTGCAAGAAATATGCTTATATACGGATTAGGAGGAATAATAACACCGTTTATAGGAATTAAAATAATAGATATGATAATATATCCGCTTCTTGCTCTTTTAGGATTTTAAGGAGGAGTTTTAACATGAAAAATTTTCTGCATAATACAAAACGCGCTGTTTTAGTAACAGTAGTTCTTATGATAATATGTGGATTGATATATCCGTTGGTTTTAACGGGAATTTCCAAAGTCATATTCCCAAGACAAGCGGAAGGAAGTTTGATAAGAGTAGACGGCAAAGTAGTCGGAGCCGAAACAATAGGACAAGAATTTACGGAAGACTACTATATGTGGGGTCGTCCGTCGGCATATCATTATAATACATATACAGAAGATGAAAACGGTAATCTTGTCTACAGCGACGGAACGGAATTTGCCGGAGTAAGTTCCGGTTCTAATAACTATGCTCCTACAAACGAGGCTCTCACGGAAAGGGTAGAGAACGATATGGAAAAGTTCCTTGAACGTAATCCGGAAGTAAAAGCGGAGGATATACCGACTGACCTGCTTACAGCTTCAGGATCGGGTCTTGACCCTCACATATCGCCTGAATCCGCACAGATACAAATTCCACGTATAGCGGAAGCTTCCGGACTTTCGGAAGAAAAAGTAGAGGAAATAGTTTCGGAGCACACAGAAGGAAAACTGCTTGGTGTTTTTGGAGAGGAAACAGTCAATGTTTTAATGGTAAACCTCGATATCGCTAAAGAAATGGGAGTAATTCCTGCTGAATAAAACAGGAGGTAATATCTATGTTTATATATAAAGGCGAGTCCTGTATCCCCGGTGAAAAACCGTGGATACAGGAAAAAAATGAGAAAGTGCCGGGAAGGGATTTTCTTGTTCTTATAACGGGAATATATAAAGGTCTTATTACTGAGGAAACTCCTGTTGTATGCGGATTGACGGAAACCAATAAAGTTAATGTTATTTATCCGAATACTGCGGTAAGTATATCTGCATTGGTTTCGGAAGCAGATGAGATTATGGCACAGATAAATGAAGACTGGCCTTTGTACATTATGGGGACTGCGGAAAACGGTGAAACGGTGTATATAAACGTGCGGTATGAAGCAGACAAAATTATTACCGAACAGACATGTATTTCCGGTAAAAACTCTGATACAATAAGGGATTTGTGTATAAGAGTTATATGCCCTGATAAAAATACCGCAGAAGCTCTTTTAAATGCAGTTAATAATCTCAATTGGAAAACGGATGTTATTGTTTCCGAATGGTCGAATTTAGAGTTTTTTAAAAATAATAAATTTGCATTAAATGATGATATGAGAGGATATTTTTGTTATGCCTCCGTGCAGTGCAAGGCAGATGAGGACAAATGTTTGGATTCGCTTGATTTTTTCAATAAAATCTCACTTTGGGAATCTTTTCTTAAATATGGTTTCGCTCCGCTGGAATTTGAATGGCTCAATTCCAAAATATCCGACGGAACTGTTTACAGACGTATGGAGTGGGAAATATCACTCTTAAAGACTATAGAAAATCTCAAGTTCACACTGGTAGTTAAAGAAAACCTGTTCAGCCTTTTTGACAGCGAAGGAAGAAAACTGTATTTTAGCGTCGAACATAATAATTCGGCTGAAAAAGCTCTAATGAAAATATTGTTTCCATTGAATTAAAGTTAAAAAGTAAAATTATCAGATAGATCCCCAATTTAAACAGCAGGATAAATTTTTATCCTGCTGTTTTTTCTATAAAAACAGTAAGATATTTAAAGAACATTTATTTTATCTTAATTAAATGCAAGAGTTTCTTTTTCCTGTTTTCATTTTAATTGTGGTAACCTATATATGAAAAAGGAGGTAAATTGCTATGACAGCTATAGTAGAGGTTGCACACAGAGTTGAAATAGACTTTAGGGAAGCGGTAAGCGATTTTATAAAAGAACATCCGTTAATTGCTTCAATAGCCATAACCATAGGTTTTCCTATAAGTATTTTACTTTCAGTTTTTGCCGGTACGGCGGGAATCATGCTGCCGATTGCATATTTAATGGGCTGGATGTAAAATAATTAAAAATATATGATTATGTAAGGATATAGGTTTTCACTTATAAACGGCGGATATACCATTCTTTATATAATCTTAATGTCCGAAAATATTTACTTATGCCTATTTAATATAAACTGGTTTATGATAAAATAATAAATAAAAGAGAAGATATATTATTTTTTAGAGAAATTAACCTGTTTTATACAATATTGCATATACGGAAAGAGAGAGGAACACCTACATGAATAGATTAACGATTTTGGTTGTAGAAGACGATTTGTCGGTGAAAAATTTAATTACGACAACATTGAAAACACATGATTATCGTTATTTGACAGCACAAAACGGGGAAACGGCGATAATGGAGGCATCATCCCATAATCCTGATATTGTGTTGCTTGATTTGGGACTACCGGATATGGACGGTGTAGAGGTCATAAAGAAAATACGTACATGGTCTAATGTGCCGATTATAGTAATAAGTGCAAGAAGCGAGGATACTGACAAAATAGACGCACTGGATTCTGGAGCGGACGATTATTTGACAAAGCCGTTTTCGGTTGAAGAGCTTCTTGCGAGACTGAGAGTTACTCAAAGAAGGCTGACAATGACGCAAAGCGAAAATCAGGTCAATCAGTCTGTTTTTGAGAACGGTTCGCTTCGTATTGATTATGCGGCAGGATGCGCATATCTTAACGATAGGGAACTACACCTAACACCGATTGAATACAAATTGCTGTGTTTGCTTTCGAGAAATGTGGGTAAAGTATTGACGCATACTTTTATAATGCAGAATATATGGGGAAGTAGTTGGGAAAATGATATTGCTTCATTAAGGGTTTTTATGGCTACTCTCAGAAAAAAGATTGAGCCCGAAGCTGATTCGCCCCAGTATATACAAACTCATATAGGTGTAGGATACAGAATGTTGAAGGTGGATTAAAAAATTTAACTGTTTATATAGATAAAAGAAATCAGCAGGTTGACAATTGTCGCCTGCTTTTTTATTGCCATAATATAATCTTCATAAAAAATTTTATATGTTTTTTGTAGAGTTTATATCAGACTGATGTATGCCGAAGATAAATTATTCGATTTGACTATGAACCTTTGCATTTTGTCCTACATAGTATAATTACAAAATGAAAACAGGAGAAGTTATATGGAAATGCTGACAAAAAATATTGTAATGTCGGGCAGCTGCTGTCAGAAAAATGATGACGGGAGTAATAAAAACAATAGCGCTGTATCCGACGCATATCTGAATAATGAAATGTTAAACAGCGTTGGACTGGCAAGGGCGTATATTCCCATGCAGCAGTTCAGCGCAACAATGGAACCGAGAACATCTCTGGCATGCGGTTCTGTGTTCGGTGAGCTGATAATGCCGTATGTAAAGGGTTCGGCGCTTGCGAGATATGAAAAGGAGGAATGCGGCAATGAATAAGGATGAACTGCTTAAAAGCCTGATGTCGCTTGACTTTATGGCTGTTGATCTCGGTCTTTTTCTTAATACGCATCCTGAAAACGAAGAGGCAGTGGCTGAATATGACAGAATTATACGAGCTGCGGATGAGGTAAGAAGTCAGTATGAATCTCAGTTCGGACCTCTGTGTTCTTTCCGCTCCTATGCTGGAGGACAATGGAAATGGATAGATAACCCTTGGCCATGGACATCATGTGCAAATCCCGATATGGAAAAGGAGAGTTGTTAAAATATGTGGATATATGAGAAAAAACTTGAATACCCTGTAAAAATAACAAAGCCTGACGCAAGAATGGCAAAAATAATAATAGAGCAGTATGGCGGAGGAGACGGAGAACTGGCGGCTTCACTCAGATATTTAAGCCAGAAATTTACAATGGTTACTCCACAGGCGCAGGCAACTTTAAATGACATTGCAACAGAAGAATTGGCGCATCTTGAAATGGTCGGAGCAATGGTTCATCAGCTTACAAGAGGACTGACAGAAGAACAGATAAAAGCGGCAGGACTTGATCTTTATTATGTAGCGCACGGACTTGGTGTATATCCATCGGCAGCTTCGGGAGTACCGTTTAATGCTGCACATATACAGAGCAAGGGCGATCCTATAACAGACCTTTACGAAGATATGGCGGCAGAACAGAAAGCGCGTTCAACCTACGAATATCTTATAGACCTTTGCGAAGACCCCGACGTACTGAATCCTCTTCGTTTCTTAAGAGAACGTGAAATAGTACATTTCCAGAGATTTGGAGAATGTTTGGATAAAGTATCTGATTATTTGAGTGGAAATAAAGTTTTTGTAATGAAAAAACCGAATAATATGAGATAAAAATGTATAAATGCCGTCTTTTAAGAAAAATCTTTTCTTATAGGGCGGCATTTTTAATGAAAACTTATCGTAATTAACGGAATACTATTGACATATAACGCTTATGGGTGTATGTTCCTATTAATCATATAGGAATACTATGAATTTGGAGGGAGAGCTATGATATATAAATCGGCAGCTGAACTTATAGGGAAAACGCCTATGCTGGAATTGACAAATTTTGAGAAGAAAGAAAAAATAGACGCTAAAATTATTGTTAAACTTGAATATTTTAATCCTGCGGGAAGCGCTAAGGACAGAGTGGCAAAGGAAATGATAGAGGACGCCGAACGAAATGGGATTTTACATGAAGGTTCGGTAATAATAGAACCTACTTCTGGAAATACGGGAATAGGACTTGCTTCTGTCGCCGCTTCAAGAGGATATAGGACAATTATTGTGATGCCTTAGCGCTTCCCGCAGGATTAAAATATTGTGATGCCTGATACAATGAGTGAAGAGAGACGTATGATTATGAAAGCATACGGGGCGGAAATCGTACTGACGGACGGCGCAAAGGGAATGTCTGGAGCGATTGAAAAGGCAGAACAGCTGTCAAAAGAAATAAAAAACAGCTTTATACCGGGGCAGTTTGAGAACCCTGCAAATCCTGCGGCACACAGAAAGACAACAGGGCCCGAAATTTGGGAAGATACAGAGGGAAATGTCGATATATTTGTAGCAGGTGTAGGCACAGGCGGAACTATAACAGGAGTCGGAGAATACCTTAAAGAAAAAAATCCACGTATAAAAATTGTAGCGGTAGAACCGGATTCGTCCCCGCTGCTTTCGGGTGGAAAAGCGGGAAGTCATAATTTACAGGGCATAGGAGCTAATTTTATCCCACGAATTTTAAATACCGAAATTTATGATGAGGTAATCCGAGTAAAAGATGACGAAGCTTTTAAAAGAGCACGTGAAATAGGAAAAACGGAAGGAATACTTGTCGGCATTTCTTCGGGTGCGGCTGTACATGCGGCGGTTATTTTGGCAAAAAAGCCTGAGAATAAAGGAAAAAATATAGTTGTCCTGCTACCTGATACAGGGGACAGATACTTATCTGCTAATCTTTTTGAATAAGAATATTTTTAGAAACAGCGGCTTTTAGGAAAAAGCCGCTGTTTTTTTCTTGACAAAATGTTTATAGTGTATATGCTTAATATATACACTATAATGGTTGCGGATTTTATGGGGTGAAGAAATGAATATAATAATAAGCAACAGAGACGAAAGACCTATATATGAACAAATAACGTCTCAACTGAAGAAAATGATTATTTCGGGTGAACTGAAACAGGGGCAGGCATTGCCGTCCATGAGGGCGTTGGCTAAGGATTTAAGAATATCGGTAATTACAACAAAGAGAGCTTATGAGGAACTTGAAAAGGATGGAATGATAGAAACGGTTACGGGGAAAGGCTCTTTTGTGGCAGAGCAGAATACACAGATTATAAAAGAGGAAAAATTAAAGAATATTGAAGAAAGAATATACGATATTTGGGAAGAAGCGAAAATTTGCGGAATTACATCGGAGGAACTGAAAGAAATGGTTGAACTTATATGTGGGGAGGAATAGTGATGAATGCTGTTGAAATAGAAAGGCTTTCAAAGAAATATAAAAATTTTACGCTGAATAACGTGTCCTTTAACATACCTGAAGGAAGCATAATGGGACTGATAGGAGAAAACGGCGCGGGAAAAAGCACGATTATAAATCTTTTGACGGGAGCGGCGCTAAAAGACGGAGGAAACATAAATATATACGGAAAGGACGTACAGAAGCTGACTAGGGCGGAAAAGTCGGAAATAGGAGTTGTTTTGTCAGGCTGCGGCTTTCCTGAGGAGCTCAATATAAACGATGTAAACCGTATTATGAAAAGCATATACGAAAAATGGAACAGTAAAAAATTTTTTGAATATGCGGATAAATATTCTCTTAACGGAAAAAGCAAAATAAAAACCTTTTCAACGGGAATGAAAATGAAATTGGAAATAGCCATAGCTCTTTCACATGAAGCAAAACTTTTGATTTTGGATGAGGTTACCAACGGACTTGACCCGTCTGCAAGAATGGAAATATTGGATATGCTTTTGGACTTTATACAAAATGAAGACAGAGCAGTTTTAATATCCTCTCATATTATAGGAGACTTGGAAAAAATATGCGATTATATAACGTTTATCCATAACGGAGAAATAGTTTTTTCCGAAAATAAGGACGATTTATTGGAAAGGTATGCCGTTATAAATGTCAGTGATAAACAGATAGAAGAACTGGATGAAAAGGCTATTGTAGCTTTGGATAAAAAAAGCTTTTCATCTAAGGCATTGGTTTATAAAAATATGATACCGAACGGATTTGAAACCGAAAGGACAACAATAGAGGACATAATGTTGTATTATCTTAAAATGGGTGAAAAATAATGATTGGTTTAATGAAGAAAGATTTTATGATGATAAGAAGACAAATTTTTATAATAATCGCGCTTATGGCGTTCTACTTTATTATAATGGGATTCGGAAAAAGTCAAGACTATCAGATAGGGATGTTCGGCGGATATATGATTGCACTGATTGCGATACTACCCATAACAATGCTGGCTTACGACGAAAAAAATAAATGGGGAAGATATGAGGCGGCTCTGCCGGTTACAAGAAAACAGAGCGTTATAAGTAAATATTTGCTCATGCTTTTTTTGGCGTTATCCGCTATAGCTGTTTTTTCGGTGTTCTGCGTCATAAAAAATATTCATTACCCTATAGAAGCTTTGGCAGGAATATTTTCAGCTGCAATAATTATAAGTTCGATAATTTTAACCGTATCATATAGATTTGGCACGGATAAAGCAAGATTTATTTTTATAGGAATATGCTTCGCGGCAGCATTGATTATATTGAATGTTTTTTCAGAAAGCTCTCAGATTGTAAACTCTTTTGAAGGCTCTCTTAATTCGCTTATATTGGGCAATATAACAGTTATAATGCTTGTGTTTGCAATGCTTATATATTTTGCGAGTATGACCGTATCCATATTTGTATATTTGAGAAAAGACCTGTAATAGAATAATGATTTTAAAAGACCGATTGCTTGTGTGTAGGCTTAAGTAAATTCGGTCTTTTTATATTTGAGAATAAAAAATATAGTGATTAATAAGTTGGGATATTATATAATTAAAATTAATATAAAACTTATTTAACATAACTAAAAGTTATTTTGAGTGAATAGTAGAACTATTTTATAAAGAGTAATTTTTGTCATTCTGAATAAAAATATTTAAATTAATAAGTTAAAAAGGAGGTCTTATAATGGACAGTGGCATATCGCTTGACTCATATAAAATATTTTGTACAGTAGTTAAGACGGGGAATATGTCTGCGGCGGCAAAGGAACTTTTTATTTCTCAGCCTGCCGTCAGTATGGCTGTAAAACAATTGGAGGAAAGGCTGGGAAGCCCTCTCTTTGTAAGAACTACGAAAGGCGTTCTTCTCACGCCTGAGGGAAAGATACTTTACACATATCTGGATATGGCATTAAATATGGTAAAAACAGCGGAACACAAGTATTATGAGCTTGCAAACCTCGAAAAGGGAGAGGTACGCATTGGGGCAAGCGACATTGTTATAAGCGGTTATCTTATGCCGTATATAGAAAAATTCAGTAACAAATACCCCGATATAAGAATAAAAGTGGTAAACAAAACGACTTATGAATCATTGGAATTGATGAAGAGAGGCGTAATAGATCTGTGCTTTGTAAATTTACCTATAGAACACAGTGAAGATATGGAAATAACAAAGTGCGTTGAAATACACGATTGCCTTATAGGCGGAACGAGATATAAACATCTGGCGGAAAAAGGATTGGAATTGTCGGAACTTTCTTCGTATCCGCTTCTTCTTCTGGAAGATACGAGCAATACAAGAAAACAGTTGGATAAGTTTGCATACGCCAACGGAATAGTATTTAAGCCTATAATAGAACTAGCAAGCTATGACATACTTATACAGTTTGCAAAAATAAATCTCGGACTTACATTCATAATAAGAGAATTTGACAACAGTTCAATAGATGGTGAAAACATTTTTGAAATACCCGTTCGCCCACAGCTGCCGACAAGGTACGTCGGACTTGTAATGTTGAAGAATGCGGCGTTGTCATATGCGGCAAGAGAGTTTGTTAAAATGCTGGGACTGGGGGAAAAGCTATGAGAATACTGCATACGTCCGACTGGCATTTGGGAAAATCGTTGGAGACGAAAACAAGATATGAGGAACAACAGCATTTTATAGATGAAATATCGGATATTATAGACCGTAAAAATATAGATGTTGTTATACTTTCGGGAGATGTCTTTGATACGTCAAATCCGCCTGCAGCCGCAGAAGCGATGTTTTTTAATTCTATAGTAAGGCTTGCCAAAGACAGGACTGTACCCGTTGTCGTTATTGCGGGAAACCATGACAGTCCTGACAGGCTTTTGGCAGGAGCCGGAATATTGAGACCCTATGGGGTTTTTATTTTCGGCAAGCCGGGAGATATCGTGCCGGAGATGAAGTTTGATACATATAGCATTTCAATGGATGAAAACGGTGCGGTTCTTATTGAAAAAAACGGAGAAAAGGCGGTAATAGCGGCGCTGCCGTATGTCAGTGATAAGAGGATAGACGAAATAATAGGACGGTCCGATGACGAAGCGGAAAATGCTTTGAGCTATTCGGAAAAAATCAAAGAACTTCTCGGAAAGCTTTCCAAAGGATTTTCAGACGATACTGTTAATGTAGTAACGGCTCATTTGTATACTGACGGGGGTAAAGAGTCCGGAAGTGAAAGAAGTATTCAGCTGGGAGGAAGCTATGCTGTTGCTGCCGACGCATTTCCCGAAAAGTCGCAGTATATAGCTCTCGGTCATCTGCACAGACCACAGACTGTGCCGGGACTTAACAAGACCGCTTATTACAGCGGTTCTCCTTTGGAGTACAGTAAAGATGAAGCTCATTATGCCAAAGCTGTAAATATAGTCGATATTAAGGCAGGAGAAAAGGCTTCCGTAGAAAAAGTAATGCTAAGCTGTATAAAACCGATAGAAGTTTTCAAATGCAATTCCATTGAGGAAGCAATGGAAGTATGTAAAAACGAGAGCGAAAAAAACAGCTATATTTATCTTGAAATAAAAACAGACAGACCGCTGACAATGGATGAGATAAGACAGATTAAATCCATGAAAGAGGACATAATGGACATACAGGCTGTTTTAGAAGGCAGAGAGACTGCTCCTGTCTATGAAAGAGAAACCATGTCTTTGAGAGACAGCTTTATCGATTTTTATAAAAAGAATAAATCCGCCGAGCCTGCCGATGATTTGACGGAACTTTTTTTAAGTATAATGGGGGAGGCTGATAATGTATGAGACCGATCAGTCTTAAAATAAAAGGTATAAACAGCTTTTGCGAGGAGCAAACAATAAATTTCGAAAAACTTACAAAAGACGGAGTGTTCGGTATAGTAGGAGATACGGGAAGCGGAAAAAGCACCGTGCTTGACGCAATGACGATAGCTTTATACGGAAATCTTTCCAGAGATACAAACGAATTTATAAATAAGGAATGCGATACGGCGTTTGTTATGCTGGATTTCTGTGTTAGCGAGGGTGAAAATGAGATTTTCTACAGAGCGGAAAGAGCTTTTAAAAGAACGGGAAGCAAAGAATGTACGGCTGTTACGGCAAGGCTTTCAAAGGGAAAAGAAAATCCGCAGATAATAGCGGATAAAACAAAAGAAATGAATAAAGCCGTTGAAAAAATAATCGGCTTATCATTTGGGGATTTTACAAGAACGGTCGTTTTACCGCAGGGTAAGTTCAGCGAGTTTTTGAACCTAAGGGGCGCCGAAAGGCGTTCTATGTTAGAAAGAATATTTGATTTGGAAAAATACGGTTCTTTGCTGGCTCAAAAATTGAAGAGTGAGAAAGCCGAGGTAAACGGACAGCTTAACTCGGTGAATTCCAAGATAGAAGTGTATGGGGATATAAGCGAGGAAATATATATCCAAAAGGAGAAAGAACTTAAATTTAGCAGGGAAGAACTCGAAAAAATATCAGAGGAATTGGCTTCGGTAAAGAAAAAAGCGGAAGAAACGGAAAATATTTTTTCTATTATTAATAAAATAAAAGAATGTGAATCCGAATTAAAAGAAATAGAAAACGGAAAGAAAAGTATTGATGATTTTGCCGAAAAAATAGGTATGGATTTTCCGGACAGAGAGAAGCTGTCCGAGGCGGTAAGTTCTTTTAAAAGAGCTGTGGAAATAACCGAAGAGAATGAAAAGACTAAGCTTGAGCGGAAAAAAATATATGACAGACTGAATAATGAAAAGAAGCTGAATGAAACGCTTGAGTCAAGAAAAAAAGATATTTCGGTTAGAAAAACGAAAGCGGCGGAGGAGGTAGAAAGAGCGGTAAAGATTAAAGAACTTTTGGCAAATGAAAGAAGAGAAGATATAGATGAACTTATAAAGGGCGGAGACAGGCTTAAAGAAAAAATTGAGGCGGTTCATGCGGCAAAGGATAATTTTAATAACAGCCGAAAGCTTTATATGGAAATAAACGCCGTTACCGAGCAGATAGAAGCGGAAAATAAAAAAGTACAAAATTTGAATGACAGCTTACAAAATGCCGAAAGTAAAAGAACTCGGTTGAATGAAGAAATAGAAAAAGCCGAAAAAGCCGGAGAGTATATAAGGGAAAGAAATATGGCTGCTATACTTGCGGAAAAACTGGAAAGCGGGAAAAAATGTCCCGTATGCGGTTCGACGGAACATCCCGAAATAGCAAAAAGTATAGAAAAGGAGCTTATGGATTCCTGCGAAAAAGAACTTATGGTTTTGAAGAAAAAAACAGAAGAAGCCGATAGGGAAATAAACAAAATAAAGTCGGAAATAAGCGCTTCGGCAAAACTTATATCGGTTAAAAATGCAGACAGGGATTTAAAAATAAAGGAGACAGGCGGAATAAGCTTAAAGGAACTTAGAGATGCCTATGACAAAGCGGTATCGGAATATACTAAGGAAGAAAAGCTGTCGGAAGAGAGAAAAAAGGCCAGTGAAAAAGAACGGAAGTATGCCGAGGCGGAGAAGAACGAGAGACTTGCCAGAGCAACCTTAGATAAAGTATATGAAGAAGAAAAGAAAAACGATAAAGAAATTTTTGAGATAATATCACAAATCAAAGTTTCGGAAAAAGAAGTCGAAAATATACAAAGTATATATTTAAAAAATATCGAGGAAATAAAACGTCTTACCGGAGGTATGAGTCCTCACGGACTATTGGAAGAGGCTGAAAAAGTTTTGGAATTGGCAAAGACGTATTCAAGACGTAAAAATCTCGCAGAAGATAATATGAAAAAGTGCAATGATGAACTTTCGGGGAGATACACAAACGAAAGTGAATTGATTGAACTACGCAGAATACTTAAGGAAACGGAACTCAGGAAAGACGAAAAATCAAACGAAACTGCCGTAAGGGAAAAAGAACTGGAACAAATAAAGGAAAATATTGCCACAGTCAAAGAGTTAAGGAAAACACAGAAGGAAGTGCAGAAAAAAAGCGATATGCTCACCGAACTTTCAAAGCTGACGGAAGGAAACCGCTTTGTGGAATATATGGCTGAAAATCAATTGGAATATATAGCGGAGGACGCTTCCGTAAGGCTTAAAAACATAAGCGGAGGAAGATATGCCCTGGAACTTTTTGACGGAGAGTTTATAATAAGAGACGATTTTTGCGGCGGTATAAGAAGAAAACCTTCAACCCTATCAGGCGGAGAAACGTTTCTTACGTCGTTTTCCCTTGCTCTTGCACTTTCAAGCAGAATACAGATGAAAAACAGCGCGTCATTGAATTTCTTTTTCCTTGACGAGGGGTTCGGCACACTAGATAAAAATACCATAGATGTTGTAATGAAATACTTGGAAAGACTTTCCGGAGGCGGAATGAGCGTAGGAATTATAACGCATGTTGAGGAGGTAAAGGAAAGATTGCCCGTACGGCTTGTTGTGGAAGCGGCTGTTCCCGGGGAACACGGAAGCAGAGTAAGTATAAGGGGATAATATATGGGGGAAAGTATACAAAACATATGATATGTAAAGTTATAATGTTATAGCATAGTAACGAATATGATTTGTAAATACAGTATTCAATTGAAATGATACGTAAGGTCAAGTACAATAATATCGGGAGAATAAAATGAATTTTTAGGAGGAAGTATTTATGGGTTCATTAGACGGTTTAAAAGTTCTTGACTTTTCAACATTACTGCCCGGTCCTTATGCTACGCTTATGTTGGCGGATATGGGAGCGGACGTATTAAAGGTAAGTTCGGCAAGCAAGCCGGATATAGTTTTGGATTATCCGCCATTTATAGGTGATACAGGGGTTTCCGCATGTCAGGCATGGCTTGGAAGAAACAAAAAAACAATGTTCCTCAATCTTAAGACAGAAGAGGGAAAAGCTATAGTTAAGGAGCTTGTTAAGGAATATGATATAGTTCTCGAACAGTTCCGCCCCGGCGTTATGGACAAGCTCGGTCTCGGATATGAAGACCTTAAGGCTGTAAATCCAGGCGTTATCTATTGTTCTCTTACGGGATACGGACAGAGCGGCCCGCTGAAAATGGCTGCCGGACATGACATAAACTATATGTCCAGAAGCGGAATTATGTCCCACGCAGGAAGAGCTGAAAGCGGTCCCTCTCTTATGAACTTCCAGATAGCGGATATTGCTGTAGGTTCACTTAATTCTGTTATCGGAATATTGGCTGCCGTAAACTACAGAAGGAATACAGGTAAGGGTCAGTACATAGACGTTGCCATGATGGACGGCTGCGTTCCTTTCAACAGCCTTGATGGAGCAAGTTTCCTTGTTTCAGGTGAAGAACCTAAACGTGAAGGAGAAAGACTTAACGGTGGCTGTATGTACGATTTCTATGAAACAAAAGACGGTCTCTATATGAGCGTAGGTTCGCTTGAACCACAGTTCTGGAAATCTTTCTGTATGGCTATAGGACGCGAAGATCTTATTGACGGAACTGTATGGCCTGAAAATGTAAAAGAGGTTAAGGCTGAAATAAGAGGAATTTTCAAGACAAAGACAAGAGACGAGTGGGTTGAAGTATTCTCACACTATGATGCATGCGTGCAGCCTGTACTTAATCTTAAAGAGGCGCTTCTTGAAGATGAGCAGGTTAAAGACAGAAAAATGGTTGTAGACGTTGATCTCCCTCTTCATGAAGGGGTTAAGGTTAAACAGCTTGCCACATCTATAAAACTTAGCGAATGTCCTTGCGAGTATAAGTTTGCAGGTTATCCCGTAGGCTATCATACAAAGGAAATCATAGATAAACTCGGTTTAGATTATGATGCACTTGAAGGCAAAGGCGTATTCAAATAATTATTAAATCCGGCTTAAAGCCGGATTTTTTATATAACTTCTTAATAAGAGACGTATCTTTTAGACTGCATAAAGATTTGTAGTATCACAGCTGTCTATAATTTAGCCCATATTGAAGCAGATGTTTCGATATGGGATTTTATGTTTGTCATTATATTTGCTCTATGCTAAAATTAAACAAAAACGTATGAGGTTTGATTATGGCAAAGAAAAATTCGAGAAATACAAAGGGAAGAATAATATCTGCGGCGTGGGAACTTTTTTATGAGCAGGGATATGACGATACTACCGTTGAGGAAATAATCGAAAAGTCTCAGACATCGAAAGGCTCGTTTTATCACTATTTTGAGGGCAAAGACGCTCTGCTGGGATCGCTGTCAATCTTATTTGATGAAAAGTATGAGGAGCTTATGGAAGTTATGGATAAAAACATGAACAGCTTCGATAAACTTATGTTTCTTAACAAAGAATTGTTTAAAATGGTTGAAAACAGCATTTCTCTGGATCTTTTGGCAAGACTTTATTCATCGCAATTGGTTACAAGGGGAGACAGACACCTTCTGGATCATAACAGAACATATTTCAAGGTTTTACGCCAGATTGTTGTGGAGGGGCAATCCAGAGGACAGATAACCGAAAAGGCTTCGGTAAATGAAATTGTAAATGTCTATGCCATGTGTGAAAGAGCCTTTTTATATGATTGGTGTATAAGCAACGGAAATTATTCGTTAATCCAATATTCGGAAAAGTTTTTCCCGATGCTTTTAGATAGATTTAAAAAAGAGTAATAATTTTTATATATTTTAAAGTATATAGTTTGTGTTAAAAAAAGTACGGTTGATTTTATTGTAAAAATAGGGATAATTATATATTTAGATAAAAATAGTATAGAATAAAGTCTGTAATTAATTCTGTATTTTAGTCTAATAAAAAGTATGATATACTGTTCATTAAAAGCGGATTAAATAAGAAATCCGCGTCCGTTTTTTATTTTACGGACAGATTATAACACAAAAGGGGTATTGGAAATGAATCAATCACAAATCTGCATTATGATATCCATAACAGTGTATCTTCTCGGTATGCTTTTTGTAGGGTATCTGTGCTCCAAAAAAAATAATACTGCCGACGACTTCTATCTCGGCGGAAGAAAGCTCGGTCCTATCGTAACGGCAATGAGTGCGGAAGCGTCGGACATGAGTAGTTGGCTGCTTATGGGACTTCCGGGACTTGCATATCTTACCGGTATATGCGATGCAGGCTGGACGGCTATAGGTCTTGCGGTCGGAACATACATAAACTGGCTTATAGTAGCAAAGAGAATAAGGAAGTATTCTCATATATGTAAAAACTCTATTACGATTCCCGAATTTTTTTCAAACAGATACAGAGATAACAGCAATATTATAAAAATCATATCGGCGCTTGTTATTATCGTTTTCTTTATACCGTATACAGCTTCAGGCTTTGCCGCATGCGGAAAGCTTTTTTCAAGCCTTTTCGGTGTAAATTATTTAACAGCTATGATTGTAAGTGCAATAGTTATTGTAGGATATACGGCTTTAGGAGGATTTTTGGCTGCAAGTACGACTGACCTTATACAGAGTATAGTTATGACGATTGCCCTTGTTATTGTACTTGTTTTCGGAGTAAATGTAGCCGGCGGAATGGACGCTGTAATGGACAATGCGAGAAGTCTTCCGGGTTATTTTTCTATGAACGCAACATATAATGCGGCTACCGCTTCGGCAACCGAGTACAGCCTTTTATCGAAAGTTTCAATGTTCGCGTGGGGTCTCGGATATTTCGGAATGCCACATATACTTTTAAGATTTATGGCTATAGAAGACCACAAAAAACTTTCTATTTCCAGAAGAGTAGCTACTGTATGGGTAGTTATTTCACTGGCTGTAGCTGTTTTTATAGGCGTTGTAGGACTTGCTATGACTAAGGCAGGTGCGCTTGAAGTTCTTGAAGGTTCTGCATCGGAAACCATAATAGTTAGGATATCTGCACTCTTAAGTACATACGGAGTAGTTCCTGCTCTCCTTGCAGGCGTAATACTTGCCGGAATACTGGCTTCGACCATGTCTACTGCCGATTCTCAGCTTATAGCCGCAACATCGGCAGTTTCAAAGGACTTATTTGAAGTATTCAAAGTAAAGACAGACGCAAAGAAAACTATGAAAACCGCAAGACTGACATTGCTTATTATAGCGGTTATAGCTGCGTTTATTGCGAGAAATCCCGACAGTTCCGTATTCGGAATAGTATCGTTTGCATGGGCAGGCTTCGGAGCTTCTTTCGGTCCGGTAGTACTGTTTGCACTTTTCTGGAGACGCTCAAACAAATACGGAGCTATAGCGGGAATGGCTACAGGAGGAATTATGGTATTCGTATGGAAGTACCTTGTTAAACCTCTCGGAGGAATATGGAATATATATGAACTTCTTCCCGCATTTATCGTAGCGAGTATAGCGATAGTTGTTGTAAGTCTTTTAACGGAAGCTCCTTCAAAGGAAATAACCGAAGAATTTGATCTTGTAAAAAATTCTATAAATTAATATAAAAGCATAAATAAAAACCGACTCATAAAAGTTAAATTCGAGATTTAACAGATACGAGTCGGTTTTTATAATGTCAGTTAAAAATACATTTTACAAGTTCTTCGGAAGTTATATCTCCGAGGAATTTTTTTAAAGGCAGCGAATCGGCTGCTTTTTTTATTTCTTTCGGAGAGAATGCAATATCTGTAAGGGCGCTTTCTAAAACGCTTATATCGCATACAGACATAAAATCGCCTGAAATTTTACAGTGCGTTATTTTATTTCCTTCGGTTTTCAGACGTACTTCTATATAACCGCCGGGATAGTATGCCGATGTTTTTATATCCATAGGCTGAACGGCTCGGAATGTCCATGAAGGTTTGGCATATTTTTCTCGGGAAAGTTTTTCAACCGAATATATGTCTTCATCGGTCAGACTATATGGTTCTAACTTACATGAATTGGCAAATGAACGGAGTATATTCTCTTTAAAATCTTCCACATCCGAATAGGGAAGAAACTCCGAAAGATTTATAACGCGGCTTTCAACTGATTTTGTGCTTTTTGAGCTGAACTTTTCGGGGCGTACGTTTAACGCTCCCGATAGTTTGGATATATCGGAGTTAAAAAGCAATGTGCCGTGGTGAAGTATTCTGTTTTTGTAAATTCTTTGCGCATTTCCTGAAATTTTGCGCCCGTTGACTGTAATATCGTTTTTTCCGTTAGCCTCGGCACAGATTCCTATGTCGGACAAAGCGTGTATCACGGGTCTTGTAAAATCATTTATTGTAAAACCGTTTTTTTCATTTAACTCCGTTATGAAAGAAAAATTCAGGTTTCCCATATCATGATACACAGCTCCGCCGCCTGTTATCCTGCGTACAACGGAAACTCCGTTTTTTTCGATAAAATCAACGTTTATCTCCTCATAAGCGTTTTGGTTGCAGCCGATAACAACCGTATTTTTATTTTGCCACAGAACAAGGAAATCCATATTGGTTTTATTTTTTAAAAGATATTCTTCTAACGCAAGATTGAAATACGGAGATGTGCATTTGTTGTTTATAAAGTATAGTTTTTTGTTCATTATAGTCATTACCTCGGTATACATCGTACAATATAATTATTAAATAGGTTAAATGGTATAGATATTAGGTTAATTATATAACAATATTAATATAGTTAAACAAATATCTTTTATTGACCGCATATTTAGGATGTGATATGATTATATCACATGTAAATTTGTAATGTAAAATGTTTAGTATAATTCATAAGGAGAGATAAAAATGAGCGAATACGTAGGAAAAATAAACGAACTGCCTGAAGCACTCGGCAATTTTATGCCAAATTCATCAAAAAAAGTAGTTTTCGGACCGACACATTTCTGGACTGATTATGTATTAAGATGTTTTGATCTTGAGCCTCTTGCAGGTTCACATGAACCTCATACACATGAATGGTGCCACTGGATGGTAGTTTTTGAAGGCAACGGAGTTGTTAATATTGACGGAGAAGAACATCCTGTTGAAAGAGGTTCATGGTGTCATATTCCCGGAAATATTCCTCACAACTTTTATAATTCTTCAGACAGCGAGCACTTTGTTTTCCTTTGCATAGTACCTCCCGAAGGAGACGTAAACCCTATGCTTGCAGGTTCAAAGGGCTGCTGATGACATACTGAAATTACAAATTGCTTTGGAGGATAAGTAAATGTACGAGAAAACATATAAGGTAACAGCAAAAAAAGTCGGAGATCTTGAAGTATCCGTAGACGCAAGAGGACATAAGGTAACATTGGACGAGCCTGTAGCCCAGGGCGGAACAGATAAAGGAATGAACCCCGTTGAACTGCTTCTTTCAAGCATTGCGGCATGTCAGACTGTAAGTACTTCTATTTATGCTGAATCCATGGGTATCAAAATCGACGAAATGTCCGTAGAAGTTGAGGGAGATATGGACTCGGCAGGATTTATGGGATATGCAAAATTCAGACCCGGTTTTACAAATATAAGAACTCATGTACATATTAAGTCCGAATCAGACCCTGCAATGGTAAAACAGCTTATAGACCTTGTGGAGATAAGATGTCCTGTTGAGGATACTGTTAAAAACGGAACAGAAATAGCAAAATCTGTAGTAGATGTTGAAAAGTAATCTTTGCGAGGTGTATATATGAGCGAATATGTAGGAAAAATCAAAGACCTTCCGGAAGCACCGGGGAACTTTATTGAAAATGCCTCTAAAAAGGTTGTTTTCGGACCTTTACATTTTTGGTCGGACTATGTTATGAGATGTTTTGACCTTAAACCCGGCGCAGGAGAAAAAGAGCCGCATACTCATCCATGGCCTCACTGGGTAGTTATATATGACGGAGAAGGCGTTTTCTCTATAGACGGCGTTGAATACCCTGTGAAAAGAGGGGACTGGGTTCATGTGCCGGGAGAAATACCTCACTATAACTATAATTCATCGGAAACGGAAAATTTCTGTTTCCTTTGCATAGTACCTCCCGAAGGAGATGTAAGTCCGCTCCTTATGGGAAAAGGCTGTTGATAAATTTTTAATATGTAATAAGTTTTGCGGCGGTCTTAGACCGCCGTATATTTTATTGAAAATGAGGTGGAAAAATGGCAAAATTATTGACCTTGCCTAAACTATCCGTTGTTATGAAAGAAGGAACGGTAATTAACTGGTATTTTAAAGAAGGCGATCTGATAAAAAAGGGCGATATTCTTTATGATGTTGAAGCAGGTAAAATGGGCGGCTCGGCGGAGTCGGAAGAAGAGGGTATTCTGCTTAAAATTTTGGTAAATGTCGGCGACAAAGCAAAGTGCGGTCAGGCCGTAGCCATAATAGGAGAAGAGAGAGAAGACTTTACGGAGCTTATCCCTAAGGAAGAAGAACAGGAAGAAAAAGAAAAGAAGAGAACAACCGTTACGGTTATAGGCGGAGGTCCCGGAGGATATGTTGCCGCCATAAGAGCGGCTCAGCTTGGGGCTGAGGTTACCGTTATAGAGAAAAGCCATGTGGGAGGAACGTGTCTTAATGAGGGATGTATCCCGACAAAGGCTCTGTTACACAGTGCGGAAGTATATGAAAATGCCAAGAACGGCGCGGACATAGGTATTATAGCGCAGCCTGTCCTTGATTTTACTAAGGTAATGGAGAGAAAAAATGCGGTTGTTAAACGTCTTGTTGACGGAATACATGCGCTCCTTAAAGCCAACGGAGTTAATATAATTGAGGGCGAAGGAAGTTTTGTAGACAGGACTACAGTAAAGGTTAAAACGGCATACGGGGAAAGAGAAATAGTTTCTGACAAATATATTATTGCCACGGGTTCCGTACCGTCTACGGTTCCTATTAAAGGCATAGACAGTCCGCAGTGCATAGATAGTACAGGCGCATTGTCGTTGGAAAAATGTCCGGAGTCTATGGTAGTTATAGGCGGAGGAGTTATAGGGGTGGAGATGGCTACGGCATACAGCTCTTTCGGAACAAAGGTAACGATTGTCGAGATGCTGCCGAGACTTTTGATGAACATGGACGAAGATATGACGGCTGTTGCAGTGAAAGCAATTGAGAAAAACGGCGCTGAGATAATGACTTCAACAAAAGTGGTTTCCGTAGATAATATGGGAGAAAAAGCAGTGGTTACAGTCGAAAAAGACGGCGTTAAGGAACATATGATGGAAGTGGCGGAAAAAGTGCGGGAGAGATTAAAAGCAACCGGTTAC
>URLB01000005.1 GCA_900548595.1 uncultured Eubacteriales bacterium
ATGTAATGGCAGGAGCTTATGAAAAAATCAGTATTGCCAGAAAAGTTCAGCGTCCGTCTGCTACGGAATTTATAGAAGATATTTTTGATAATTTTATAACTTTTCACGGAGACAGATACTATGCCGATGACAAATCTGTAGTCGGAGGAATAGCAACTCTCGATAATATGCCTGTAACTGTAATCGGTGTACAGAAAGGTCATTCCGTAAAGGCAAATGTAAAAAGAAACTTCGGTTCGCCGAATCCGGAAGGATACAGGAAAGCTTTAAGACTTATGAAACAGGCTGAAAAGTTTAATCGTCCTGTCATAACATTTGTCAATACTCCCGGCGCTTTTTGCGGAATAGGCGCTGAGGAAAGAGGCGAAGGCGAAGCCATAGCCAGAAGTATTATGGAAATGGCGAGGCTTAAAGTTCCGGTTATATCTATATTCATAGGAGAAGGCGGCAGCGGCGGAGCATTGGCTCTTGCGGTTGCAGACGAAGTGTGGATGCTTGAAAACGGTATGTATGCCGTTTTGTCTCCGGAAGGATTTGCAAGCATATTATGGAAAGATTCCGCAAGAGCTGCAGAGGCTTCGGAACTTATGAAATTAACTGCGGAAGATCTTTTTGAACTTAAAGTAATAGAAAAAATTATTCCTGAGGAAGAATCGGGAATAGAAAATAATTTAAGCTATACGACAAGCATTATAAAAAAAGAGCTTATTAAGAAGATAGGCGAACTTAAAGAAAAAGATATAGATACTCTTATTGAGGAAAGATATAAGAGATTTAGAAAATTCGGAGAGTTTACGGAATAATAAAAAAGCATGAATTTTTAAATTCATGCTTTTTTATGTATGTTTTTATATACCGAAAGACCATGATTTACACAGTAAACATAAAGCTTTCCTCCGCGCATAAGGGGAATTCTGAAAGACGGACTTTGTTCCGGATACAATCTGTTCAAATATATTCTATCGCTTTTTACATAAGCGGCAAACGAAATGTAATGTTCCTTGTTCATTTCATGGTTTAAGGTTATATAATAGTCCATATCTATTTCTTCGCATTGCATTTCAATATTTTCTTCGGAATTTACCTCAAGTCTTTCAAGCTTTTTTCCGCAGCAGAATATTGAAGAGCTTCCCGTGCTTACAAGTATGTTTCCGCAATTTGGACATACATAGAAACGTATATTTGATATATTTCCGACGTCCGGTTTATTTGTAGTTATTTCGCCCTCCATAAGCTGGGTAATTTCCGTTCCCAATATAACAGACAGATCAGGCCATAGAGACAGGTCGGGACATCCGAGACCCGTTTCCCATTTCGACACGGTTTTGTTGCTTATGCCCAATGCGTCGGCTATATTTTTTTGAGTCAATCCTTTTTCTTTTCGTAATTCGGCAATAAGTTTTCCCACTTTTGCACAATCCATTTGACAACCTCCGTTTTTATTTAAGTCTAATTTAGAATTTACAATTCTTAAAAAAATTAAAATGTTGTAAAATCAATGGTTAAACACATTATAAGTCATTACAAATTACTATAAATAATAAAATAGTCTAACAATAAGCTAACAACTCATAATACTTTTTGTTTAGTAATAAAAAACTGTCAAATCATATTTACTGCAGATATTAATTCCTCAACAGCCTTATGAGTGTATACTCTTTCGGTCAAGTCTTGCGAAGCATGTCCCATAATCAATTTTACAGATGTGGGATTTACTCCTGCGGTATTCGCCATAGAGGCGAAAGTATGACGGCAATCGTGCGGTAGATGTTCCATTCCCAATTTGTTCATCAGACTTTTAAAATATTTAGAATATGTATGATACGGAATATCAACAAAAAATCTGTTTTCTATACTGTACCTTTTGCGGACTAAGGGCATAACCTTATCTGAAATAGGAATAACCCTTCCTTTTCCTGCTTTGGTCTTTACGCCGCCTACCATATATTTTTCAGCCAGATGTATGTTTTCGGTTTTCATCCCCAGTAGTTCAGAAGGGCGCATACCGGTATAAATCATAATCAGAACAGTATCAGCTATGTCCTCGCTGAATACTACGGAGAATAGCTTTTGTATCTCCGCATCCGTAAAGGGTTTATGCATATCTGATTTTGGTCTGTTACCAATCTTAACAAACGAAGCATAGTTCTTGTCGATAACATCAAGTTCAATAGCTATATCAAACATTTGGTGTAAAAGAGTTTGTATATGGGATTTGGTTTGCCATGACTTATCAATGTTATCTATAAGCCTTTGCATTTGGTACGTCTTGATGTTTTTTATAGGTATATCCCACAGTTCTTTCAAATGCTTATAAGCTGCGGTATAAATACCGCAACCGCTGGCAGAAATTTCACTGAACCTACGCTTTTTAAAGATTTCCCACATATCCGCAATAGTTACACTGTCATTCTTAAGGTCGTAAGGATTTTTGTTGTACTCTGTGAGGACTGTTAAGGCTTCCTCAGACGTTGCGAAGTAACCGAGAATAGAATATGTCGGCTTACCATTCTTATCGCTGCCTGAGCGCACACGGACAGCGTAAGGGCGTCTCCGATTTCCCGACAGTTTATACACACTGCCGAAACCTTTTGGTAATCGTTTCATAAAAAAAAAGACCTCCTTTATTTATTTTGGGTATAGAAATAAAAGCGGTCATGTGATATACTTTATTTGTCGAGAATAAGGTATATCGAAAGATAGACCGCTAAGTCCTCTGTGTTGGCGCACAGGGGATTTTTATTTAATTGTCAAAACACAACCTACATGGTTTATAACCTTTATTTTCGGCTTCTTTCTTACTCATAACAGTATAATCGGTTATATCACTTTCGTTATATTCTATAACATCATATGTGTGGTATGTTTTTGGATCAGGCTCTTCGGCTATATGGACTTCCCCTGAATCGGAATTTCCGTAGTGATAATAATGGCGTTCGTCGTTTTTTAATACTATTACAGCATAGTTACTATAAAAATCTATTGCGTACTGAACATAATCTTCAAGGTACGCCGAATAGGAGATTTCATCTTCGAATGTTTCATACACATCTTGGTAGTGGGTATCAAGCTCAGCTTCAAACTCCTCGTACTTTTCTTCTAACAATCCTTTATAATATTGTTCAGCTTTGGAATATCCTTCGTCGTAACCGAGTTTGTATTCATGCCGTAGTGTACTATCATATCCGCTGTCTATTTTAAAGAACGCAAGTAGCATTGCTATTAAAACAACGAAAAATAAAACATAACTTTTCATACGCACCGTTCCTCTTTTGCCATAACTGCTTCATTTAATATTAATTGGAAAATTTTACTTATACAAAATTCGACCAATATATGATAGAATAAATGCATAGAAATATATTCCAAAATAAGCATACATTGCTAAAAATTATACAAATTTAAGAAAAAATTTTCGTAAATTATGACGGTTTATTTTATAAATGAGAAAATATGTTGTTACATACGAAAATTCGTTCTATAATCAGATTATCGCAATAAGTAACTTATTAAATTCCTTATATAATTACTGGGGGTGCTTATATGGATTATAAACAAGCAATTTATGAACAACTAAAAAACCTAAGTAAGCAACAACTTGAATTAATATATAAAATAATAATGAAATTATTAAAGGTCGGGTAGAAACGACCTTTATTTTTTTGCTAATTCATTAACTAATCTTTCCAGTGCTTCCAAATCATTCTCATTCATTTTAGCTATTGCAGTGATAAGCCTATATTTGAAAGACTCAGGTTCAGAATTAAATAAATCAGAAGTTATACTTGCTATCTCATCTAACCTATTTTGTGGTGGAAACATGTCGCCTTCTCCAGTACGAAGCCACTGCTCATTAACATTAAAACGACGACAAATCAACGCTATAACGGCATCGATTGGCTCATTTCTGCCTACTTCATAATTCGCAACAGTCCCTCTCTTTATTCCTAACTGATCAGCAAACTCCTGTTGAGATAACTTAAGAGCTTTTCTTAATAATTTTAATCGTTCATCCATATTTTTTATTCACCACCTTCTATTTGATAATACAATACGAAAATTTAAAAGTCAAGATAAAATTGCAACAAACACACAAAAATAGTGTTGACAATTGCAACAATGTGAGTTATTATGGTAACATAAACACTGAAAGGTGCAACAAAGAGAGGTGATAAAATGATAACGGAAAAAGAGGCAAAAATTATAGCTACGATAAGTAATGCAATGCCAAATCTTAGTGAATTTGATAAGGGTTACATACTTGGAATAGCCGAAAGCAAAGCAGATAAAAGGGAGAAGGAATGCTTAAAAAGTGAAGAGGTTAGTTAGGAGGTGGGAAGAATGAAAATAACAATCGACATGGTTGCCAAAGAGCTAGAAGTAGCACCGTCAACGGTCAGAAAGATGATTGACCGTGGAGAGCTACCTATAGCCGCTGTTACAAAAGACGGAAATAGAAAGAAGTACATCATACTGCCAAAAGCGTTGTATGAAGAAACCGGTATAAAGGTGGATGGATTTGAACCGCCGCCGAGTATAAATGTAAAAGTTAATTATGAAAAGCTTGCGGAAGAAGTGGCAAAGACGCTTGTCTGCGGTATGGCGAAAATATTCGAAAAGGAGGTCTCACAATGACAGCAGTAGAAACAGTAAGCTTCTGGCTTGCTTATGGGATAGTAATAACAATCATCAGCGCGATATACATACACCACATAAGCAGAGAAATGGAGCAGGAGCATGAAAGAGCAGAGCGATACAAAGAAAGATACGAAGCCCTCAAACGAGGAGAGCGATAAGAAGTTAGATGACGCCGCCAGGAAAACGTATAAGGAAATAGTACTTATAGAAATACGGAAAGAAGCGGAGTTGGACGACTATAAGATTAAAGGCTGTATTCGGTCAATACAAAGGAGAGGTAGGCGGTGAAAGACCAATGCAAAAGCTGTGCGAAGTGGCGCAGATGTAAGGACAGGTCAAGAGGAGTAGCCTGTGCGGAATATAAAAAAGCCCCCAACGGAAAGGGGTTTCCGATAAAGGGGACAGGTAATAAAAACCAATTACATAATAACTCTAAATAATAAAAAAGTCAACGGAGGTAAAAGCAATGGAAACAGGGAACATCAAATCAATTGTACAGATGGCGCGAGGAGCAATTGAAGAAAGAATAGACCTTGAAATGACAAAGGTTCTTGAAAACATCCTCGACACTAACACAAAGGCAACAGCCAAAAGAAAACTGACGGTAACATTTGAAATTCAGCCGGACGATGAAAGACAAACACTTGCAGTAGCTGCTACGGCAAAAAGCACGTTAGCGCCTACAAATCCGGTTGCCACAGCTTTGTATGTAGGTAAAGTCGGAGAAGAAATACAGGCGGTAGAAATGACAGCACAGATACCCGGACAGGCTGATTTGTTCGGAGGAGAACAGGAAACACCGGCACAGCTTAAACTTGTATCAAGCAGATAAGGAGGAAGAAATATGTTAAAAGAAGCAATCGAAAAAATCAGGGAAATGGCAATTGAGGGAGAAGAGATAAAAACAATTCAAATTAATGACGATGTTTTTGCAAGAGGTAAAGACGGAGAATTAAAAGTTATTGCACAAAAACCTATTGTCCCTTCAAATGTAACGGTAACAAGTCTTGAAGGTTTTGTGTGTTGGGTCAAGAACGAATGTGCAGAAACTCCCGAAGCAAAGTTATTTGTTGAGGTATCGGATTATAACGCCGTGAATTGTCGTACAGAAAGAGGTTTTATAGAACCAGGTAAGACTTGCAACATAATAAACCTTTCATCAAGAAATAATCTTTTTTCAGAAGGTTTCAGAGGATATGAGGAAGCTATGATAGAGCTCAGAAGTAAATATCAGCATACTGATGATATTGATTATCTTCTTAAATTATTAAGTTCAATGACATTGGAGAACAGTGTAAAGAGTGATGACAACGGACTTAATCAGCAGGTTACAGTCAGAAAAGGAATAGCGTTGACAGAAAACGTTCCGATTAAACCGATAGTAAAACTTAAGCCGTACAGAACATTCTTTGAAGTGGAACAGCCTGAAAGTGAGTTCCTCTTAAGAATAGGAGACGGTGGACAGGTGGGACTTTTCGAAGCTGACGGCGGTATGTGGAAGATGACGGCAAGATATACGATTAAATCATACCTTCAAGAAGCACTCAAAGAAGAAATAAATGACGGAATAGTTATAGTAACACTTTAACAAATAAAAAAACCCCTGCGGAGCGGCAACTCCGACAAGGGGCAAGAAGAAAAATGATTACTTATATGATAACCGAAAACGTAAGAAAAGGCAAGGGTGAATAAATATGGAATGGATAACAAAAAAGCATAATAACACACGTCATTATGATTGCGATGTAGCAGTAACACTTGTAACGAACGGAAAATCAAAAGTGATGCACCTTGGATTCTATAATAATTCTCAGTTGAAAATAACGTCAACAGAGCATATTATCTATGCCCTTACGGCTGACCGTCTGTATTTTAAATCAGCAGACAGCACGATTGGATTAAAGCTGTGTCAAAAAAACAAAAACTCAGCCGCAAGGGTAAAAATAAATAGGCGTTTTGATAAGTGGGTAGGGGAATATAACCTTCTTTTTGATAATAAAGAGGGTTGCTGGTATATCGATTTGAATAAAAAACTTCGTTGATGGAAGAAAAGGCAAGGGTGAAGAGGAATGATAAAAACAGTTGAGCAGATACAGAGAGATTTTGTAAGCGCAGCGTGCGATTTAATGAGAACACAAAACGAAGATATAGAGGTTTTGAACGCAGAGATTATGCGTTTAGAAGCAGAGAACAGCCATCTTAGAGAAAAACTCAGCGCAATAGGGGGCGTTGGCGATGACATGTGAATACTGCCATACATATCCCCATATACACGGCTGCCCGAATGAGGAAGTAATGCTTCCGAAAGAGGTATACAAGTGTGAATACTGCGGAGAGCCAATAAGAGAGGGGCAAGAGTTCTATCACATATATGAAGAATACTATCATTGCGGATGTTTAAAAAAGGGATTGGACATATCGGATGTATTGGAGATGTTCGGGATAAATAAGGAGGAAGCATAATGTTTGAATTTCGTGATTTAACCGCAGATGAGATAGAGGTTAGAGTCGGAACGATAAGCAGGGCAGGGACAGGCTTAAGCCTTTTGCTTTATAAGGACGCCAGATGTGATATGGCAATCCTCGATGAAACAGTCGGTCCTATGAATTGGCAACGTAGGCACTACGATTGCAAAGGAAACTTGTTTTGCGGAATTGCTATTAATCGTAACTATTACGACACAACTTTAGAGCCTGTTTGGATAGAAAAGTCGGATTGCGGTGTTGAGAGCAGACAGGACGGCAACGGTAACGAAAAGAAAGGTGAAGCGTCTGACAGTTTTAAGAGAGCTGGAACAAACTGGGGAATAGGCAGAGAATTGTATACTTCGCCTTTCATCTGGTTAGACGCCGCTACAGCTGGGTTAAAGAAGAATGACAGGGGCGGATACGAAACAAAGAAAGTATTCGCTGTCAATGACATAAAGATTGTCAACAAAAAAATAACAGGACTGTCAATATCCGATGTAAAGAATAAGAAAATTATTTATGAATGGGGAGATTGTATAGAAACGGATGTACCCGAAGAAACGGTTGACGATGTCCCTAAAGAAACAGTTGAAGTATCACTTAACGAACCAAGACCGATACCATCGGAAACTATAAAAGAAATTAAAGACTACTTTGCAGAAAACAAAGGCTTAGAAGATACTTTAAAACATTACAATGCTACAAAAATAGAAGAGCTTACGCCAATGCAAGTGTCTGCAATATTGAACAGGATTAAAGCAAGGCGAGAATTAAGGAAGTGATCTCATGTCCGATAAACTGGCTACGTTGAAAGCCAAAAACAGCATATCGTTTAAGGCTCTGGAAAGCGGAGAGACGGAGGTTTCGTTTGTAGTCGATAAATTGAACTACGGAGAGAAAGCACGCATTAAGACAGCTTTAGAGGAGGCAGGAGACACGCTGACAGTAGCGGTAAGCAAGTACAGAAAGAAAAGAAGTCTTGACGCTAACAACTACCTTTGGAAATTGATTGGCGAATTGGCATCGGAAACTAACTTGCCCGATGAAGAAGTGTATAGGGGATATATTAAAGACTGCGGATTAAAAAAGACGGATGAAATGTCGGATGAGTTCTATAAGACAGTCAGTTATGTATGGTCTCAAAGAGGAATAGGTTGGTTTTCCGAAAAAACCGACTTCGGCAGCCGTGAGGGATATAGCTTATATACTTTCTACTACGGAAGTAGCTGCTATAACTCAAAACAGATGTCAAGACTTATAGACGCTGTTGTACAGGACTGTAAGGCGGTGGGTATAGAGACAATGCCGCCTGATGAAGTTGATAGCCTCATAAGCTCTTGGAAGGGAAAGATATGAAAGGTTCGCATAGCATATCAGTCTTACAAGGCAAAGAGAAATATTGCTATATAACAGGCAGAGAATACGGACTGCACAAGCATCACATCTACTACGGCACAGGCAACAGAGCCATATCTGATAAGCACGGCTTTTGGGTATGGCTCATTCCGGAACTTCACAACATGAGTTCCGAGGGAATACATAACGGAAATATAGAACTGGATATGCAGTTAAAACAGGACTGCCAGAGGGCATACGAAGCGGACGGACATACAAGAGAAGAGTTTATGCGGTTAATAGGAAAGAATTATTTATGAGGTAGAAATATGAGTAAGTTTAGTAGAGATAAGGGAAAACGTGGAGAGCGTGAGGTTGCCTTGATATTGCGTGAACACGGCTTTGAAGCAAGAAGAGGTCAGCAATATTGCGGAGCAAACGGGGACGCAGATGTAGTCGGTGTCCCCGGACTGCATATAGAAGTCAAGCGGACGGAGAAATTCAGAATGTATGAAGCGTTAGACCAGGCAAGAAATGACGCAAGAGAAGATGAGTTGCCGGTAGTATTTACAAGAAAAAACAACTGCGATTGGGTGGCTTGCTTACGACTAGATGACTTCATGGAACTGTTTAAGGAAACCTTTTAACTCTGCTGCAAAGGCAGGTGAACAAAATTGGACGGCGGATTTATAAAAATAGACCGAGGGATTTTAGACTGGGAATGGTACAGCGATATTAATACCACAAGGTTATTTATACATTTGATATTAAAAGCGAATTGGAAAGACGGACGATTTCAAGGGCAGGAAATAAAGAGAGGTTCGTTTGTAACCTCATATCCGAAACTGGCAGAAGAAACCGAATTGACGGTTAATCAAGTAAGGACATCACTAAGCAAGCTGAAAAGCACAGGAGAAATCACAGTCAAATCACAGTCAAAATTCAGCGTAATTACGGTAAAAAACTATTGTCTGTACCAAGACATATCACAGGCAAATCACAGTCAAATCACAGACAAACCACAGACAAATCACAGTCAAATCACAACAATAGAAGAAAGTAAGAAAGTAAGAAGGGAAGAAATAAAGAAAAGGGTATCTAAAGATACCCCAAAAGAAACCCCAGAGGACATCATCAGCCAATACGATTTCTCGGAAGCCATGGTTATCAAAATCAGAGAATGGCTAAAGTACAAGAGCGAGAGACGAGAAACGTATAAATCGACGGGACTGACCGCATTGCTGAACAGAGTAAGCCAAAAAAGCGGAGAGTACGGCGAAAACCCTGTAATGGCGTTGATGGATGAAAGCATGGCGAACGGGTGGCGAGGCATTATCTGGGACAGGCTGAAAGGAGAGGAGAAGCATGAGCTTAGCGGTAAAGGCAAATGGGATGAATACCTGCAAGACGGACTCAACGTCTGACGATAGAGAAAAACGAATGAGAGAAGCGGCAATAGCAGAAGCCGAGAGAATGAACGCAGTTGAGGGAAATATGGTCGGTTATGATTGCCCGAAGTGCAAAAACAGAGGTTACATAGCAGGGGTAAAGGGATTGTACATGGTTATGGCTCCCTGTGAGTGCATGAAAGTCAGGGCAAACATGGCAAGGCTTGAAAGAAGCGGTTTGAAAGACAGTGTTGCCGAATACACATTCAAAAACTACAAAGCGGACAAGCCATGGCAAAAGGGAATACTGGAAAGGGCTGTTGAGTTTGCGAAAGACCCCAAAGGGTGGTTTTACATCGGCGGTCAGGTCGGCAGCGGAAAGACCCATATATGCACTGCCATTGCTTCATACCTGATAAAAAAAGGTCGAGAAGTGCTGTATATGCGTTGGACAGACGACACAGTCAAACTGAAAGCAGTCAAGAACAACGATGAGGAATACGGAAAAATGATTGAAAAGTTCAAAAGAACCGATGTGCTGTACATAGATGACTTCTTCAAGACGGAGAAAGGGAAACAGCCGACAACAGCGGATGTAAACATAGCTTTTGAACTGCTGAACTATCGCTATAACAATAGAGATTTGATAACGATTATATCCAGCGAAAGAACACTGGGAGAGCTTCTGGACATAGACGAGGCAACAGGAAGCAGGATTAAACAGAGGTGCGGAAACAACCACATCAGCGTTGAAAGAAAACCGGAGAATAACTATAGATTGAGAGGTTAAGAGTATGAACAAGGTGATTTTGATGGGACGCCTTACGAGAGACCCGGAGGTTAGATATTCGCAAGGAGCAGAGCCGTTGGCGGTTGCCAGATATTCACTGGCAGTGAACAAACGTTTTAAACGTCAAGGTGAACCGGACGCAGACTTTATACCGTGCGTAGCCTTCGGAAAGAACGGCGAGTTTACGGAAAGGTATTTTAGAAAAGGTCAGTTGGTAAGCGTGGTCGGAAGGCTTCAGGTCCGCAATTGGGAAGATGACGAAGGCAGGAAAAGAGTAACAACGGAAGTTGTGGTTGAAGAGCAGTATTTTGCGGACAACAAGAACAAGAGCGAGGAAAAAAACCTGAGTGAAGCTGTCAATTCCCACCTTTACCCCATAGACGACAACGTGGAAGATGAAGACCTTCCGTTCTGAGAGGTGAGATAGATGTGCGATAGAGACTGCTTCAACTGTAAATACGATGATTGTATATGTGAAGAAGTAACCGACAGAGATTTAGTCGAGGTGTGGAAAGCAGAATCTGCGGCAGGACTGAGGCTAAATGAGACGCTCACGGATGAAGAAAAACGTATAAGATTCAATGAGAATCAGAAAAGACACCGCCACAAGCATAAAGAACATTATCGGCAGTACAAAGCTGAGTACTACGAAAAGAACAAAGAAAGGCTCAGGAAGCGTCAGAGAGAATATCAGAGGGAATATCGCAGGAAAAATAAAGAGAAGCTATCCGAATACGCGAAAAAATACCGAAAGAAGAGAAAGGAAGAAAAAATTGAAAGAGATAAAAAGGACAACTCCGGAAGATGAAATGAAAAAAGAATACGAATTGTTTCTGCTGACTTCTCTCAGTATGGATATAGATGAATTTATAGATAAGAGCTGTACTTTTGAAGAGTTTAAAAAAATGAAAGAGCGTGAGAAAAACCAAGGTATACAGGGATAAGCCCTTTATATAATAAACCGGTCGCAAAAAATAAACCGCATAATAATTCAAAACTAATCCCTTGACTACATATAGGCGATGAATGTCAAGTGTCAACACAGACCGGGCATGAGAGAGGGTGGTTGGAGATATAAGTTCTTTATAGGGAGGAGAAAAGGAAATGACGTTTATTGACCTCTTCTCCGGCATAGGAGGATTTCGGCGTGGAATGGAAATGGCAGGACATAAGTGTATAGGTTTTTGTGAGTATGATAAATTTGCAGTCGCAAGCTATACAGCCATGCACCTTATGACGGACGAAGAACGAAAATATATAGATACAATTCCCTTTAGAGGGAGAGTGAAAGAAGCTAATAAGGAGGAGTACAGACATGGAGAATGGTATGCATACGATATTACCGAGTTGCGAGCGGATGACATTCCGGCAGCAGACTGTTGGTGCTTCGGCTTCCCATGCCAAGACATCAGTGTCGCAGGAAAACAGGCAGGACTTGGCGGAAACAGAAGCGGACTTTTTCACACAGTTATTAAACTTCTCGAAGATACGAAAAAAGAAAATAGACCCTCTTATTTATTCATTGAAAATGTTAAAAATCTACTATCTGTCAATCGAGGTTTCGACTTCCTCACCGTTCTCTCTGAGTTGGACAAAGTCGGGTACGATGCAGAATGGCAAGTTCTCAACTCTGCCGATTACGTTCCGCAAAACAGAGAGAGGATATTCATTATCGGACATCTTAGAGGAAGAAGTGGACGAAAAGTATTTCCTATCGAAAGAGCAGACGGAAAAAATAAAATTTTGCAAATCGGCATGAAAAAATCAAAAAGAAAGAACCCAAACACTTATAGAGTCTATGATATTACTGGAATAAGTCCAACTCTAGGGACAACACAAGGCGGTTTAAGAATGCCTATTTTGTTAGTAAAAAATAAGTTAAGAAAAACAACATCGAAAGAGTACTTCCGTTTGCAGGGCTGGAAAGATGAATACTTTGCCCATGCCGCATTAGTAAACAGCGATAGTCAGTTATATAAACAGGCAGGGAACGGCGTTACGGTTCCGGCTATATATGAGATAGCAAAGAGAATGGAGGTTATAGAATGATACACATAATAGATGATTACTACGTTACAGGCGGCGCAAGGGACTACACGCTGCTTAAGGACACACATAGAGAAGATAAGAACGGCAATACGGTGTACAAAACATTAGGGTACTACGGTAGCGTTGCTAACGCCGTTGAGGGACTGCGAAAAACATTATGCAGGGAATTAACCGCCGAGAAGAATATGGAGCTGTGCGAGGCTGTCAGAGCCTTTAAAGGGATAGCGGAAGAATTGGAGAAAGCAACGGAGGGGTTAAGATGAGCAGACTAAGCGATATATTAGGAGTTAAAGAGGGACAGGAGTTTAGGTTTAGAGAAAGATTAACAACCTATAGAATTAACGGGGATGTAACAAATTTTAAAATGGATAATGGTTATTGGTTTGAAGGTGGTATGAAAGTATTCGACTTATGTGAAATGATAGCCCACCCAGAACTTATAAGAATAGTACCTGAAAAGCAAGAACTTACCGAACAGCAGATAACTGCTATAAAGGGAAGGATTGCAGAGGGAACGCTTTGGGCTACTAAGAGAAAAAATGAAAGTACAGTTTGGTTTTGTAAAAAAAGACCTAAAAGCTTTGAGATGCCATTTGACGCTGGTACTGCTTGTACCCCTCTATATGATTTCATCACATTTAAAAACAGTCCTATATATCTGCCTGATTTGATAAAGAGGTGAGAGAAAATGACACCGAAAGAAGCGATAAAAATACTTGAAATAGCAAAGGCAGAAGTCGAATGGAACTACCCGTTAGATTATGCGATTGCAATAGATACGGCGATAGAAGCACTACAAAAAGTGCAGGATTATGAAGCACAGTGGATAGAAGATATAAAAAAACCTTTGGAGCCGTTGAAGTTAAGTAGTGCTTTGAATAGTGAAATATTCAAACTAAAATACAGAATGAAAAATAAACCGAAAGAAGTAAATATACTTGATTACACTATAATAGCCGCATTACAAGACTGTTTACAACGATATTCAAAGCAGAGGGGTGATAACAAATGACACTAGAGGAAGCAATAGAACAACTGGAAAGTCTTATTCTTAACAGCCAATCATTCCACGAAGAAGAAGGCGACATCTGGGAAAAAGATATAGAGGCATTGAATATGGCAATCTCAGCACTGGAAAAGCAGATGCCGAAGAAGCCGATTATTAAACCTTGGTCTCCTGCAATATGTCCGTCATGTGGGGAAGAATTGTCAATAAGCTTAGGAGATGGCTATTATAGCCACAGGATAATTTTAACACATTGTCCCAATTTAGAGTGTTTGCAACGATTAGATTGGGGTGATGAAGAATGACTTTCAATGACTTTATAGAAATCTTAATATATGCTATAGCCCTTGAGGTGATTATAATAAACGTGCACTCTCTGATTAAGGATTACAAGCTGAGACTGGGCGAGAGAGCGATACTTAAGCGCTACGGCATAACGGAACAGGTCGCAAAGCTGAAAGAAGAGTGCCGAGAACTGATAGAAGCCTCGGACGGGTACATAAACGGAACGGACAGCAAGGCGCATTTTTTAGAAGAGATAGCGGACGTACTGGTGATGATTGAGCAGATGATAATGCACTTCAACGCACAGGACAAGGTTGATGAGATAAAGAGGTTTAAGGTCAAAAGGCAGTTGGGGAGAATAGAGAGGGAAGAAAATGACAAGAAGTGAATTGTTACAGATAGCTGAAAAAACAGTAAACGGAGACAGGGAACAGGATTATGGCAGTCCCGAAAACAACTTTGAAACTATTGGTTTAATGTGGAGTGTATATTTGAGGAAAGCAAAGCCTGATATTAATTTAGCTGTCAACGACATTGCTCCAAAAGATGTTGCGGTTATGCTTATTTTGCTTAAAACAGCAAGAATAGCGAGCGGACACGCAAAGGCGGACAACTGGGTAGACTTGGCAGGATATGCCGCTTGTGGTGGTGAAATTGAGAGCATAGGGGAGAAAAACAATGAGCGATAAGTTAGATGAGCTTATTAAAAACGCTCCGGTAGTAGATATGTTTTCAGATATTCCCTATAGGGAGAAGGTGGCAATTAACTTATGCGGCAGATTAACAGCAGGCGTTATAAATATTAAGTACAGGCTATTGAAACGGAGGAAGAAAAATGAATCTGAACAGAGCGCATCGGAAGATTGAGCATGAAAAGCTGAATCGTGAGGTAATGTCAAAGGTTGAGGGTAGAGTAATACCGAGAGTACAATGTGCATGTTTGGCTGCAACGGCATTAGTTTTGCATGATAAGTTCGGGTTCGGACAAAAAAGGCTAAACAAGTACATAGAGGAAGTATTCTATATATTTGAGAGCATATATACACAATATACCGACTTTGATGATATTAAGCGCTGTATATACGATGAATTAGGGATAGATTTTGAAGAGATAGAAGAAAAAAGACTTGCTCAACAGGGGTGATGTAGTTGGAAAAGAAAACGCCAAAAGAATATTTAAGGCAGCTGAGGACTGCCGAAATAAAGATAGAACAGAAAGAAGAAGAGCTGGAAAGGCTTAAAGCTTCACTGGAAAGCATATCAACAGGTACGGACAGCGAGAGGGTGCAGACAACGCCGAGAGACAGGCTATCAGAGGAAGTACCAATAATAGCTGATTTGGAAGAAGAAATAAATGCGGATTTGGGCGCGCTGTTAATGCTTAGGAATAAGATTATAAACGAGATACAGAGCATGGATAATCCGATATACATAAATATATTGTATAAGAGATATGTGCAGTATAAGAGCCTTGAAGAGATTGCGGTGGAGATGAGTTATTCGTATAGGCAAATACTCAGATTGCATGGGTTGGCTTTGCAGGAATTTAAAAGATGGCACACAATGTCACATTTACATGTGGTATAATAGTAAAGTAAAAAGTTATGAAAAATACTCTTCTCCTTAACATGACTGAATAAGCAGTCTGTAAAAAGAAAAGGTCGGTTAATACCGACCTTAATCTTTCACCTCTTCATCAGGAGATAAAGTGTTAATAGCAGCTAAAAGAAATTGTGAACGACTGATATTATTTTCTTTACAGTATCGGTCGATACGGTCAAATATCTCAGGCTTAATTTGAACATTAAAAGCCTTGTATGCTTTTTTGTTGTATTTGTATTTTACTGCCGATGATGTTTTACCCATTTTAAAATCTCACTTTCTTTTAAGGATGTTAATTAAAGCTATTATGCTGATTATTAAAGCTGCTATACTGATTATTAACGATAACATTTGCATAATTATATGACATGGAGTAAAATATATATAAGGGGAGGGGCATAAGCCCCAAGCCCTACTTTTTGGTAGCCAGTCTATACAGGATAATAGCTGTCGCAAGGTTGATTATCGCTGTTATTAGATTGGCTATTGTATTTATAAGCTCCATGTCTTTCCACCTCCTTTCTATGTTTTAATTATAGCATACTATTAGTAGTATGTCAATAGAAATGGGATAAAAACAGAATAAATTTATAAATATCAGAGCTTTTTAAGCTCTTTTTTTATGCCCGAAAGGATGTGATACAGTGGCATGACAGAAAAACAGAAAAAATTTGCAGACGAATATTTAATCGACCTTAATGCCACCAGAGCATACAAAGCGGCATATAAAAGCGTTAAGAACGATAACTCGGCGGCGGTAAATGCTTCAAAGCTGCTAAGAAACACTAAGGTTGCGGCGTATATTGAAGAAAAAATAGCTGAAAGGTCGGAGCGTACAGAGATAAAACAGGACGATGTTGTAAAAGAGCTGGCAAAGATAGGATTTGCGGAATCGCCTTTAATCGGTGAAATAGAAATAAGGGGCGGAGATAAATTAAAAGCGTTGGAGCTTCTCGGAAAACATCTGGGAATGTTTACTGAAAAACAGGAAATAAAGGCGCGAATCAGTTACGAGGATTATTTAAGTAAGTTGGACAACGATTACAGCTATTAAAGGGACGGCGGTTATATGCTGAATATAAAAAACGCAAAACAATATATAGAGAAGTTTTTAAAGATAAAAACAAAAAATAATGAGATAGTCCCGTTTACGCTGAATGAACCGCAAAAGAGACTGTATGACGTTATCAGACAGCAGGCAGAGCAGAAGAAGCCGATACGATTAATTATTTTAAAAGCCAGACAGATGGGATTTTCTACACTGACAGAGGCGTTGATATTTCATAGGACGGCAACGAAAGCCAATGTAAACAGTCTGATTATCGCACATAAAGACGACGCCACAACTAACCTTTTCAATATGTCCAAACTGTTTTACAGCGAACTGCCGCCGATGATGAAACCGCAGAGGCGAGCAAGTAACGCAAAAGAAATAATATTTGACGCGCCATCAAGGCGTGAGGATTTAAAGGGATTAAACTCAAAAATAAAATGCGCTACCGCCGGCGGAGACGGCGTCGGACGATCGGATACATTCTCAAATGTGCATATATCGGAGTTCGCATTTTGGACAGGCGACAAAATGGAAACTCTTAACGGTCTTTTACAGTCCGTCCCATCTACTGCCGGAACAATGGTTATTGTCGAAAGTACGGCAAACGGATTTGACGAGTTCAAAAGGCTGTGGGACGCTTCCGTAAACGGCGAGAATGATTTTGCACCTGTTTTCTTTCCGTGGTTCGAGCTGTCCGAATACAGTAAGCCCTATGACGGTTTTCAGCTGACCGATGAAGAAAAGGAACTGCGACAGCGGTATAACCTAACCCTTGACCAATTGACTTGGAGGCGATGGTGTATAAAAAACAACTGCGGCGGCGATATAAATTTGTTTAAACAGGAATATCCCGCAAGTCCCGAAGAGGCGTTTATTGCTACGGGGGCATGCGTCTTTGATACCGAAAAGATTATACAGCGCATAAACGATTTAAAAGACTATAAATGTAAACAGGGCGGCTTTGAATATGAATATGACGGCGCTTGTATTAAGCAGGCACGATTTACAGACGATGTAAAAGGCTGCATAAAGATATTTAAAGAACCGACAGAGAATACGCCTTATGTTATCGGCGGAGATACGGCAGGAGACGGCAGCGACTACTTTACAGCTCATGTCATTGATAATACGACAGGGGAACAGGTGGCGGTACTGAGGTCTGATACAATGGACGAGGACGAATATACGAGACAAATATATTGCTTAGGTATGTATTATAATAACGCTTTGGTAGGAATAGAGGCTAACTTTTCAACATTCCCCATAAGGGAACTGTCAAGGATAGGCTATCATAAACAGTATGTCAGAGAAACGCCCGATACCTTTACAGGCGCAGTTAAAAAGGCTTTCGGCTTTAAGACTACAACGGCAACAAGACCGGTTATAATCGCAAATCTGGTGCAGATAATAAGAGACGAAACATATTTGATTAATGACGTTGCAACTCTTCGTGAAATGCTTTCATTTGTTAAGATAAAAGGCAAGGCGCAGGCAGAGGACGGCGAACATGACGACCTTGTAATGGGATTGGCAATAACATACGGCATAAGAGGACAACAGGCAATGACCGTTGAAAAAGGTAAGACAAAAAAAGTGCGTTGGGAAGCCGACCAATGGGAGGACTACTATAATTCAAACGCCGAAGGACGAAAAGAATTAATAAAAAGATGGGGGAATCCGTTTTAATCGGCTCAATTGCCGTTAATCGGGTTCTTTTTTATAGGGGTGATTAAATGGGAAACAATAAAGGCGGCTCTAATCTGAAAAAATGGCAGGACAGACTAAGAAATAACCGTTCCGAATATGAAAACGAACTGAATAAAATGGCTGAAAGAGACGCATTGTATAACGGCACTAAACAGATTTCGGGAATTGACGGAAAAGCGGCGAAAAAAAGTAATTATGTCAGGAATATCGTCGGCGAAATAATAGAAGCGGAGGTTGACAGCTCCATACCGTTGCCGAAAGTCAGCGCAAAAAGACCCGAAGACGAGGACAGAGCAATGACCATAGAGGCGTTTTTAAGAAACGAACTGGATTATCTGCCTTTTGAGAAAATAAACGATATGGACGAACGTACAACGCCTATACAGGGCGGCGACTTCTTCCTTGTGGAGTGGGATAATGACCGCCATACCCATGATACGGTGGGCGGTTTAAAGGTTTCGTTACTGCACCCGAGACAGGTAATACCGCAGGCAGGTGTAAACAATATACAGGACATGGATTATATATTTGTGCTTACGGGGACGACAAAAAAAGAGATTAAACGCCGATATAATGTCGACGTATTTTCCGAAGATGAGGAGTTCCCCGAGGTGAGAAGCGGCGACGGCGATACGGATATAACGTCCAATGAACTTGTTACGCTTGTAACCGCCTACTATAAAAATAAAAACGGCGGTATCGGCGTGTATCGTTGGGTAGGAGATACGGAAGTACAATCTTTGCCCGATTACTTCGCAAGGCGTTTAAAGTACTGTAAAAAGTGCGGTAACATAGTAACGGAAGACGAAAGGATATGCCCCGTATGCGAAAGTCGGGCATTTGAACACAGAATACAGGAAACAACGCAGCTTGACAGGGACATAGATATAGAGATAAACGGCGGACAGCGAGAATATATATCGCAGATGACGGCTCCTGTATATGGGGATATACCCGTAACAGACGAAACAGGGACGGAAATGTTTGATGAGTTCGGAAACGCCATGACGGAATACGGCATAATCGAAGAGGCGAGACCGAACGAAGTTCCGATTTACAAGCTGACGCAGTACCCTGTAATTCTCCGCAGAAATATATCGAAAAGCGGCGCGCTGTTGGGCGGTTCCGATGTAGACAGTATAAAAGACCAGCAGGAAATGATTAAAAAACTGGGCGATAAAATGCAGGAGAAGCTTTTAAAGGGCGGTTCTTATGTAACATTCCCCGTAGGTGTTAATACAAGAAAAAGCGATGAGGAATTAAAGGTTATAGAATTGGAAGACCCGTCGCAGAAACAAATGATTGATGTGCTGAACATACAGGCTAACATTTCCAACGATATGGCGTTTATGGATGTGGCGTATCAGGCGGCAAGGGAGACAATCGGAATAACGGACAGCTTTCAGGGAAGAAAAGACAGTACGGCGCAGTCGGGAGCGGCTAAACAGTTTGCGGCGGCTCAGACGGCAGGCAGACTGGAAAGTAAACGAGTTATGAAACAGGCGGCATATCAGGAACTTTTTGAAATGATGTTTAAATTCATGCTTGCATACGCCGATGAACCGAGGGCAACAAAAAGACAGAATCCTATAGGGGATATAGAATACGGTATGTTCGACAGATACAATTTTCTTGAAAGGGATGCGGCAGGGGAATTATACTGGAATGATGATTTTTTATTCAGCGTCGATACGACAAACAATAACGCACAGAACAGGGAAGCGTTATGGAACTCAACGAAAGAGGCATACCAGAGCGGCGCATTCGGAGACCCTGCCAATATAGATACAAGGATATTGTACTGGGCGACACTGGAAAGATACCACTATCCAAACGCAGGAAACATCAAGCAGAATTTGAAAGAACAGAAAGAACAACAGGAGGCGCAGTCAAATGAAATGCAAGCATTGCAATCTGGAAATGGAAGTATACAAGGGTCAGGAAACACAGGAGGGGTACAAGGTGATTTACCGCTGCCGCAACAGCCAATGCCCCGAATATGAAAAAAATATAGAAGTAGTAAAGAAGTAAAAAAGAGAGTTAAGGAACAAGTCTGTTGACGGAGATATTCCGTAGAAAGGCGGCGATCCATAATCATCTCGTCCCGAGCAAGACGTAAAAAGGCTTTATTTTTATATTCACAATACGGTTTAAAAACCGTAGGGCGAGCTTTGCCCAACCGAGGAGAACAGAGAGTTTCAAGGACAAAGTCCGATGGAACGAACTGTTCATACATTAAGTAAACAAGCGGAAAGGAGGTAGAGCAATGGGCAAGGGTACTAATTCTTTAAAGGGAAAAGTAACAAATAAAAACGCAATGTATGTAGAAGCTGACGTTAAAAGCGAAAGCAAAAAGCCTGTAAGCAAAAAAGGCGGAGACCTTAGGGCAAAGAAATGAGGAGGGCATAAGAAATGACCGAAGAAGAATTTAACGCATTGGCAGAGGAAGAATTGACAGACGAAGATTTATCGGAAGAAATGACGGAAGATACAGAAGATATGTCTGAGCCTATGGGGGATACGGAAGAACCTACAGAGCAGACGGAAGAACAGGACGAAGAAACAGAAGAATATAACGAACATCAAGAAGAACAGCCGCCAATGCCGCAGAGGAGAGCGCAGACGGCACAGGATACGGCGTTAGAACAGGAATACAGAGAGGCGTTTAACAAGATTAATCCCTATACGGGCAGACCGATACAGTCTCCCGAAGAATTTTTTGCGTATAAACGTCAGTACAATGCCGAATTGGCACAACACAAAAAACAGCAGACAACGCAGAATATATTTGACGGCATAAGAAACGGAACCGCAACAGCGGAAGATTTTGACCGTTATGTACAGGGATTAATAAACAACAGTCCCAATATGCAGGCTTCAAGGGCAATGGCTGTGAAAATGCAGCAGATGGAAAGACAGGCGCAGGTTGAAAACGGCAGGGCAAGAATGCAGGCTGATATCGACGCATTAAACAAAGAATATCCCGCTTGTGAAATCAAAAAGGTTGAAGATATAAAAGAAAGCGGAATAGTCGATTATTTAAAGCGCGGGTTAAGCATAGCGGACGCCTATTACTTGATACACCGCACAGAAATAACGGAAGCGCAGAAAGCAGGCGTAAGACAGGCGGCAGTTAATCAGGCAAACGGCAAAAGGCACTTGCAGACTACGGCGGACAACAGTAAGGGAGAAGAATATATTCCCGATGATGTTTTTGCGGAATACAAACATTTCTTTCCCGAATGGGACGATAAAAAAATAATAGCGGATTACAAAAGGAGGCATAAATAATGTTTAAAATAGCAAAACGAGACGTGGCGGACGTTAATCCGCACGTTTATATGGAAGCTGCCGAAGCTCTTACAATCGGAGAGGCGCTTAAGACAGCGAGCGGAAAACTTACAAAAGCAACGGCAAAAGATGAGGTTACATATATATGTATGGGTGAAAAGAACGAAAAAGGATTATATCCCGTTATGGCGGTTCATCCTACAGATTATTTTGAGACAACATCGACAGCGACAATCGCAAAGACGCTTATCGGTACAACGGTAACATTGCATACCGACGGATTAACGGTTACGGCAACGGCGGCAGGTCCGTTTGTTATTGATGAGACAGACGGAGCGGCAACGAACTCAACGGTAATCGGTCATTTTGTTAAACCGGCAGCGGCGCAGTAAGGGAGGTAATATACAATGGCAGGAATTATATTTTCAGAAGGCAGCGGACTTAATAACAGTGCGTTCGGTAAATCACAGGAGCCTATCAAGGCAGTAATCGAACAGAATGTTGAAGCGTTTGAAGAAATGTCCATGATTGATAAAATCTTCTACATGGACAAATCAACTAATTTTGCGGAAAAATATACCCAGGAAACATCACTGGGAGACTTTAAAGACGTCGGAGAAAACGGCGCATATCCCGTTACATCTATTCAGGAGGGTTACGAAAAAGTAATTACTCCCGTAACATGGAAAAATAAATTTGAGGTTACGGCTGAAATGCTGGAGGACGCCAAATACGGCAAGATTAAATCAAGGGCGAATATATTTGCTACATCGTTTAACAGAACGAGAGAGAAGTTTGCGGCTACTCTTCTTGCAGGCGGTATTAACACAACGGCTGCTTTCGGCGGTAAAACATACGATACTACATCGGCGGACGGCGCGGCTCTGTTCTCGAAAGCGCATAAGTCAATCACCAATGGTACAAAAGACCAGAGCAATATTTTTACAGCCGCGTTCTCTCAGAGCATTATGGACGCCGTACAGGAAAAAATGCAGATGTTTACAGACGATGACGGCAATCTTTTAAACGTTGCGCCCGATACAATCATAATCCCAAACAACGGCGCACTTAAGAGGGCTGTATTTGCGGCGGTAGGTTCGGAGCTTGACCCTGCGACATCTAACAACGCAATCAACTTCCAGCTCGGTCTTTGGAATGTGCTTGTATGGCCTTATCTTCCTACAGGTCTCGGAACAGGCAGTAAGCCTTACTTCATTATGATGGACAGCAAGTTCAATAAAGACTATATGGCTCTTCCTTGGGTAGACAGAATTCCTCTTTCCGTTAAATCCGATATTGACCCCAATACGGACGCCAACGTATGGAAGGGCAGAGCAAGATTCGGCGCAGGCTTCAATAACTGGCGTGGTGTTGCTATCTGCGGAGAGGGATTAACAGGAACGGCATTAAGTTGATTAACATGATGGGAAACGGGGTGAAACCCTATGAAATGGTACGATGTAAAACTGATAACATTACAGAAGATGTTTTCAAACGATACGGCGGAAATTATTACAGACGATAATACTACGCCGTATCTTACGGCTATGCCGGGAGCGGCAACAGCATGTCTCAACTATATAGCTACTGCGGTAAGACATATAGATTTAAGCTATACCATAGAGCAGGACGGCTCACAGAAAGGAATACAGCGATACGATTTAAAAAAGCTTGCTCCCGACTTCTTTTCGCTTGAACCGTCAAGCATATATTTTGAGGATGAAGAAGGACATTACGGAAAGGCTTATAACTTTGCCGTAGAGCATACAAGCATACTGCTGATTGACGGCTCTTTAAAGGGAAAATGGACAGTGTATTATAACGCCTATCCGACCGAAATAAAGCAGGATACTGTGGACGATTACGAATTGCCGTTATATCCCGAAGTTGCCGTTCTTCTGCCGTGGTTTATGGCTTCACAGCTGTATAAAGACGATGACCCGTCATTGTCTACGGTCTATTGGAATGAGTTTGTCGCAATGCTTGAAGACGCAAGAAATACGGCTAAAAAGGTTATGAACACAGGCTTTGACGAGTTCATCAATACAAAGGGGTGGTATTAAATGAGACAGTTTAATCCGCCTGCCACCGTTGATCGCAGTGTAACGAAAATAGAAAATTTCAAAGGCGTAGACCTTACCAATTCACCGACAAACGTTTCTCCCGGAAGAAGCCCGGAAGCGCCTAATATGATTAGAGACGTCCCCGGTAAAGTAAGAAAACGTATGGGGTACAAGCTTGATGTCAAGTACGATGACGAAATATACGGGGTATTTCATTTGGACGGCGAAAGGTTTGTACATTCGGGAACAAAGCTGTATCACGGAGAAACAGTTGTTTACAGTGATATGAATACCGCACGTTCCAAAGGCTGGGCGTTGGGAGACAGATTATATATGCTTGACGGTAAAACATATCTTGTGCTGGGGAAGTTTGACGGAAAGACGTATACCGTTAAAAAAGTAAGTGAGATTGCCACAGTTCCGACCACATTCATATCGAGAAAACCCAACGGAGAGGGTTTTCAGTTCCAAGAGATAAATTTATTGCAACCACAATTTAAAAACGAATTTTTGGCAGATGGAGAATCTAAAGTGTTTCAGTTATCTCTTGATGAACTTAATTCCGTTGATAAGGTTGAGATATTAAATAGTGATGGGGACTGGATAACAAAGAAAGTCGATACGGATTATAAAGTTGACTTAAAATTGGGAACGGTAACATTTACAACAGCTCCGGCAAAACCTATATCAATGGCAAGAGATAATGTGAGAATAACGGCTTCAAAAGTAATAGAAGATTATGTAGATATAATTAATAAATGCACAATATCCATAATATATGGTGTAGGTGGTGCAACTGACAGGCTTTTTGTAGGAGGTAATCCTAAATATCCCAATCGAGACTGGTTCAGCGGGTTCAAAAGCAACTTGATAAAAGATACTAATAAAGATGAAACATCAAAAACCGAATCAATCGAAGACTTTACTTTTTTTGGAGATTTGAGCTATTCTACCATAGGTCTTGATTCTAATGAAACTGTCGGGTATTCATTGGTAGGCAACTATTTAGCGACTCATAAATCTGATGGAGCTGATGGGCGTAATGTAATAATGAGATATGGTGAATATACTACATCCGAAAAGAAAGAACGTGCCTCATTCAGAATAGTAAATACCATACAAGGAATAGGTGCGGTAGGGCGTTATAACTTTGCATATCTCAACGAAAGTCTGTTTGCTACAAAACTGGGGATATACGCTATCACAGCGCAGGACATTACAGGGGAAAAATATACGCAGGAAAGGTCTTTCTATATCCGTAACGCGCTTATGGAGGAGGACTTGGAAAACGCATACGCCTGTACTTACAATGACTTCTATGTACTGGCAACGCCTAAAAGAATGTATCTTCTCGACGGTCTGCAAAAGGTATATGAGAAAAACAATCCGTACAGCAGTTTCCAGTATGAGTGCTACTACTGGGAGATACCCAACATCAGTGTTGTATTTACGGAGAACAATACTCTTTGCTTCGGAACGCATACGGGAGAGATAATGAAGTTTTATACAGATAAGCATTTGCAGACTTCATATAACGACAACGGAGAGCCGATAAAAGCACGATGGGACACAAACGCCCTTGACGGCGAACTGTTTTATAAGAAGAAAAACTTTAAATATCTTTCCGCACAGATTGCTCCTGCCATATCGACAGGCTATGAGGTATGGGCGGAGATAAAGGGAATATGGAAAAAACTGTTTGACAGCGGCGCAAAGGCAAGATACTTTGATTTTTCATATATCGACTTCGGTAAGATTAACTTTTCGTCCGATACTTCCCCACGAACGATAGGAAGAAAAATAAGGATAAAAAGAGTTGATAAAGTCCGTTTTTCATACCGCAATGAAGAGCTTAACGAGCCGTTCGGACTGTATGCAATCGGCACGGAGTTTACGGAAAGCGGTAATTATAAAGTATAAGACAACTGTAAAAGGTTGTCTTTTTTTATTTAAGAAAGGAGGTTCAAAACTTGGCTGATTTATTCAAAAAGATAGAGCCTGCCGATTATGCCAATAAAGGTATAAGAGTAAAGCCTAACCCTCTGGGACTGCCTGTAGCGGAAGCACAGAGAGCTTTTGACGAACTGGTGTTAGACGTTACCATACCGCAGTTTAATATCCTTGTAGACGTGTTAAATAATCTACAGATAGATACAAGAGTGCCGTCGGAGAACATTAAAGGAATAAGAATTAATCCCGATAAGGTTATCGAGGTAACAACGGACGGTATAGCTTATGAGGCGACAGGCTCAAGCGGTCATATCGTAGAGGACGGTACGGGAAAGGCATATCCCCAAAGAAGCAGATTGCAGTTTAAAAATGTAGTTGTTGCCGATGACGAACCGAACAGGCGTACAGTCATTGAGGGTGTGCAAGGCATACAGGGAGAAAAAGGCGACAAGGGCGACAAAGGTGAAAAAGGGGATAAGGGCGATAAAGGAGATTTAGGAAAAGCATGGCTGCCCGACATAAGCTCCAACGGCGATTTAAACTGGTCGCAGTCCGATACTACAATCCCCCCTGCAACGGTAAATATCAGAGGACCGCAGGGAGTTCAAGGCGTACAGGGTATGCAAGGCGCAGTAGGACCGCAGGGACAGCAGGGCATACAAGGTCCGAGAGGCGTTCAAGGCATCCAAGGCGAACAGGGCGAGAGAGGTCCGGCAGGCGCAACAGGTTTACAGGGCTTAAAAGGCGATAAAGGGGATAAAGGAGAACCGGGAGCACAAGGACCCCAGGGCGCAACAGGAGCGACAGGTGCAGCAGGACCGAGAGGATTACAAGGACCGCAAGGCGTGCAAGGACCGATGGGACCGCAAGGTCTTAAAGGTGCTGACGGCGCAGACGGAAAGAGTTTTGTTATACAAGATGTGTATTCGACACTTCAAGCCTTAAGAAACGCAATACCGACGGGCGATAGTTACGCCTATATGGTAGAAGCGGATAAGAATGTATATATATGGTCTGAAACAAAAAAAGACTGGGTAGCATTGGGACAGCTTCAAGGGCCACAGGGAGCACAAGGTCCGGCAGGAGCGCAGGGAGTACAGGGTGCGGCAGGAACATTGTCAATCAAACAGGTTATTACAGGCGCAGCGGGAACATCGGCAAGTGTTGTAAATGAGGGTACTCCCGAAAATGCTTCGCTTGTTATTACAATACCCCGTGGCGATAAAGGCGAGAAAGGCACGACAGGACAGCAGGGTCCTAAAGGTGATAAGGGCGATACAGGTTTACAAGGCCCTCCCGGAGCAACAGGACCACAGGGTTTGCAAGGACCTCAAGGTTTACAGGGAGAAGTCGGACCGCAAGGACCTCAGGGTATACAGGGCGTATCGGGAAAAGACGGCATATCGGCTTATGAAAGCGCTGTCAACGCAGGATATACCGGGACGGAAGCGGATTTTAATAAAGCATTGGCGGTTGTCCCGTCTCCGAAGAAACAGACGGCGTGGGATAGCAAGGTTCAGACCGTCAACAACAAATCCGGTACTTCCGTTACCCTTACCGCCGCAGACGTAGGCGCAGTAGCGGAAGCGGACAGGAATGTAATAGTAGATGATGTAACAGGTAAGAAGTACAAACTGGGTATACAAAACGGCGGTTTGTATTATAGGGAGGTATTGTAATGGCAGGAGAAGTATTTATAGCGAGACAGGACACGTTGGAGACTGTGAAAGGTACGGTTGACGGCATAGACAGCGGAGTTAAGCAGACGAACAACGCCCTCGGAAATTTTTCGGGCGGGGGTACTGACACAGTGAAGACAGAATTGGAAACGATGAAAAACAATATGGCGCAGTTGCAGACGAAGGTAGACCAGTTGTTGAATAAGGGTGGAGGAGAATTTGATTTTTTAAATGCAGAAATACAACTTTCAACAGAAACTTTTAGTTTAGAACCTAATAAAGAATACGCAGTTTATTGCTCAGTTAACCCTGGTGCATCGACTGCCCCAGTAATTACCTCAGATGGCAGAGTTACCTGCGATGTCAAATTGAATGGTAAATTATTATATCATCAATCGGGGGCAAAAATAACAGAACCGTTACCGACAAATGTTCCTTTTAAAATCAGTGTAACAAGTAACAGTTGCTTTATACAAGATACAAATCAGGGAGATTTTATTTACATTATAAAATGATAACCTTATAAAGAAATGATTAAATGGCAGGAGATCTTTTCATATACATTTGAGTTAGAATAACAGCTATTTTCAGCAAGTAAAAAACAAAAGAAACTTTTAACTAACTATTCAATTTAAGGAGGAATTACAAATGAGAAAAACAGTAGATTTAATAGAAAGACTTAACGGAAACGAAGTTGCATTATATCTTGATGAAAACGGTCTTATGCACGCAACGAAGAGAAAAGAGAATGCAGAAAGATACGCAGTCGGCAAAATACTTATAACAGACGAGTGCGAAGTAAAAGGCGGTATGCCCTGTATCAACGGTATTGCGGTTGAGGTTTGGGGCGCAGGAAAGGGATATGTATATCTCTCGAACTATAAAAAATCAAAGGACACAAGATATATCGTTGCCGACGGTACATATCACGTTGACGGTTCTGCGAGAATAGACAGAAAGAAACTTCCGAGAGCCGTTCATGCGGCATACAGAAAGGCGAACGAGTTCTATCTTGAATTAGCAAAATGAAATAGGGGAGAGCAAATCTCCCCTTTCTTATAGGGAGGAACGCCATGACATGGGAGATAGTAGCAGGTCTTTTTGTGCTGATAGGCGGTATTGTTTCAATCGTTACGCCGATTGTGAAACTGACGAAATCCATAACAGAGCTGACGGTTAAGGTTGATGACTTTGCTCGTCAGATTGAACAGCAGAGCGTTAGGAGCAAAGAAGCGCATAAAAGACTGTGGGAA
>URLB01000006.1 GCA_900548595.1 uncultured Eubacteriales bacterium
GTTTTTGCATCGGAGATAAAAAGTATTTTGGAATATACTCCATATAAAAAGGAAATGAATACGGAAGCACTTGAAAACTATCTTACATTCCAGTATTCGGTTCTTCCGGAAACATTTTTCAAAGGTATTTATAAACTTATGCCTTCACACAGTATAACTTTTGAAAACGGCAAGGTAGAAGTAAAAAGATATTGGGAGCCTAAGTTTGAACCTGATGAAAATATCGGACTTAACGAGCTTGTCGATAAAATAGACAACGCTATGCAGGACTCAATTAAGAAACATAAAATAAGCGACGTAGAGGTAGGTTCTTTCCTTTCAAGCGGCGTTGATTCCAGCTATGTGGCGGCTTGTTTTAAAGGAGATAAAACTTTTACGGTTGGATTTGACTATGAGAAATATAATGAGATTGATTATGCCAAATCTCTTTCCGAAAAAATAGAAATAGACAACTATAGCAAGCTTATTTCAACGGACGAATATTGGGATATACTTCCTACGGTTCAATATCACATGGACGAGCCTTTGGCAGACCCGTCGGCGGTAGCTCTTTACTTTGTCAGCCGTACAGCGGCAGAACATGTTAAGGTTTCGCTTTCGGGAGAAGGAGCAGACGAGTTTTTCGGCGGATATAATATATACAGAGAGCCGTTTTCGCTTAGACCCATTACAAGACTGCCAAGACCCATAAGAAAATTTCTCGGAGCGGCTGCTTCCGCAATACCGTTTAAAATAAAGGGAAAGAACTATCTTATAAGGGGAAGTAAAGACGTAGAGGAAAGATTTATAGGAAACGCATTTCTTTTTAACGAAAAAGAGAGAAATAAGCTTCTGAAAGATCCTCAGGTTAAGTATGACCATACTACATTGACAAAGCCGTTTTATGACAAAGTAAAAGATATGGACGATACTACTAAAATGCAGTATATAGATATACATTTCTGGCTTATCGGAGATATTTTGCTTAAGGCCGATAAGATGAGTATGGCTAACTCTCTGGAAGTAAGGGTTCCGTTCCTTGATAAGGAAGTTTTTGAGGTTGCAAGGCATGTGCCCCTTAAGTATAAAGTAACAAAGGAAAACACAAAATATGCTATGAGAAGGGCTGCCCACAGATATCTTCCGGATATGGTAGCGGAAAAGAAAAAATTGGGCTTCCCTGTTCCCATAAGAATTTGGCTTAAAGAGGATAAATACTATAACATGGTGAAAGACGCTTTCACATCAGAGGCGGCAAGCCGTTATTTCAAGACTGATGAAATAGTTAAACTTCTGGATGACCATAAAAACGGGAAGAATGACAACAGCAGAAAAATATGGGCAATATATATGTTTCTTGTATGGTATAAAAGATACTTTGAGGATGAATGTAAAGCAGCATAAAATGCATTTTAATAAACAGGCACGACGTTTTAACGTCATGTCTGTTTATTTTTTTAAAAATTGTGTTATAAAAAATTAAAGGCGGTCTGTTGAAATGTTTTGAAATTTTAAAAAATAGGCTCTTCACCGATATTAAGGCTGAGATGTGTTATGGCATGATGAAGATGTATTGACATAGCGTTTTTTGCACCGGAAGCGTCCCTTGCTTTTATAAATTCCATAATCAAGGCATGATCCGTTAATGTATCTTTTGCAAGTATATCCTCTGATGGGAGATGACATCCGTTATTAAGCGTAATGGAATCCCTAACTCCTTTTTCTATAAGAGGCAGAAGCTGCTGCAAAAAATCATTATGAGACGCTTTTACTATAGCGCCGTGGAACTTCTGATCCAGCTTGGTTCGGTCATGTCCCGCTAAAATTGCGTCTTCTACGGATTTTCCGATAGATAGTATATTATTCATATCCTCATCAGTGGCTCTTCGACAGGCAAGTGCGGCTATATCAGGTTCAAACAGCAGCCGTGTTTCATACAAATCCTTCAGACGCACACGTATTCTTTCCATGCTTTCTAATCCGAGATTTTGAAAGGCTGTTATTTCCGTATTTATAAATGTCCCTTTTCCGCGATAAACTACTAAAATACCCTGAGAAACAAGTATTCTTATTGCTTCCCGTAAAGTTGAACGTCCGACATTCAGCTGTGCGGCGAGTATATTTTCACCCGGAAGCCGATCGCCGGGGTTGTATTTTTTTTCTGTCAATATCATTTGATATATGCTGTCGGCAACCTGCTGAACAAGACCTTTTTTGTTTGCCATTTAAACAGCTCCTTCCTTATAAATTAATTATAAAAAGTTTTGACATAAATAACAACTGATTCATATATACTTTTTTGACAGGCCGTAATATGTATTTTTGTATAAAAAAGAGAATAGCTTTTGCAAGATGTGTTTTTATATAAATTCAATTGACAAAGCTGTAGTTATTTGATATTTTAAAATCAGACAAATAAACTACTTATCAGACAAGTGAGGAGGCTGTTTTATGAAAGAGTACAGCAGGAATGTAACAGTAGGCATTGAAAGAGCGCCCAACAGGTCGTTGTTTTATGCCCTTGGTCTTACAAAAGAGGAAATGAAAAGACCTCTTATCGGCGTTGTATCGTCTAAGAACGAGATTGTTCCCGGACATATGAATCTCGACAAAATTTCCGAGGCGGTAAAAGCCGGAATACGCCTTGCAGGAGGAACTCCGATAGAATTTCCAGCAATAGCGGTATGCGACGGTATAGCTATGGGTCATGTGGGAATGAAGTATTCGCTTGTAACAAGAGATTTGATTGCGGATTCAACAGAAGCAATGGTAATGGCTCATCAGTTTGACGGACTTGTTATGATACCGAACTGTGATAAAAATGTTCCCGGGCTTCTTATGGCTGCGGCAAGGGTAAATATTCCTACGATTTTCTGTTCTGGCGGACCTATGCTTGCAGGTACGCTTACAGACGGAAGCAGAACATGCCTTTCTCATATGTTTGAGGCTGTAGGCGCATATAAAGCAGGGAAAATCGACGCGGCAGGACTTGAAGACTATGAGAAAAATTCATCGCCGTCATGCGGATCATGCTCGGGAATGTATACTGCCAACTCTATGAACTGTCTTACGGAAGCTATAGGCATGGGTCTGAGAGGAAACGGAACAATACCTGCGGTTTACTCCGCAAGAATACGTCTTGCAAAAGAAGCGGGAATGAAAATAATGGAACTTTTCGAGAAAAATATAAGACCCAGAGACATTATGACAGCCGAGGCTTTTCATAATGCGGAAACAATAGATATGGCTCTCGGATGTTCAACAAACACAATGCTTCATCTTCCGGCAATAGCGCATGAATGCGGAATAGAACTTGATTTGGATTATACAAACGAGATTTCGGCTAAGACACCTAACCTTTGCCATTTGGCTCCGGCAGGTAATACATATATGGAAGATTTGAACAGAGCCGGCGGAGTATATGCGGTTATGAAAGAGCTTGCCGACGCAGGACTTATAAAAACAGATCTTATCACATGTACGGGAAAAACAATAGCGGAAAACTTGGCCGAAGCGCCGAATAAACCGTGATGAGAGCATAATAAGACCTATTGATAATCCGTTTATGAAGACAGGCGGCATTGCAGTACTTAAAGGAAATCTTGCTCCCGACGGATGTGTTGTTAAACAGGCGGCTGTGGCTGAAGAAATGCTTGTACATGAAGGCCCTGCAAGGGTTTTCGATTCCGAAGAGGACGCTATCGAAGCAATATTCGGAGGGGAAATAAAAGCAGGAGACGTTGTTGTCATAAGATATGAAGGCCCTAAAGGCGGCCCTGGTATGAGAGAAATGCTTAATCCGACATCGGCTATTGCCGGTATGGGACTTGATAAAGACGTAGCGCTTGTAACAGACGGAAGATTTTCGGGAGCTACAAGAGGCGCGTCCATAGGGCATGTAAGTCCGGAAGCGGCGCTCGGAGGAACTATCGGACTTGTTGAAGAAGGCGACATCATATCAATAGACATTCCGGGAAGAAAAATCAATGTTAAAGTAAGCGATGAAGAACTGGAAAAACGCAGAGCAAACTGGCAGCCGAGAGAGCCTAAAATCACAACGGGATATGCGGCAAGATATGCTAAACTTGTTTCCAGCGCCTCAAAGGGAGCGATTTTGGAGTAATCTTGAAATAGGGCTTATATAAGATAAATAAATCTGCTTCGTGAAAATAAAAAAAACACCTCAATCACAGCTTTTAAAACTGTTTGAGGTGTTTTTTATTTTCTAATGGTTATCGGTTTAGGGTCGCTTTTATTGTCAGGATCCGTAGCGAGAGTAAGCATTATTTCTCCGTATAAATCGGCTACATTGTTTTTCCAGTTACGACAGATAGTTCTTGCCTGATCTTTTGTAGCGACGTTTATGCTTATTTCCATAAGCGAAGTCGCCCCGTCGCTGTCATACACTCCGCATTTTACAGTATACTCGTTATTCATTTCCTGAAAATAGTTGGCGGTTACTGCATATTCTGCCCGAAGTCTTTTGGAATTTTCCTTTGCGTAGTTATTTATTACACTTTTAGCATAATTGGAAATATGTTTTATAAAATAGTTAAGAGTATCTTCGCCGTCGGAAGTTATAGTATAACGGGTACTGTTGTTTTCGGTGGCCATTTCCAAAAGTCCGCTTTCCACAAGTTCCGACAAATACTGTTGTACGCTGAAGTAATCCATGAGATTTTTTTCCAGAGCAAATTGACAGATTTCACTGTTGGAAAGGGGAATTTCTATTTTTTCGATTAAATACAATATAATGAGCTTATTTTCCGCTAAAGCTCTTGTATTGTCATACATATTAAACCACCGCCGCTGAAAATGAATTGATATATATTATAAACTATTACAGTAGAATATACAATTGCCTATTTCAACAATTTTCCCTGATAACTGTTTCTTTGTCTCATTTTTTTATGTATTTCGTTTAACACGCCCCTCTTGTCCATGCTCCAGGACGGTTCTATCAATTCGTTTCGGTTTCCGTCTCCTGTCAGCCTGTGGAGAACTATATGAGGAGGGAGATGCTCTATCATGTCTATTACGGTATCGGTGTATTCGTCTTTAGTCATGATATGAAACGGATTATCGGTATACATTTCGTGCAGTCTTGTACCTCTTATTATATGGAGAAGCTGAAGCTTAATACCGTCAGTTCCGGCATTTGCGGCAAATGACACGGAACTTCTCATATCATCGATAGTTTCGCCGGGTAGACCGAGTATAATATGGGTAACGGTTTCTATATTTTTTTCTTTAAGTTTTTTCATAGCCGATAAATAGACTTCGTTTTTATATCCTCTGTTGATAAGCTCTGCCGTAGCTTCGTTTGAAGTTTGGAGCCCGAATTCTACCCATAAATAAGTTTTTTTATTAAGCTTATCCAACAGCTCTACAATATTATCGTCTATGCAGTCTGGTCTGGTGGCGATTGCTATGCCGTCTATTCCATCGCATGAAAGCGCTTCTTCGTACTTGCGTTCAAGTTCGTCAACGGGCGCGTATGTATTTGTAAACGCCTGAAAGTAAGCTATATATTTTGCGTCAGGCCATTTTTGAGACAAGCGTTGTTTTGATAATTCCAGCTGATTGGATATTGACATATCGGCAGATGGGGCAAAATCGCCCGAACCTGCTCCACTGCAAAATATACATCCGCCTTTACTTATTTTTCCGTCGCGGTTAGGACATGTAAAACCTGCGTTCACAGACAGTTTGACAGTTTTTGTTCCGAATCGTTCTTTTAAATGATCGCTTAATGAGTTATATGGTTTCATATTTATACCTCCTATATTATAATAACCCCTTATTGCGCGTTTGTAAAATTACATTATATAATTTATGAAATTAGATATACACTAAGACAGTATATAATTTATATGTCGGAGATACTGATAGATAGCAAAATTCTTTACAATAATAATTATCAAATCATAATAAAACACCCTACAAGATTTTTCTTTTGCAGGGTGTTAATACATATTATAATATATCACAAAGATTTTTTAATAAAGTACCGTTGTAAGTAAAATGCTCTATAAGATATTTAGGTCCCTTTGTAATATAATTTTTACCGCTAATCATTTTTATAAAAGGAGTAATATACATTGTTTCACCTTTATATTCGATTCTTCTGGTATCGGCAACGGTACAAGTAATATTAGGATCATCAATAAAAACCAAAATTGCACCAATAGGGATGTGATAATCATTAAAGGAAAAGTTAGTAGATCTTATTTGATGTTCATAACTTATTTCTTCAGAAACTTCCTCGGCAATAATATCATCTTTACTGAGTTCCCATTTCTTTAATCTATCAGTATGATTATGGATTTCAGCTATAGCTTCTAAGAGCAGATATGCATCTTCTGCTGACATTGCATAAAATTCACGTATACGCTTTTTCCCATTATAATTATCTATAGAGCGAAGATTAGGATTGAGTTTATCAATGATGGAGTGAACTTTTAGGTCGGATAATCTAGAATCTACTTCATATGTAGCATATACGCGGAATGCAAATGGTGTGCATTCGCTATTATTTAATTGTGTTAAACGGTTTTCAATATTATCTGCATATCCTATCTTAACGTAATCAGGAAAAGAAGGATTTTTTAAGATATATATTACACCTCGCAGTTGATGTTCTTTTGAATTAGTTTCATCTGTACGTTTTTTGATATCTAAAAGGTAGTTAGTATCAACATCAAGAATATCAGCAATTTTTACTAATTCTTCTAAAGAAGGGTTACGCCGACCAAGTTCATAATTTGCTACTGTACTTCTGCATGAGCCTAAAAGATCTGCAAATTCCTGTTGAGTTAAATGTTTTGCAACTCGAGCTTCTTTAATTTTTTTTGATATTTGAATCATATATGAACTCCTTTTTATAGGTTATATAATAAAATTATATTGTAATGTTTCCTGTCTTTTTGATAACATTACCTAGATTAATTAATTCTATATATCGATTATTGTAATAATATAAATAATTGGCAGAGAAAATATTTTGAAAAAGAGTTATAGGTCATCAAAGATAACAATATAGGTTTCTATGCTTTTATAAATTATAAAAATATTATATCATAAATAGATTATAATGTGAAATTATTTAGATACATAACAAAAAATAATTTCAGACACTAATACAATTTAGTAGTTTAATATGCAAAGGACTTGTTTAGATGCATTTTATATATACAATATATTGAAATTACTATAGTGTACAAATAAATACTGGCTTATTTATATGGAAAAATAAGAATAACATAGATTAACGAATTAGCGTTACTTAAATCATGAATATACTTGTCCGTCTAGGATTACTCCAGTATAATATATCTATATAGATTAATCATATTATGGCTACTATGATTTGTTATACATTATAGGATTTCAATTTTGTATTTGTAAGAACTTAGTTATGATGGGTACAAAATCGTAATTTGTATAGTATAATTAGCCGAGGGCGGTGATACTGATGGAGGACGAGCTTGTACTGGAAGGTACGGTGGAAGATGTAATTTTTCATAATGATGATAACGGATATGCCGTTTTCGATTTTAAATCCGATGACGGAGACGAAGTAATATGCGTCGGTACAGTTCCGCAGATAAGACGGGGCGATATGCTTAAACTGACCGGCGGAATGGTTATACATCCTACATACGGACTTCAGTTTAAAGTGGAATTTTATGAAAGAGTAGTTCCGACAACCGCCGTTGCAATAGAAAAATATCTTTCATCGGGAATAGTAAAAGGAATAGGGCCGAAGACCGCAAAAAAGATAGTCGATAAATTCGGAGCGGCAACGTTTTATGTCATTGAAGAAAAGTTTGACAGACTGGTTGAGATAAAAGGAATAACGTATGATAAGGCTTTGGCTGTACATAATTCGTTTTGTTCCCAGAGAGATATAAGAAAAGTAATGCTGTATTTGCAGGAGTTTGGCGTAACGCCTGCTTTTGCAATGAAAGTATATAAGAAATACGGTTACAGAACCATAGACATTATAAAAGAAAATCCGTACAGAATGGCAGAGGATATTGCCGGAATAGGCTTTAAAACAGCAGACAGGATTGCATATTCAATGGGAATACCGACCGATTCGCCCAATCGTGTAAAATCCGGTATTAAATATATACTAAGCGAATCATTGCTTGACGGAAACGTATTTATGCCGAAGGACAGCCTTATAAGACAGGCCGGCGAAATATTATCCGTAGATGAGGAAATGGTGGACAACTGCCTGAGGGAATTACAGATAGAACACAAAGTTTTTAATGAAAATATAGACGGAACAGACGCGGTTTACCTGATGACGATGTACTATACAGAAATATCGGCTGCAAAAAAATTGCTGGAACTGTCTTTTTTTCATGACGACGCGGATTTAAGAAAAATAGACGATAAAATAGACGCAGTCGAGGACTTAAGCGGAATATGCCTTGCTAAACAGCAGAGAACCGCAGTAATAGAGGCTATGAGGGAAGGAGTCCTTGTAATTACGGGAGGCCCCGGCACGGGTAAAACAACTATAATTCATACGATTATCCAAATATTTAAAAGCAGCGGAATGGAAGTCGTTCTTGCGGCTCCTACGGGAAGAGCGGCTAAAAGAATGACGGAAACAACGGGAATAGAGGCTAAAACAATACACAGAATGTTGGGCGTTGCGTATGCCGATGATGACAACGGGCGTCAAAAGTTTGATAAAAACGAAACCGAGACGATAGAAGCTGACGTTATAATAATCGACGAGGTGTCTATGGTAGATATGCAGCTGTTCAATAATCTTCTGAAAGCCATAGAACCGGGTACAAGACTGATACTTGTAGGCGACGCCAATCAGCTCCCGTCTGTGGCGGCCGGAAATGTACTGAAAGATATAATAAAAAGCAAAAAAATAAAGGTTGTACGCCTTACGGAAATATTCAGACAGGCGAGAGAGAGCGCTATTATTACTAATGCCCATAAAATAAACAGCGGAGAAGAGCCTGTTATGAACGGAAATAATACGGATTTCTTTTTTGTAAACGCACAGTATGCACCTGAAGTTCCGGGGAAGATAGTGGAACTTATAACCAAAAGGCTTCCTAAGTTCACGGGCGTAGATTCATTTTCCGATATGCAGGTGCTTACTCCCATGAGAAAAGGGGACATAGGCGCAGCAGGACTTAATAAAACATTGCAAAAAGCGTTAAATCCTCCGTCTGACGGAAAGAAAGAATATGAAACGTCTTCATGTACGTTCCGCGAAGGCGATAAAGTAATGCAGATAAAAAATAATTATAATATATCATGGAAAATCGAAAACAGATTGGGAAAAGTTATCGATGACGGAACAGGCATTTATAACGGAGACATGGGCATTATAAAAAGTATAAATAAGCAGGCGGAAACAATTACGGTTTTGTTTGACGATATGAGACAGGCTGTTTATGAATTTACTGCCCTTGACGAACTGGAATTGGCTTATGCGGTTACGATACATAAATCACAGGGAAGCGAATATCCCGTAGTTATAATACCGATACACAGCGGACCGCCTATGCTTATGTCAAGAAATTTGCTGTATACGGCAGTAACGAGGGCGAAAAAGTTCGTAATAATAGTAGGACTTAAAAGCTCTGTAAACAGAATGGTTGCCAATGACAGAGAGGTTAGCAGATACTCGGGATTTGCTTACAGGCTGGAAACTTTGTACGATTTCATGCTGGAAACAGGTGATGACGGTGATACGATATCTTTCTAAATTGATATTTCCTGAACGGTGTATATTTTGCGGAAAACCGACAAAGCTTCACAGCGGAAATCCATATTTATGCGAAAGCTGTGCCGAAAATATGCCGTATCTCAGACCGAACGGAGAAATTGATGAAAACAGTGCGGTAAGAGGCGTAAGTGTGTTCAGATATGAAGCCGTTAAAGATACTATTTTTAAATTCAAATATGACGGGTATAAAAACTATGGGAAAATACTCGGAAAATATATGGCTGATTATGTGATTGAAAATAATATTTGTGATGTACTTGAAGCGGACATTATAGTACCGATTCCGTTATGGAAGAAAAAAGAGAAAGAACGAGGCTTCAATCAGTCGGCATTATTGGCTGAAGCCGTTTCGGATATAATCGGAATCCCTTTTGAAAACGAAGTGTTGATAAGAAACAGGAAAACAGTTCCGCAGAAAGGGTTGAGCAGAAGTAAAAGAAGCGACAATTTGAGAGGCGCATTCAGTCTGGGAAAAGGGTCTTCGGTAGAAAATAAGAAGGTAGTGATTGTTGACGACATATATACGACGGGAAGTACCGTTTATGAATGTTCGAAAATATTATACGGGGCAGACGCTGACAAAGTATTTTATCTGGCTCTGTCAGCGCCCGGTACGGATATTTTTGAGGTGGAATATACAGATAAAGACGTGATAAAAGGCTTTGACGAATAAATATCGTCGGAGCTTTTTTTTATTTACATGTAATTATAAACAGGTTTTGCGAATAAGTTATTTTAAGAGATTGTCCCACATTACGAAAGGAGAGAAGCTTAAAATGAACTGGCATGACAAAACCGTAGATGAAACGCTTCTTATGCTTAATACGGACAGTAATATCGGTCTGAATGAAAAAGAAGCGGAGAAAAGACTGGAGCAATACGGACAAAACAGCATAGGGGAAGGGGTTAAAAGAAAGGGATTTATAAAAAAATTTTTTGAACAATTAAACGACATCATGATAATAATATTACTGTCTGCTTCGGCAGCTTCATTCGGTGTATCATGGTTGAACGGTGACGCCGATTTTACGGATTCGGTTATTATTATAATGATTGTGGTAATAAATGCTGTTTTAGGAGTCGTTCAGGAAAATAAGGCAGAAAAAGCAATTGAGGAATTGAAAAAAATGTCTGTTCCGCACGCAAAGGTTCTTAGAGACGGACATATCAAAGAGATCTCATCACAAACAGTCGTACCCGGAGACATAATTATTTTAGAGGCAGGGGACATGGTTCCGGCCGACGCAAGATTGATAAGCGGAAACACGATAAAAACAGATGAGTCTGCTCTTACGGGAGAATCTGTTCCTGTGTCAAAAGATGCTTCCCTAAGGATAAAAGAGGAAGCTCAGGCTGCGGATATGAAAAACATGGTATTTTCATCAACCTATGTAACATACGGCAAAGGAAGAGCTGTTGTAACGGCAACGGGTATGGATACGGAAGTCGGAAAAATAGCCGCAATGATAGCAAAGGATGAAAAAAATGAAACTCCTTTGCAGAAGAGACTTGACGGAACGGGAAAAATACTCGGATTATCCGCAATCGGAATATGCGCTTTGATTTTTATAATAGGAGTTATAAGAAAGTACGGGGCTTTTGAAATGTTTATGACCTCAATAAGCCTTGCCGTAGCCGCAATTCCGGAAGGGCTTCCTGCCATAGTAACAATTGTGCTGGCCATAGGCATGCAGGCAATGTCTAAAAAAAATACTATAGTAAGGACTCTGCCGGCGGTTGAGACGCTTGGCTCGGCACAGGTTATATGTACAGATAAAACGGGAACTCTTACAAAAAATAAAATGAAGCTTGTCAAAATAACGGACTCAAAGGAAAACACAAATCTTAACGACAAGAGATTTATAATACGTTTGGCTGTGTTATGCACAGACTGCTATTTTGAGGACAGGCACTATATAGGAGAGCCGACGGAAACGGCCATAGCGGAGGCAGCGGAAGAGATGGGCGAGAAGAAATCGCGTCTTGAAAGTATTATGCCCAGGATAGATGAGATACCTTTTTCATCGGACAGAAAAATGATGACAACAGTACACGAATTCGGCAATGGAAATAATCTGTGCATAACAAAGGGTGCGCCGGAGAGGGTTCTGAATTTATGTGGGAAATATTCGGATGGAAGAACAATAGACCAAAGTGAAAGACGAAAACTTGACAAAATAAACGAGTCGATGACCTCATCGGCGTTAAGAGTTTTAGCGGTTGCATACAAAGAAACAGGAAAAAATGACAGAAATTATGAAAAAGGTCTGACCTTTGCCGGATTTATAGGAATGATAGACCCTCCGAGAGAGGAAGTGGCGCAGGCTGTGGAAGATTGTAAAAAAGCAGGAATTAAAGTTGTAATGATAACGGGGGATCATGCGCTTACAGCGATGGCAATAGCCGAAAAAACAGGGATTTACAAAGACGGAGATTTAATATTTGACGGCGGACAGTTGGAAACAATGAATCAGACACAGCTGGATGATAAGCTGGAAAAAATTTCGGTTTTTGCAAGGGTATCGCCTGAACATAAATTGAAAATAGTAAACGCTTATAAAAGGAAGGGTAAGACCGTAGCCATGACAGGAGACGGGGTAAATGACGCTCCGGCGCTTAAAGCGGCAGACATAGGATGCGCCATGGGACAGAACGGAACGGACGTTGCGAAGGGGGCGTCAGACATGATAATAACCGATGATAACTTCGCAACGATAGTCAGCGCGGTAAAAGAAGGAAGAATAATATACAACAATATAAGAAAATCCGTTCATTTCCTTATTTCAAGCAACATAGGAGAAATACTCACGATATTTACCGCTATGATATTCGGATGGAGTACTCCTCTTTTACCGATACATTTATTGTGGGTTAATTTAATTACGGATTCTCTTCCGGCAATAGCGCTCGGGCTTGACAGACCTGAAGAAAACGTTATGGAAAATCCGCCTGTAAGTTCAAATAAAAGCCTTTTTTCCGGAGGTCTTGGATATAGGATAGCCTATGAGGGATTTATGATAGGAATACTTGCCCTTACGGCGTTCGGAATAGGTCATAAATATTTTGACAACGGTGAAATACACAATATAAGCAGAACAATGGCATTTGCGGTTTTGAGTATATCTCAGCTGGTACATGCTTTTAATATGCGAACTGATAAGTCTATATTTAAAATACATATATTCAGCAACAAATATCTGTGTATTGCATTTATTATCGGGGTCGCTATGCAGGCGGCGGTTATTATGATACCGTTTTTGGCGGCTGTATTTGATGTAACGGCATTGAATTTGCAGCAGTGGGGGATAGTAGCCGTTCTGTCGTTTATACCGGTATTATTTGTAGAGTTTGAAAAGAAAATATTAAAGTGAAAATAAAAATAATTGGTACACTGACGGTTTGTCCGAATATTATATACAAAACGGACATGCAGGACGGTGAAAAAAATGAAAGATTTGGCTTACAGATATTATTTTGACGGTTGGGGCTGCGGCCAGTGTATAATAAAAGCCGCCGATACTAAGTATGCTCTCGGTTTAAACGGAGAACTTATTAAGGCTGTATCGGCGGCAGGTAACGGCTTTGGCTACAGCGGTTTATGCGCTGCTTCGGCGGCTGTAATACTTCTGTTTGGATATATGTTTGATGAAAATACCGCCAAACGACTCAGAATAATGTTCTTAAACGAATTTAATATGAAATACGGTTCTTTTAACTGCTGTGCATTACAAAGAACGGAAGGCTGCGAAAATATCATTATGTATGCCGCCGATACGGCAGACAGAATGATTTCGGCAGAACTGAGAAATCAACTCTGATCTTGGTTGTTTTCATAGTCGTTCTGAGAGGGTAAGGCGGTTGTTTCTGACGTGATTTTAGAGATACGGTTTTTGAGAGTTTCGTTTTCTTTTGAAAGCGCTTCATATTTCATACGCCAACGTGCGGAGAGCGTGGCTATTTCTTCGTTTCTCTTTGCCAAAGTCGATGAAAGTTCTCCCAGACGGTCGTTCATAGAAGATATTTGCTTTTCATATTCCGCAGCTTGCAGGGAGTTTATCGGTGAAGCTTTTTGCTGAGGGATACTTTGAACAGTTTGATTTTCGGGAATAAACTGTGGATATATATCATCGGTTACGGGGAAAGAGTTATCATTGGTATTTACTATAAGTTCATCTGACGAATATATGTTGTCAGATGAGAAATCAATATATTCCGATTTAACGCAAGATGAGTTTAAACGGATGTTCAGGTTTTTTACGGTTGAAAAATAAATATTTTCGGAATCCGAATGTACGGCGTAAACGTTGTTTTCATTATACATAAGGGCATAAAGTCTGCTGTTATGACAGAAAAGCAAACAGCTGCCGGATAGCTGACCCTCCCATATTACTCTTGCTTTTATCTGATGACCGGACTTTATGCCTTTATATATGAGTTGTGATGAAAACATGCCTTGCGCAAGATATAATATATGGCTTTCATCATTTTTAGTAAGTATTGAAATGTCATAACACGGCATGCTGGTTGCTAAAAGGTTTTCAGCCTCCGTCATATTTCCGTCGCATAAATTTAATGAACGATATTTTATTGTTTTATCGGAAATACGGTAGTAGATTTTTATTTTGTCAGTGTTTTCGCGCCCTATAAAATACGGAGTGTTCGGAAAAGGCATTATATCGGACACTTTTTTAGGCTGTTCCCATTTATCCTTTTTCATTGAGCGTATAAAAAGGGATTCTGTATTGCTGTTAATATTTTTGATACTGTAAAGCAGATGCACGGATTCCCCGTCCGTAAAAAAGGATATTCTCGAACAACTTTCGCCGAGATCTTTTGCTATAATTCTGGATACCCAACGGGAGTAATTATAAAAACATAATACAGTTCCCTGATCTCCGTTAAACATAATATAAATTCCGTTATCCGTACACCATACGGAAAACATCGGAGAGGCGTTGTCGGCTATTTTTACGGAAGCGGACGAAGAACCTTTATGTATTTTGACAAAGAAAATAGAGCCCTGACTGTAATAGAAAACAAAAAGCATTCCGTTACATGCGCGTATTGTTTTGATATTTGAAGAATACATTTTATCACCTCTAAAACAGTATATTTTACAGAGGGGCAGATAATAACAAAAGGTTTTGATTAAACCGATATAAGTCTTAAACAAAAAGCTGTCCCGACAAAAGGACAGCTTTTATAAAAGATTATTTAATTCCATTTAAGCTCAAAGTTTCCGGAAGAGGATTTGAATCTTAAAATAAGATAACATCGTGCTTTTGAATCGGCAATAACGAAGCTATAACATATAAAACAAGACAGAAAATTAATCATAAAGGGAAAAGACGCCTTTAAGGCGTCTTTTAAGTGAGTTAGGGGTTATCTTATTTGAGTGTCAACGAGTTTTTCCAAAATAATGTTGCTTCTCTCTATAAAAGCTGTCATTTGTTCGGATGTAAGGGGTTTTTGTCCCATAAGAGCCAGGTCGTATATATGTCGGCAGATAAGTTCTGTTTCCTCTTCCTTGCCGGATATATTTTTAAGTTCTTCCAGTTCTTTCACGAGTTTATTATTGCCGTTTAGGATGAGAGTTTCTTCAACAGCTGTGTTTGCATAAAGAGATTTAAGGTTTTCATCATACTTATATGTTTCCAACATATCCATAAGACGTCTTTCCCTTTCGGAAAGAAGAATCATTGCTGATATAGAGTCTGTTTTTAGATTTTCAACCTTTACATTAAGCTTGTCCTTAGAGAGAATGCCTGAAAACAGAGTTTTAAATTCTTCATTGAGTTTGTCGTTTGTTGCAGTATCGCTTTTAAGAGCTTCGGAAAGGTCTGAATCTATTCTTTCCATGACAAACTGATTTTCACCTCTGTATTCCAGATAGTTAACAAATGGCTTGTCTATTGCGGAAGGAAGTACTATTGCCTCCATACCCTGGCTCTTGAATAAGTTAATGTATTGAATTTGCTGATTTTCGTCTGTTACATAATAAACTTTGTTTCCGTTCTTTTCTTTATTATCGTTTATATATTCATCAAGCGTTTTGTGCTTTCCTTCAGTCGTTTTATAGAGGAGGGAGCCTTTAATCTTATCGTAGAATTTTTCCTCTTTCATGCTGCCGTACTTGAAGAAAAGGTTAATGTCATCACAGAACTTTTCGTATTCTTCCCTATCGTTTTTAAAGAGACTGTTAATCTTATCTGCCACTTTTTTGCTGATGTATGTTGACATCTTTGCGGCATAGCCGTCATTTTGCAGAGCGCTTCTTGAAACGTTCAAAGGAAGATCGGGGCAGTCCATAACGCCCTTAAGAATAAGAAGAAATTCGGGAATAACTTCTTTTATATTATCCGCGATATATACCTGGTTAGAATAAAGTTTGACGATTCCGTCAACAGCTTCCATATCGCTCATCAGACGAGGGAAATAAAGTATTCCTTTAAGTCTGAACGGGTAGTCCATGTTCAGATGAATCCAGAACAACGGATCTTTAGAGTCGTTGAACATATGGTGGTAAAGCTCTTTGTACTGTTCGTCCGTACATTCAGACGGTTTTCTCAGCCAAAGAGGATTTGTTTCATTCAGCGGAAGCTGATCGGGTTCATTGTTCTCCTGTTCCTCGTCGGAAGACCGTTCGTCTTCGGTAGATTTTTCACCTGATTCCTGCTTGATTACATCTGCAAGTTCGTCAGCGGAAGTAACGATTTTACGATTATCGGCTCCCTCCTGGGATTTATCGTTTCCGTTTTCCGCTTCAACTCCTTCCGTATCGTCATCTTCATTGTCCACAGTGTCGAAATAAATTTCAACAGGCATATATTCGCAGTATTTTTTAAGAGCTTCATATAATACCGCTTCATCGGCAAATTCTTCGCCGTCTTTGCCTAAATACATAGTTATTGTTGTTCCGTGAACATCTCTTGTACCCTGTTCTATTTCATAGTCTATTCCGCCGCTGCATATCCACTTTGCACTCTGAGAACCTTCTCTGTATGAAAGTGTGTCAATCTCGACTTTATCGGCTACCATAAACGCAGAATAGAAACCGAGACCGAAATGTCCGATTATTTCGTTTCCGTCTTCGCCTGCTTTTTCACCGTATTTTGCAAGGAAATCGCTGGCGCCTGAAAACGCTATCTGGTTTATATACTTTTTGATTTCATCGGCTGTCATACCGATACCGTTATCAATAACTTTAATAATTTTATTTTCTGTGTCGCATACCACATGAATACTGAACTTTTCATCAGCCGGAATATTATCGGCTTCGCCCATCATCATGAGCTTTTTAAGCTTTGTAACGGCATCGCATCCGTTTGAAACTATTTCACGGATAAATATATCTTTGTCGGTATAGAGCCATTTTTTTATAATAGGTAAGAAATTTTCACTGTTAATAGATAGATTGCCTTTTTCCTGTTCCATTGTTGCTTATTGCCTCCAGTAGTAAATATTGTTTCTATCTTTATTGTAGCACACCGCAGACAAATGTCAAGAAAAAATTAGCACTCATCAAAAACGAGTGCTAATAAAATAATCGGGCATTAACTTTGATTTTTTTCATATACGGCATAAAAAAATAAAGGATAGTTAAATCCTTTATTATATTCGGCGATATTTAAAATTATTATTTTAATAATAAAAAGCTATATTATTTTATTCCAATATTATCGAATTATGTTTAAAAAATTTTGAGGCATATTCGTCCCAGCTGATTTCAACGGATTTATCCATGCTGAATACTTTTTCCGATGAACCTGTGGTTACGGAAAGAACATTATTTTCAAAAGTTATATTTATAAAAAGTGCAGCTGCATTGCTATGTATTTTTTCAGTTGCGGCAGGTGAGGGAGACAGTATTATTTTCATATATCCCGGTAATTTATGACCTTTTATCAATTCAAAAATAATCGGTTTTAAATCTGCCCAAGAAGCATATTTTTCCAATGTTTCCGCTTCATCACTGTTAAACCAGTTTTTATCCAGCGTACAATCTATTTCAAACAGAACTGCCGTGCGGAGTACAACGCTCCTTACGAGAAGACGGTCGAAAGCATTGCCTTTTAAAAGCAATGACATAAATTGTTTTTTATTTTCCACGTTACCTGCTAACATTTTATCTCTACTTTCCGATAGTTTTATTTCCAGACAATTCTAACATAACCGTTTATATATAACAAGGTTGCTTTTGACGGTTTTATAAATTATAATCATACCAGCAATTGATTTGCTGAAGCTAAATTAATTTTCAGAGGATACGTTATGTTATTTAACTCATTTACATTTATAGTTTTTTTTATTGCAGTATCGGCATTATATTTTGTTTTGCCGCATAAAATACGATGGATACTCCTGCTTGCGGCAAGCTGTATTTTTTATATGGCTTGGAATCCGAAACTTATAATACTTATACTCATAACGATATTTATAAATTATACGGCGGCTCTGTACATATATAAATACAAAAAACAAAAAGGGAAAAAAATACTTATTTTGACCTTGTTTATTGATTTCGGACTGCTGTTCATATTTAAGTATCTCGGGTTTATGAATGATACGCTTCTGGCGCTGTTTGGAGATAACTGGCCAATTAAGACGTTGAATATTATACTTCCTATGGGAATTTCATTCTATACGTTCCAGGCGGCAAGCTATACGATAGACGTATACAGAGGAACGATAAAGCCGGAAAGACATTTCGGGATATTTGCTCTTTTTGTAATGTTCTTTCCTCAGCTTGTAGCCGGTCCGATTGAAAGAAGCGAGAATCTGCTCCCACAGTTTTACGAGAAACATAAATTTGACTTTGAACGCATAATAAGCGGACTGCGAATTATGATGTGGGGGTTCTTTAAGAAAATCGTTATAGCAGACAGAGCGGCTACGGCGGTTAATGCCATATATAATTCGGCGCAAAGCTACAGCGGACTGTATCTGGTCATAGCTACCGTTTTATTTGCCTTTCAGATATACTGTGATTTCAGCGGATATTCCGATATAGCAAAAGGCTGTGCAAGAGTGCTCGGCTTCAGGCTTATGGATAACTTTAAAAATCCGTATTTATCGGGAAGCATAAAGGAATTTTGGAGAAGATGGCATATTTCCCTTTCTACATGGTTTATGGATTATATATACATACCGCTGGGAGGAAACAGGGCAGGAAAATTAAAAAAATACAGAAATTTAATTGTAACGTTTCTTATAAGCGGTCTTTGGCACGGAGCAAATTGGACGTTTGTTCTGTGGGGAGGTATTCACGGAATATACCAGGTAGTCGGACAAATGACATACGGATTCAGAACAAAAGTAAAAAAGGCTTTGCATATATATGATAGTTTTATAGGAAAATTGATGTCGGCGATAGTAACATTCGGACTTGTATGTATCGGTTGGGTGCTGTTCAGGGCGAATACGATTTCCGACGCCTTCTATATACTTGAACATCTCGGAACAGCGTTTACGGGTTGGTGGAATATGCAGTATATATATGAAGTTATTACGGGACTCGGTCTGAATATTTTTGAACTGATTGTAACCGCGACAGCAATAATATTCCTTATGGCAACGGAAATGCTATGCGGAAGCAAACCGGTATACGATGTTATTGAAAAGAAAAATGCTGTTGTCAGAATAATATTTTATCTGATTACGGCTGCATTTATTTTATCAGCGGGGGTATTTTATGAAGCGGGAGCATTCATTTATTTCCAATTTTAAACTGATTGCGGAAGTGCTTGTGTTTATACTTTTGTTTTCGGCAGTGTATAAGGTTACCGAAACAAAGTATGCGGCGGCTGCGGAGCAAAACGTCGTAAATGCATGGACGAAAAGCCGATTCGACGGATTTTACGCACAAGAGGAGAATACGGTTGATATGGTTTTTATCGGGTCATCACATTCGTATTGTACGTTTGATCCCGAAAATTTTGACAAAGAACTGGGAACTTTATCGTGGCAGCTTGGAACTCCGCTTCAGCATTACGATACCAGTTTATATACGCTTAAGGAGGTATACAAAACCCAGTCTCCTAAAGTAGTTGTTTTGGAGTTTTACTGGGATATGCTTGACGACGAATTTGATATGAAGCAGGCAAATTCGTTTTTTGAGGTTGTAAACGATAAAAGCGTTACGGAGGACTATGTAAAAAATGTTTTCCCGATAAACGAAAAGGTTAAGTATAAATTACTTCCTATAAGATACCAACAGGATTATTTCGCATACGAATCGGCGGAAATAGAGAAAAAGACGGAAGAAAGGTTCGGGGTAACAAAGAAAGCCGCGCCTGAGACTAACGGAACGGAATATTATTTGGATAAAGGTTATACATACTGCGATACGGTAATTCCGGAAAGCGAATTTTATGAAACAAATCAGTATAAGAATTTTGACGGAGCCGATTGGGAGGCTGACGATACGCAGAAGGAGTACCTCAGACAATTTGTCAAACTTGCCCGTGAAAACGGCTCGGAGGTCGTTTTTGTAACCGCACCGATAGCAAACATATCTATGGAGCTTATAAACAATTATGACGACGTTCATAATGAATTGGCTGCAATTTCCGAAGAACTGGGCGTAAAGTATCTGGATTTTAATATTGTAAACATGCGGGAAAATCTTTTTAAACTTGAGAATTTCAGAGACGACGCGCATTTGAACGACAGCGGCGTAAAAATTGCGGATAAATATTATATCGAGTGGCTTAGGAATAACACAGAAACTTTTGGAAATAATAATTGACGTATGCTACGGCGCTATTGCAAAAGCGCGTAAAATAGTGTAGATTATAATATTATGATAGTATATGATACGGAGGAACGTAAAATGTCAGAAGAAAATGTAAAATCGGCAGACGGCAAAGAAAACAGCCTCAGCGGAACGGGAAATTTTATACATAGTTATATTCAGGACGACCTTAAGGGAGAGCTTAATAAAATACATACACGTTTTCCTCCTGAGCCGAACGGATATCTTCATATAGGACATGCAAAAAGTATATGTCTTAATTTCGGAATGGCAAAATTATACGGCGGAAAGTGCAACCTTCGCTTTGACGATACAAACCCGTCAAAGGAAGATGTGGAATATGTTGAAAGCATAAAAGAGGACGTCAAGTGGCTCGGCTTCGATTGGGAAGACAGGCTTTACTTTGCATCGTCATATTTTGATAAATTTTATGAAATAGCGGTTAAACTTATAAAGAACGGAAAAGCGTATGTGTGCGACCTTAATGCAGAGCAAATGCGTGAATACAGAGGAACTTTAAGTAAACCCGGTAAGGACAGTCCATACAGGAACAGAAGCGTTGAGGAAAATCTCGAACTGTTTGAGAGAATGAAAAACGGGGAATTTGAAGACGGTACGAGAACGCTCCGTGCAAAAATAGATATGGCTTCTCCCAATATCAATATGAGAGACCCCGTAATATACAGAATTGCCCATGCCAGCCATCATACGACAGGCGATAAGTGGTGCATATATCCTATGTATGATTTTGCACATCCTCTTGAAGACGCAATAGAGGGAATAACACATTCTATATGCACAATGGAGTTCGAGGATCACAGACCTCTTTACGATTGGGTTGTAAGAGAAGCCGGCTTTACGGATATGCCTCCCAGACAGATAGAGTTTGCAAGACTTAATCTTACAAACACTGTTATGAGCAAGAGAAAGCTCAGAGCGCTTGTAGAGGACGGACTTGTAGACGGCTGGGACGACCCCAGAATGCCTACCATAAGCGGATTAAGAAGAAGAGGATATACTCCGGAAGCAATAAGGGATTTCTGCGAGAGAATAGGCGTATCAAAGGCAAACAGCTGTGTTGACAGCGCTATGCTCGACTATTGTCTGCGTGAGGACTTGAAAGCAAAGGCAAATGTTGTTATGGCTGTGCTTGACCCCGTTAAGGTTGTTATAACAAACTATCCCGAAGGACAAATAGAATTTGTTGAGTTAGACAATAACCCCGAAACACCGGAAATGGGCAAAAGAACAGTGCCCTTCGGCAGGGAAATATATATAGAGAGAGAAGACTTTATGGAAGAACCCGTTAAGAAATTCTTCCGCCTTGCACCGGGAAAAGAGGTACGTCTTAAGGGAGCATATTTTGTTACATGTACTGATTTCGTAAAGGACGAAAACGGTGAAATAACGGAAATACACTGTACTTATGACCCTCTTACAAGAAGCGGCTCGGGCTTTGACGGAAGAAAGGTAAAGGGAACGCTCCATTGGGTATGCGCAGACGACTGCGTTACCGCCGAGGCAAGACTATATGACTACATGATGCTTGACAACCCCGATGATCCTAACGGAGATATGATAATGAATCCGGAATCTATAATCGTAAGGAGCAACTGCAAAATTGAGCCTTCAATAAAAACAGCGGCAAAGGGAGACAGATTCCAGTTTATGAGAAACGGATATTTCTGCGTAGATACAAAGGATACTACCGAGGATAAGCTTGTATTTAACAGAATAGTTCCGCTCAAGAGCTCGTTTAAGATTAATAAGTAAAAATTTAAAGGCGGATATTGGCCGGACTTATACTCAGCGGAGTTAGTCAATAGGGCATATCCGCCTTTTATGGATTGGAGAATGCGCTGTGATTGATATAAGTGAAAGATTTAAGAATTATAAAACGATAGTTGTAAAAGTAGGAACGTCAACAATTACATATCCAAACGGAAATTTGAACCTGAAAATGATAGACAGGTTATGCTGGATGCTTTCCGATTTAAAAAACAGAGATAAAAATGTTGTTCTTGTATCATCGGGAGCAATAGGAGTCGGCTCAAAATGTCTCGGTTTTGCGGAACGTCCCAAAGTTACAAGGGAAAAACAGGCGGCAGCCGCAGTAGGTCAGGCAATACTTATGCAGATATATCAGAATTTCTTTAATACATATACTCATACGGTAGCGCAGATATTGCTTACAAAAAATGACTTTGTAATGAACGACAGGAAAATAAATACGGAAAATACTTTTGACGAACTGCTTTCAAGGGGAATAATCCCCATTGTAAACGCAAACGATACAACTTCGACATATGAGATTGAATTCAGTGATAACGACCGTCTTGCGGCAAATGTAGCCGTACTTTTGGGAGCGGATTTACTTATATTGCTTACGGATATAGACGCATTGTACGACTGCGACCCCAAGCAGAATGAAAATGCGCAAAGAATAAAAATCGTCGAAGAAATAACCCCCGAAATAGAAGCTATGGCAGGAAAAGCCGGCTCCAAGTTTTCTGTCGGAGGAATGGCTACAAAGATTGCAGCCGCTAAACTTTGCGTTACAAATGGCGTAGATATGGTGGTCGCAGACGGAAGCGATGCAGCCATAATAGAAAAAGTTATTGACGGGGACGATGTGGGAACGCTTTTTTTGAGAAAATAAAAGGAGGCTGCCATGGAAGAAGAAAATAAATCCGAAAATTACTATGAAAGAGAATACAATGAAAAATACGATACATACGATTATGTGAACGACGCGAAAAATATAGACCCCAAGTATGAGCCGTCGACGGCGGCAAAGGTTCTGCTCGTCCTTATGGCGATATTTTTAAATTTTATAGGGGCTATACTGGGAATAGTAATCGGCGGAATCTATATGAATAAAAATCAGCAGGGATATAAAAGCTACGGTAAAATGCTTCTTATTATTTCCATAGTTTTTCTTATACTTGATATTTTGTTTCTTGTATTCCTCTTTGCTGCCGTGGGAACATACATGAGTATGTTTATCATGTGGTAAGGAGGAGAAATCTTGAAGAAAAGCCTTCGTAAACTGTATATAGATGAAAGAAAAAATTTATCCGATAAATATAAAGCCGAAAGCGGAAAAGAAATAGAGAAAAAATTTTTAAGCACAGAGGAATACAAAAACTCATCAAAAATATTTATCTATATAAATATGAAAAATGAAGCGCCGACAGTCGGTATAATCAAACAGGCTTTGAAAGACGGTAAAAAGGTAGCCGTTCCGGTTACGCTTACAAACAGAGAGATGTTTTTCGTATATATAGACGGCTTAGATAATTTAGTTAAAACAAAAATAGGAGTATATGAACCGAAAGCCGAAAGAAAGGACGAAGCTTTACCGGACGAACAGACGCTTTTGGCAGTGCCCGGAGTCGCTTTTGATATTGAAGGAAAAAGAATGGGCTACGGCGGAGGATATTACGATACTTATATTGAGAAGTATGATGTTAAAAATACCGTTGCATTGGCATTTGACATGCAGATAAAGGAAAGCATACCGACCGAAAAGCATGATAAGGCAATGAAGTTGATTATAACGGAAAAAAGTATAATAGGAGGTAAGAGCAATGAGCAGATTGACTGAAATGGGACAGGCGGCAAAAGAGGCTGCCGTCGTACTGGCAAGACTCAGTTCCAATGAAAAAAATAACGCGCTTAAGGCTTCGGCAGACGCACTTGAGAAAAATATCAATGAGGTCCTTGAGGCGAATAAAAAAGATGTTGAAGCAGCTGTTGCAAACGGAATAAAAGGAGCTTTTATCGACAGACTTACACTTACGGAAAAAAGAGTTAAAGAAATGGCTGACGGACTCAGAAGCGTTGCGGCTCTCGATGACCCTATTGGAGAAGTCCTTTATATGAAAACCCTTGATAACGGTCTGAAAATAGGACAAAAAAGAGTGCCTATGGGCGTAATCGGAATAATATTCGAAGCAAGACCGAATGTTACGGCGGACGCTTTCGGTTTATGTCTGAAAGCGGGCAGCGCAACTATACTGAGAGGCGGAAAAGAGGCATTTAATTCAAATACAACGATAGTAAATATATTTAGGAATGCCCTCGAGCATATCGGACTGCCGAAAGACTGCGTACAGATGGTAGAGGATACAAGCAGAGAAACGGCTACGGAAATGATGAGACTTAACGGATATATAGACGTACTTATTCCCAGGGGAGGAGCGGGACTGATACAGTCTGTCGTACAAAACAGCACAGTGCCCGTAATAGAAACGGGAACCGGAAACTGCCATACATACGTTGATAAAAGCGCGGACCTTGACATGGCTGTAAGAATAGTGATGAATGCAAAAACACAAAGACCGGGAGTATGTAATGCCTGCGAAAGCCTGCTTGTACATGAGGACATTGCGGAAACGTTTATACCGATGGTTGTAAAAGCACTTAAAAACAATGATGTTGAAATAAGAGGAGACGAAAGATTTTTCGAAGAGGACGGCGTTAAACAGGCGTCTGAAGAGGATTGGGGAACGGAGTACAACGACCTTATAATTTCAGCTAAAGTTGTAAAAGACATTGACGAGGCCATAGAGCATATAAGAAAGTACAGTACTGGACATTCGGAGTGTATAGTTACGGAAAACTATACTAACGCCCAGAAATTCCTTGATGAAGTTGACGCTGCCGCCGTATATGTGAATGCGTCAACCAGATTTACGGACGGAGGTCAGTTCGGATTCGGTGCGGAGATAGGAATAAGCACACAGAAACTTCATGCAAGGGGTCCTATGGGACTTAAGGAAATAACAACAACGAAATATATTATTTACGGAAACGGACAGATAAGATAATGAATAAGATTAATTATCAGAAGGAACTGGATAAAATAATAGAAAATAATAAAGAAAATAAACCGAGTCTAATGCTGCATAGCTGCTGCGCTCCTTGCAGCAGCTATGTGCTTGAATATTTAAGCAAGTATTTTGACATAACGGTATTTTACTTTAATCCCAATATTTCCCCTGAAAGCGAATACATAAAGAGGGTAAATGAAGTAAAACGTCTTATTGAAGAAATGCCGGAGTGTGAGGACGTAAAGTTTTTAGAGGGAAGATATAATCCGAATGAGTTTTACGATTGCGCAAAGGGACTTGAGGACGCGCCAGAGGGCGGAGAAAGATGCCTGAAATGTTTTAGACTGAGGCTTAGGGAAACGGCAAATGCCGCCGCAAAAGCCGGTTCGGAATATGTATGTACTACGCTTACGATAAGTCCTCTTAAAAATGCCGATAACCTTAATAAAATAGGTGAAGAAGAATGTGAAAAACTGGGGCTGAAATGGCTTCCTTCGGATTTTAAAAAGAAAAACGGGTATAAACGGTCAATAGAGCTGTCAAATGAATATGATTTGTTTAGACAGAACTATTGCGGATGTGTATTTTCAAAAAAAAACAGCGTCGTCTGAACTGATGTTTGGACGACTTTTTTTATTTATGAAACCTTTTTAAAAGTTTTTGTGTATATATAGTTGAATTCAAATAATAACGGTACCGTAATCGGAGGTATTAACCGATGAATGATGAAAAAATAATAAAGGGACTTAAGAACAGAAAAAGAAGTTCATTGGAAAAAGCCATAGAGAAGTATTCAGCTTATATAAATGTAGTCGTTTATAATATTATCGGTGGAAAAATGTCAAAGGAAGACATTGAGGAAGCGGTTTCCGATGTTTTTATTTCATTATGGAACAATGCGGAATATATAAACGGGGAAAGCGACAGCCTAAAGGCGTATATTGGGGCGATAGCAAGAAACAAGGCAAAGAACAAAATGAGAGAATTAAAAGAATGCTGTGAATTAGACAAAAACTCGTATTCTGATGAGGGAAACCCCGAAAAAGAACTGGACAGAGGAGAAACGGGAAGAATGCTGTACGGTATGATTATGGAACTGGGAGAGCCCAATAACGAAATAATGATACGATACTATTATAACGGAGAAAAAATAAGAGAAATTTCAAAAGCTATGGATATTAATATCTCCACTGTTAAAACAAAATTGAAAAGAAGCAGAGAACGACTAAAAGAGATGTTACATGAAAGGAGGGACGGATGATGAACAGGAGACTTTCAAAACTGAGAAATGAGGTTGCGCCGCAATGTAAAGAAGATATTTCCTATATAAATTCCGAAACGATAAAGAATACCGTAAATAATAAGCTTAATTCCGTTCCTTCGGAGAGGAGAATTTATATGAAACAAAAACTGATAAAAAGTATAGCGGTTGTCTTTATATTGGTCGCCGCTATGGCAACTTCGGTTTCGGCTATGTATGATATTGATTTACTCAGTCTGTTTTTTGACGGAGATACGTCGGAAATACAGAGTTATGTTGAAAATCCCGAAAAGGAAGTTTCGGACGGGAATTTTGAAGTAAGTATGGACGAGGTTATATCAACGGAATATAGTATGAAAGCCGTATTTTCCGTAAAGGCTCTTAATAATAAAGCAAAAGCAAAACTTAACGGCAATAACTTTAATTTTATAAGAGATACCTACGTAAGCTTTGAAGATGAGTCCGATGAACGCTATATAAACAGTTGGGTAGGAAATGAACTTAAAGAATACAGTACTGCCGACACAAAAGTTTGGGAAATGTCCGTTGAAGCGCTGAATGCAAAAAGCGGTGGAGAAACGATTAAACTGGAATTTGATTTCCTTGATACAGAGGATAATGTTATTTTTGCGGACCTGAAAACAGACATAGAGACTGCGGAATATGTACTTAAAGGACAGGAGTACGGAGAGGCAACAGTTAAAATAAACCCTATGTCTGTAATGCTTACCGTAGGATTTGAAGTAGGAACTGATAGAGATTTGTATGATACGAATGCATATTTCAGAATGAAGGACGGAAGTGTAAAAACATTCAATCAAATATTTGAACCGTTATCATCGACTTTGGTTAAAGAGGGAAAAGACTATGATATGTTCGAGATTTATGCCGACGCATATAATATAGTTGATTTAGAATCTTTTAAATCAATTATTGTTGACGGTATAGAATATGACTTCGAGAATGTTAATAATTTTAAAAAGATTGATGACAGCGGTTTTCTGAAGCCTTTTGACTCAAATATTTCATTTATAGGAGAAGACTCTTATTTTCCTTTTGATGATGTATTTGACGGTATGAAGACGGAGGTAAAGGACAACAGATTTGAATTTAACGGAAACAAATATGAGTTGACAGATGACGGAGATATTATTAAAAATAATGATCATGAAAATATTATTAATAATGCAGTCATTGAAAAGGACGGTAGAAAATATATAAAAGCTTTAGACTTTTGCAAAATATTTTACGCACAGACATGTTCTAAAGAAGGAGAATTTAACAGTGAAAAGACAACGGTAACTATTATGCCGTAATTATAAAGACTTCCACAGAAATACTGCGGAAGTCTGAAGGCGTCGACAAAATCGACGCCTTTCGTCGAAATCAGGATTTCGACGAGTTTATACAGTTGTAGAAACAG
>URLB01000007.1 GCA_900548595.1 uncultured Eubacteriales bacterium
ATTGACGCGGAGTAGAGCAGTCCGGTAGCTCGTCGGGCTCATAACCCGGAGGTCGTAGGTTCAAATCCTGCCTCCGCAATTAGTTTAAAGGTACACAATTTATTGTGTACCTTTTTTCGTGTAACAAATCAATTTTAATTTAGACTTTTTTGTTTTTTCACTTATTTTAATATTTATATTTTACATCAATATCCTAAAATAAACAGATGAATTATTTGTAATATAGTTAAAAAAATGGTAGAATAACCTTATATAAATTTAATATTTTTAAATAAATAAAAGGAGGAAAAAAGCATGAAAAAGCGCATGTTTGCGTATCTGATGGCATTGTGTATGACAGTTACAATGTTTTCGGGTACGGTACTTGCAGAAGAAAAAGAGTCTTCAACGGAATGTGTATGTACAACATTGTGTACAGAAGATTCTGTTAACGACTTATGCGATGTTTGCAAAAATGACATCGCAGACTGCGTAGGGGGGGGTTGAAAATACAGAAGAACCCGTTGAACCTACAGAAGAACAGACGGAAGAAAATAAACAGGAAGAAGAAAATGTTGAAACTCAAGAAGAGAATATTGAGGATGAAACAGAATTTGTAGAAGAAACCGAAGAGGAAAATGTAACTGTTGATAATCAAGAGGATGCTCCCGAGGATGAAGAACAGGTAGCAAATGAAGTTACCGAAAGTGCAGTTACATTGATACAGGGAGAAAAATTAATAGGTAATTATGATACTATTAATGAAGCTCTGGAAAATATAGAGGAATATGATTATAAGAATAATAAAGAAAAATATACTCTTACGCTTAACAGTGATATAAACGAAGATGTTGTTATTCCGGAGATAAAATTATATGTAGATATTGATTTGAATGGTTTTAAACTTACTAACGTAGATGACCATACTATTACTAATCACTCTACAACAAAAGGAACAAAACACCCTTCTATTATAGATAGCAAGGGCGGAGGAATAGTTGATAATGTTACCCATGGAAAAGCTGCTGTATATAATGATATTAATTCATATATTAAGCTTGATGGCGGAACATACACACGTTCACAGGAATCTAGCTCAGGTGGGGCTGACGATAGCGTTTCAGGCGGAAATTCATGGTATGTAATTAAGAATTTCGGTACGATGTATATTGAAAACGGTGTTACTGTAAAGTTTTCGGATAGTAACGAGGGTTATTATTCAAGCTTGATAGGAAATGGTTGGCAGGACGCCGCAAAGGCTGAAGAAGGTAAAGGTTCGGAACCCAATCCAAATGATAAAACCGGTAAAGTTCTTTTAACAATAAACGGCGGAGAATTTATCGGCGGTCAGATTACAATAAAAAATGATGATTACGGTGAATTAATAATTACCGATGGTAAATTTACACAGCCAAGCGAAGGAAGAAGTGCAGTTGCCAATAATAATATAGCAACTATTAGTGGCGGAACATTTACTTCCGAAGATGGTGCAGTTTTATATTCTCGTCATTATGCAAGTGATTTTAATGACGGAACAATAACAATTCAGGGTGGAGAATTTATAAGCAATAGTGGAAATGCAGTTGAGCTGCAAACAGGAGGAGCAAAAGCTGTAATCACAGGTGGAACATTTACATCAGGTTCCGGAAAATATGCAGTGTATGCGGAAGATGGAGCAAATGCAGAGATAAGTAGCGGTACTTTTTATGTTGACGATGCTTCGTTAGTAGCAAACCGTGATGATATGTTTGTCAGCGGAAAAGCTCCGAGCGAAGGGGCGGATGGTTCTTTTGAGGTTGGTTACACAGCTCCGGGCGCCATTGTTACGGACAGAGATGGAAATACAAAGAAATATGCGACCTTTAAAGAAGCTGTAAAAGCAGCTCCCGCAGGAAGTACCGTAACGCTTACAGATGATGTGGTTCTTGGTGAATGGGGAGCTGAAACGTCGAATTTTAATGTTGCTATTGACATGAATGGGCATAACATTGATGGAACTGCTGTAACAAAATATAATGGACGTGTTCTTTATATGCATACAAGTTATGGTGCAAAACCTATAGAGGGAGAAGAATCATTCCTTAGAATTATGAACAGCCAGACAGACGGTGGAAAAATTATCGGAAAACTGCCGATTGAAGCTTCATGTGGAGATAGTAGGTATAAACTGCCCATTATTATTGACGAAAATGTAGAACTTATAACAACGGAAGATGGCACGGATGCAGTTATACTGGACTCATCAGCATATCTTATTTATAATGAGTCAACAAAAGATTATGTTAAAAACGGCGGTTTTAAAGTAACAGCAGATGACAACAGTGAACGTATTTACGGAAATTTAGCAAATGGAGCTGCTGATGCAGCAAACGGAAGCATAATTTATATGCTTCATGATTATGTTGGAAATGAAGATATTAAATCCGGAGGTAACAGCAGCATCCTTGACTTAGACGGACATACATACACATATACGGGAAATGATCAGATTGTTGATGTAAACCATAAGGATACGGAGTTTACTATTAAAAACGGATATTTGACAACAACGGCTGATAAACTTAATCAGGGCGGAATTACAGTTCTTTATAATGACAGTTCCATAACTCTCGATAAAGTACAGATGGACGTGCCCGGAGACTCATACGGAATTGTTACAAACGGTACGAATGTAAACAACGGAGTTAGTCTTCGTAATTCAACATTGAACGTACATGACGGTCTCGGTATCTATTTCCCGTCAAGCGGCAGCGTTACAATTGATAATTCGGTAATCAACGCTAAACATACAGGCGTTCAGATTTGCGCGGGAGATTTGACAATAACAGGCGATAATACCGCTATAACCGTAACGGGAAATACTGAAGAAAAGACGGAAGGCGACGGACCTATTGTTGACGGAGCGGCAATTTCTATTATAGAACGTACAGGATATAAAGGTATCGGTACAGTTACAATTGAAGGCGGTACTTTTACAAGTGCAGGTACAGACCAAAACGGAGAAAAAATCCCTGCTGTGAAGGCATACAGCTTTAATAATACTGATAAAGAGCAGGAATGGGCAGAGGCAGGAAATTCGGTAACCATTTCAGGCGGTAATTACAGTAAAGTTCCTGAAAATATGAATGACCTTTGCGCTGACGGATATGTTCCTTCTGTTAAAGAAGACGGAAGTTCGACTGTTAAACCCGGAGTTGACGCCAACTTTGCTGCTCAGGTAGGAAACAGAAAATATAAAACTCTTGAAGAGGCTATTAATGCCGTAGGAAAAGGCGGAACAATTACTCTTCTGAGAAATGTTGAAGAAAAGGGAATTTTTATTCCTGCCGGAGATAAAAACTTTACTATCGATTTTAATAACCATAAATTTACGGCTACGGAGCTTGTAGGTTCAAAGGGTACTGAAAGTCAGGTAATGCACCTTGAAAAAGGCAATACAGTTGTAATGAAAAACGGTACTATAACGGTTAAACCCGAACTTTACGGAAATACAGCCATGCTTATCCAGAACTATTGTAATCTTACTCTGGAAAATATGATTCTTGACGGCACTGTTCTTGATCATCCCGATAAACCTCTTTATGCGTTATCCAATAACTGCGGAAATACTGTACTGAAAGGAAATACTGTTATTTCGGCTAAAGACGGAGATTTTGCGTTCGATGTATGCTGGGCTGCTTCATATACAGACGGCGCGCGCGTTACTATGGAAGACGGCGTTAAAATAAACGGAGATGTGCAGCTCGGACTTTGGGGCAAAGACGCATACGAAGGAACACAGAGCGTTCTTACTGTAAACGGAGGTACAATTACAGGCGGACTTGAACTTGACCCTAACACAAACTATGACGAGGCTATCGAGACGCTTAAACCTAATGTTACGATAAACGGCGGTTCTTTCGGTGAAAGCGTGGACGAATATCTCGACGAGTCTGATAAAGCAAATGCAAAAATCGAAAAAGCAAACGGTTTGAACGCATATTATACCGATATTAACGAAGCTGTTAAGGACTCTAAAGAAGACGATGTCGTTGTAGACCTTACCGATAAAAAAGACCCCGAAACAAAATACTATACGGTTACTCTTGACTATAATGACGATGAGACAGCTAAACTTGTTTTATCCATAAAAGACGGAGATACATTTACAGTACCGGAAGATCCTTCTCAGAGTGGATATAAGTTCCTTTATTGGCTCGGAAGTGATGATGAAAAGTACTATGAAGATGATGAAATTACCGTTGAAGAAGATATAACCCTTAAAGCTAAATGGGAAAAGAAGTCAAACGGCAGTAGGTTTGAACTGGAAGAAACGGAAAGCAGCGGAGACTATGTGGTACGCGTAGACGAAGGCAAACACGGAGAAGTAACGGTAAGTCCTAAACGTACCAATAAGGGAGATACAATAAAGATAACCGTAGAACCCGAGGAAGGATATGAAATAGACAAGATTAAGGCCTTTGACGAAGACGATGAGGAAATCAAACTTACGGAAAAGGCAGATAATAAGTTTACATTCAAAATGCCTGCTTCCGACGTAGATGTTGAAGTAAGCTTTAAAGAGAAAGAAAACAAAGAAGAAGATAAACATGTAATGCCGTTTATCGACGTTCCCGCAAATATCTGGTACAGAAATGCGGTACAGTATGTGTACGAGAACGGAATAATGTCGGGAACAAGCGATATAACATTCAGCCCTGATATGGCAACAACAAGGGGAATGATAGTAACAATCCTTTACCGTCTGGAAGGAATGCCTAAAACAGGAACGGCAAACGGCTTCACGGATGTACCTGTGGGAGCATACTATGAGGACGCAGTTGCATGGGCGTCGGCAAATAACATAGTAAGCGGATACGGAAACGGATTATTCGGTCCCGAAGATAAGGTAACAAGAGAGCAGATGGCAGTTATAATATATAACTACCATAAAGCAATGGGAAAAGACGTTTCAAATATAGAAGGAATGAGAATATACGAATTTACCGACTATGAAAGCATATCGGACTGGGCGGTAACGGCAGTAAGATATTGCCTTAACGCAGGTATATTCAACGGAAACGCAGACGGAACTCTTAATCCGAAAGGAAATGTAACGAGAGCGGAACTTGCGGTAATAATAAACAACTTGGCTTAAATTATGAAAGCTCGGACACAAAGTCCGAGCTTTTTATATGACATTATATCCGAAAAAATGCGAAAATACTTAAAAAAATTTTAAGGAAATCTTACATTAAAAGGAATATAATGCAATTTATATAATATGTATGCTAAAATTATTCAGTAACCCGATTTAACTTAAGTTAGGAGGATTATTATGAAATTTATGAAGAAATTTTTGGCGGTATCAATGACAGCGGCTATGGCGGTCTCCGTATCTGCATGCGGCGGAGAAACAGGCGGTCAGGACGCGGAAGCTCTTGTTAAGACGGCAACGGAAACAATGGCGTCGGTAACGAGCATGTCGTCGGAAATGACAATGGACTTCACCATGTCATTGGAGGACGAGACAATGGACATGACTTCAAAGGCTATAATGGACACAATTTACGGAGAAAATTTGAAGATTAAAATGGATGTTTCGGCAGAAACGGCAGGAGAACCCGTACAGGCATACAGCATGTATATGGAGCAAAACGGCGATACTATTGACGCATATATGGACATCGGAGACGGAACATGGTATCAGCAGTCGTTGACTTTGGAGGATATATCGCAGTATGACGCTCAGGCAAATGCCGAGATGTATCTGCAAAGCATGGAAGATTTAAAGATTGATGGAACGGAAGAATTAAACGGCTATTCGACTTCCATAGTATCGGGAGTATTTACGGGCGAATCTATGAGGGATGCAATGGCAAGCTCCGGAATAGAGTCTCTTACGGAAAGCATGGGACTTACGGAAGAAGACATGGAAACAGTTCTTAACAGCATTTCCGATATGCCTGTAAAAATGTGGATAAGCGAAGAAGGCTATATAGTTAAGTATGAAATAGATATGACAGGCATGATGCAGAGCCTTATGGACAATATGCTTGCGGCAGCAGCACAGACAACAGAGGAAGTACCTCTTGTAATATCAAAAACAATGGTTACAATGACTTGCGATAACTTTAACGCCGTTGAAGACTTTGAAATTCCGGCGGATGCAGCTGCGGCTGTTTAATAAAATAAAGCTGATAAGAAGAAGGGTTCCCTTATATTGGGAACCCTTTAAACTTTAGGAAAACAGCAGGTTTGAAGGCGTTTTTGCCGATTGAACCTGCTGTTTTTTAGTCTGTTTCAATTTGTCGAAATATTGATTTCGATGAAGATAGTATTTTTATCCCTGTAAAGCAGCCATTACGGAAGGTATAAGCTGTTTTTTTCTTGATACCACGCCGGGAAGATATATGGCGCCGTTTTCGGCGGGGACATGGAAAGCTTTGCCGAGAAGTTCAGCCGCTTCTTCTCCCTCATATATCAGTTCGCTGCTTTCGTCGATTATATTTGTAAGCATAATACATACCATATCCACATTGTGGCTTTCGCAGAAGCCTTTCATATAGGGAAGAAGTAAGGTTTTAACTTCCTCAAGACCTGTTTTATCTACGGATGAAATCTGACCTACGCCGAATTTCATACCGTTTGCGGAAAATGTTTTGTAGTCCTGATAGAAAATGTCCTCGGCTGATTTTCCCGTAAGACTGCTTCCTGCATGGAACATTTCGGAAGCAAATTTTTCGGCGTCCACACCTGCCAGTTTTGCCAGTCTTTCGCCTGCGGCTATATCGGCTGCGGTGCATGTGGGCGAACGGAAAAGGAGAGTGTCGGACAATATTGCGGCAAGCATAAGACCGCTTGTTTTTTTATCGGGTTCAATGCCGGCTTCCCTGTACATCTGTTCAACTATTGTTCCCGTACAGCCTACAGGCTGGTTTCTGAAAAATATAGGTGACATAGTTTCTATGCTCGCAAGACGGTGGTGGTCGATTATTTCAAGAATAGAAGCCTCGCCTATGCCGTCTACTGCCTGGCTTTTTTCATTATGGTCGACAAGTATAAGCTGTCTTCCCTGTATATCCATCAGGTAACGGCGCGATATCATGCCACAGTAGTTTCCGTCGGAATCCAGTACGGGGAAATCTCTGTAGCGTTTTTCCGACATAACTTTTTTAACGTCGTCTATATATGTATCGGTGCTGAATGTAACAACGCCGTCGGTCTTCATAAAGTGGCCTACGGGCGCACTCTGGTTTATAAGACGTGCAACCGTATACGAATCGTATCTTGTTGTTATTATGGAACAGTCCTTTGCTTCCGCAAGAGCCATTGTAGTTTTAGGTACGGAAGTTCCGTTTGTTATTATTATACAGCCCGCTCCCATTTCTATGGCGCATATCTGTGCGTCGCTTCGGTTGCTGACAATAACAATGTCTTTGGGTTCGATATACTCTTCCATTATTTCGGGGTTTCCCGCGCCTACAAGTATTCTTCCCTTTTCTATTATGCTGTCGGGGTTTCCGTTTATAAGCTGACCGTCGAGGGTTTCTATAAGATTTGAATAGGGAGTTTTTGCGGTTGCCAATATCCCTTGGTCATATATTTCCATATATGCGTTTACAATGTCTTTTATTGTTATTATTCCCTCCAGCTTTCCCTCTGTCGTTACTATGGGAAGCGTTACGGAGCTTTCTCCTTTCATCTGTTCCCATGCTTTTTTAAGGGACATATCTCTGCTTATGCCTGCCGTTATTTTTATTTCTATATCCTGTATGCGTGTTTTTACATCGGATACATATTCGGGAACTTTTTCCCCGAAATAATCCAGTACGAATTTTGTTTCTTCGTTAAGCTGACCTGCTCTTCCGGCTTTATATGTTCCCGATGGGTCAAGCTTTGCTTTAAGTCCGGCATAGGCTATGGCGGAGCATATGGAATCCGTATCGGGATTTTTATGTCCTATCACAGTTATTTGTCTGTTATTATTGCTCATTAAAATTCTCCTTGCTTCAAAATATTCAATTAAACGCCAATATAATAATACCACGCATATCGGACGTAAACAAGTTATGAATACAAGGTTTAAAAAACAAAACAATTGCTAATATGTTATCTGCGCTGGTATACTTGTATCATAAGAAAAATCGTAAGCAGAGGCGCGCGGCTTTTAACAAATAATAGATATTATTTTGCATACGGCTTCGGAAAACACAGACATTTGATCTGCGGAGGAAAATGAAATGGACAGTTACGAATTTTACAAAAAAGGCAGGGACGCCGCATGGAAAGCGCTTATAAAAAGCGGAGCTTCTTCTCTTCCCGTTTCTTTGGATAAAGTTGCCGCCGCATATAAAATAGATATAATATCCGCAAAAAAAGCCAAGGAAAAAGGACTGATAAACGGAAATATTAACGACTTAAAGGTTATATCCGTAGGCGAAACAAGAACTGTTATTGTTGATGAAAGAGGTTCAAGAGGCGAAACAAGATTTCTTATGGCTAAGGGAATAGGCTTGTGTCTGCTTGCAAAAGACCGTATATCAAGGGAAATCGAATACGAAGCTGTTGTTTTTGCAAGGGATCTGCTTATGCCGGCTACTGTTTTGGCAGGTCTCGGAGTAAGAAACGCTTCCGACATAGAAATGATATGCGGCGTTTCCGAAAAAGCTGCGGAAAAAAGGGCAAAAAGACTGGAGGAGCTTTATAAAAGGAACCGTTTTAACGAACATCCTTTGGAGAGAACGGTAAGAAAGAATTTTGAAAAATTTATTATTAATACGGTTATATGAAAACTACGATACCAAATACAACCGAATACAGATTTCATAAAAATAAAAAGTCGATTTGCATTTTTGCTTGCGAACCGACTTTTCTTTATGCTTAAATATATTTTTCCGTTTCCTTTACAAATACGTCATACATGCTGTTTTTAAGAGGATAACCCAGTTTTTCAAAGGTCTTGTCCAATGCTTTGAATGTTTCCGCCATGTCTTTTATATTGCAGTTTTCACCCATGTGTCCGATTCTGAAAACCTTGCCCGAAAGCATATCGAAGCTGTCCGCAAGAAGAATATTGTATTCATCACGCATTATGTCCAATATATGCTCATCTTTAAGGCTTTCCGGTACATTTACTACGGTAACCGTATCGGAATATCCTGCGGAAGCATAAAGCGTAAGACCTGCTTCCGTAACGGCTTTTCTGGCTGCTGCGGCTATAATTCTGTGGCGGTCATATATATGCTCGTCGAAAAGCACATTTTTAATAGCCTTGTTAAGCCCCATTATACAGCTGACAGGCATTGTGTAAGGGAACCATTTTTGAACATAATAATCTTTAAATGTCAGCAGGTTACAGTAGAATGACGCTATGGGAGTTTTGCGGCTCATCATTGCTTTCATGGCATCATCGCTGACAGATACCATTGTCAGTCCCGGAGGCGCTGACAGAGCCTTCTGAGAGCCCATACAGCATATATCTATACAACCCTTGTCAACGTCAAGAGGTATGCCGAAAGAGGCGGAAACCGAATCAACGACCGTAAGTATACCGTATTCCTTAAGTATAGGGCAGATTGTCTCCACATCGTTCAGCATTCCGCTGGGCGTATCACAGTGTACGATTGTCGCATATTTAAAGTTATGATTATTTTTCAGATATTCCCTCAGCTCCGCAGGGTCTATGGGCTTATGGTAATCTTTCGTATAGTAGATAGGTTTTCCTCCGTATATTTTTACAAAGTCGCCGAACCCTTTTCCGTATACGCCGTTGTCTATTACAAGCACTTTGTCGCCCTGTTCGGTAAGGGAAGCGCAGGCCGCTTCAAGACCGAGAATACCCTCGCCCGATAAAATATATATGTTTCCCGAGGAGTTTATTATTTTTGCTATCATGTCGCATGTTGTTTTATAATATTCCGTAAAATCCGTATCGACATCGGGATTGGTCGTTCTCAGGCTTCTTGCCGCCCTTACGTTATCCCTGACCTGCGTAGGACCGGGAGTCATTATTTTGTACATTTTATCATCTCCTATTTTATTATAAAGCGCTGATGAAAAGCTTTTTTATAGGTTTCGCAAACGGTATCGTTATTACGGCTGCCGTAATTATCTGTACGAGGTTTCCGGGAATACTTGCCGCAGGGGCAACCCAGTTTCCGTAAATTATCGCTTCCGCAACGTAGTATCCGGCTATTTTTATAACAAGAGCCGCTGATATTGCGATTATATACCATAAAACGGTATTATGGGAATCCCTTTCTGTTATTCTGCCGACTGTATATCCCATTATTCCGACTATTACAAATGTGAACGGAGCCCATAAAGCCCAACCGGAGAAAAGGTCAAACAGAGCCATTCCGAATGCGCCTGCGGCTGCTCCCGTTTTTCTGCCGAAGATTATTGCCGTAAGAAAAAGCGGAACGTTTCCGAGATGTATAAGACCTCCGTTTGCCGCTATGGGCAGTCTTATATTCACAAATCCCGTAGCAAGAAATACAAGGGCGATAGATAGACCGTTTATTGCCGCTTTTTTAGCAGGCGATACGGTGGCGCAGCTGTTCATATAAATCCCTCCTGTTGACTGTAATTATTATGTGCCATATAATACTATTAAACTGACTGTATTAAAACTGCCAGTTTATAAAAATATTATGGTATCAGACGGAGGAAATATGATAACGCTCAACGATAGGTCAAAACCTATGTATTTTCAGATATATATGCAGTTAAAAGAACAGATACAGAGCGGAAAAATAAAGGCAGGGGAAAAGCTTCTGTCAAAAAGGAAAATGGCTGAAAGCCTTGATGTCAGCGTAAATACGGTCGAGGGGGCGTACAGCCAGCTTTTATCCGAAGGATTTATAGAGTCCAGGCCGAAGAGCGGATATTATGTATGCCAGATAGATAAACTGAACTTTGTCGGGAAAAGAAAATTATCGGAACCGCCGATTGGCAGTAACAAGGGAAAAGACCCGGTAAAGATTAATTTTTCAACCGATGGGGTTGACAGCGTAAATTTCCCGTATAATACATGGCGCAGGCTTATGAAAAACTGTTTTAACGAATATAATCCGAGTATTTTAAAAAGCTTTCCTCCGGAGGGAAGTCTTGAACTCAGAAAAGCCGTGGCTTCGCATATATACCGCTCTAGGGGAGTCAACTGCCGCGCGGAGCAGGTAATAATCGGGGCAGGCGTGGATAATCTAATCAGCATGATAAGCGGACTTTTGGGAACGGATTTTTTAATAGCCATGGAAGAACCCGTTTATTACGAGGCATATTCTTATTTTAAAGTACTGGGCCATAAAATGTGTTCCGTACCGGTAGATGACAGCGGAATAAAAACGGACTGTCTGCCTAAAGAGGATAATACAGCCGTATACGTTACGCCTTCACATCAGTTTCCTCTGGGTATTACAATGCCGGCAGGACGAAGGGTAAGGTTGCTTAACTGGGCGTATGAGAAAGAAAACAGGTATATTATAGAGGACGATTATGACAGTGAATTCCGATACAATTCCAGACCCATACCGTCGGTACAGAGTATTGACGGCAGAGGAAAGGTCATATATCTCGGTACGTTTTCAAAAACTATTGCCCCGTCTGTAAGAATAAGCTACATGGTGCTGCCGGAAAGACTGTTGGAGTTTTATGACGAAAAGTATACGAAATTTTCATCGGCGGTTTCCGTCCTTGACCAGAATATACTTACGGCTTTCATAAATGAAGGACATTACGAAAGACACTTAAACAGAATGAGAAAGCTGTACGGTGAAAAAAGAGCGGTACTTATGGAAGAACTGAAACGTCTTGGCGAAAATATAACGATAAACGGCGAAAACGCAGGACATCATGTGGCAGTCAAACTTTTGAACGGTCTAAGCGAAGAGGAAATGACGGAGTACGCCGCAAAAATAGGGGTAAAAGTATATCCGCTTTCAAAATATTTTATAAAATCCGTACCTGAAAAATATAAAAGTACGGTTCTTCTCGGATATGCGGAACTTTCATCGGAGGAAATATCACAGGGGATAAAAGAACTGAAAGAGGCGTGGCGTATATAGAAATCTGTCCTATAAATGTTAAAAACGGACGTATTTATTGTTAATTTGCTGAAAAAACGGCATATGTATTGACTTTATTATAAAATGATGTTACTATCCACCGTATAGTGTTATAAGTTCTGATATAGTCAGAGCAAAGATAGAGGCGCGGAAACTATCAGTAGTATGACGCACGGTTTGTTTAAACCGAAGGCGGGCAGCCGCATCATACGAAAGGATTTTTCGCCGAAGTTTGTTTGTTTTGCCCGAAACAGGCAGGCTGGGACGATGTATAATATATATCGTACTGTCACTTATGTGGAGAGCTATCGTAAAATTTTATGTTTATGAATTTTTTTGCCGGGTCTTCATGTAAGTTTATGAGTGTCCCGGCATTTTTTGTACAAAAATTTTTAAAGATAAAGGAAGGTATGATAACATGAAGAAAAGATTATTTTCAGTAGCGGCTGTAGCTATGGCGCTTACAATGGCTCTTGCAGGATGCTCGTCATCAGAGGAAAAGACAGAAGAGGGCGCAGAACAGACAGAGCAGACAGAAGGCGGAGAAGACAACGTACTTACTGTAGCTATGGAATGCGGATATGCTCCTTACAACTGGACTCAGTCAGACGATTCAAATGGAGCGGTTCAGATTAAGGACAGCACTGACTACGCTTACGGATATGACGTAATGATGGCTAAGAAAATAGCTGAAGATCTCAGAATGGAACTTGAAATTGTTAAGCTTGACTGGGATTCGCTTGTACCGGCAGTACAGTCGGGAACAGTTGACTGCGTAATCGCAGGACAGTCTATTACAGAAGAAAGACTTCAGATGGTAGACTTTACAAACCCTTACTACTATGCTTCAATCGTAACACTTACAAAGGCTGACAGCGAATACGCAGACGCAAAGAGCGTAGCGGACCTTGCAGGCGCTACATGCACATCACAGCAGAACACAATATGGTATAACGTATGTCTTCCTCAGATAGAGAATGCAAACATACTTCCTGCACAGGAATCGGCTCCCGCTATGCTTGTTGCTCTTGAGGCTGACAAATGCGATATAGTAGTTACAGACCAGCCTACAGGTCTTGCCGCTACAGTAGCTTATCCTGATTTCAAACTTATCGACTTCTCCGGAACAGACGGAGAATTCCAGGTTTCCGATGAAGAAATCAACATCGGTATATCGGTACAGAAGGGTAATACAGAGCTTGTTGAAGCAATCAACACAGTTCTGGATACAATGACTCCGGAAGATTACGTTGAAATGATGAACGAAGCAATTTCCGTTCAGCCGCTCAGCGAGTAATATTATAATCACGGATTTCAGGGCGGTCTTTATGGCCGCCTATGATACTGTTAAGGGAATTTTTTGTAAATTATTTTGAAAGGAGTTGTGTATAATATGCCAACAACGTTCGGCGGACGTATAATGTATATTTTGGAGCAATACAGCGGTTCTTTTGTCCGCGGCGCTGCCAACACAATGATAATAGCGCTGATATCAACCTTTATCGGTTGTATTATCGGCTTTGTTGTCGGTATAATACAGACTATACCGACAGATAGAAAGAAAAACCCGATTAAATGGTTTTTTGTAGGTGTTATAAAATTTATACTTAACGTATATGTAGAGGTATTCAGAGGAACGCCTATGATGGCGCAGGCGATGTTTATATACTTCGGCTCCGCAACATTGTTTAATATAAACATGGGAATGTGGCAGGCTGCGTTCTTCATAGTTTCAATTAATACGGGAGCCTACATGGCAGAGACTGTAAGAGGCGGTATACTTTCCATTGATCCCGGTCAGACAGAGGGCGCGAAGGCAATAGGTATGAACCATGTGCAGACTATGACAAACGTAATCCTTCCGCAGGCTCTCAGAAACATAATGCCTCAGATAGGCAACAACCTCATAATAAACATAAAAGATACATGCGTACTTTCAACAATAGGTATCGTAGAGCTTTTCTATACTACAAAGGGAATAGCGGGAGCGCTTTATACATATTTTGAGGCGTTTGCAATAGCTATGGTAATATATTTCGTCCTTACGTTTGCATGTTCCAGAATACTTCGTTTCTGGGAAAATAAAATGGACGGACCCGATAATTTCGACTTGGCTACAAAGGATACTCTTGCGCATACAAGCGGAATGTACAGTTATAATGAAAAGAAAGCCGCTGCGGCAGGCAATCTTAACATGGACAGCAGGGAGGGAAGATAATGGATGATAATAAAGTGTTTCAGATAAATCATTTAGGCAAAACTTTCGGAACACATGTTGTCCTCAGAGATATCGACTTCACCGTAAATACAGGAGACGTAACGTGTATAATAGGCGCTTCGGGTTCGGGAAAATCCACTCTTTTAAGATGTATGAACCTGTTGGAAACGCCCACAAGCGGCGAGATACTTTTTCACGGCGATCCTATAACGGGAAAGGATTTTAACCAATCGGCATACAGAACAAAAGTAGGTATGGTTTTCCAGAGTTTTAACCTGTTTAACAATATGACAGTCCTTGAAAACTGCATGGTCGGCGTTACAAAGGTTCTGAAAAAGAGTAAGGAAGAGGCTAGGGAATCTGCTATGTTCTATCTTGAAAAGGTAGGAATGGCTCCTTATATAAACGCAAAACCCAGACAGCTTTCGGGAGGACAGAAACAGCGTGTTGCAATTGCAAGAGCCCTTGCAATGAAACCCGAGGTTATACTTTTCGACGAGCCGACGTCGGCTCTTGACCCCCAGATGGTCGGAGAAGTTCTTGACGTTATAAAAAAACTTGCCGAGGAAGGTTTCACAATGATTATCGTAACGCATGAAATGGCGTTTGCCAGAGACGTATCCAATAACATCGTCTTTATGGCGGACGGCGTAATATGCGAGGAGGGTAATCCCAAGGAAGTATTTGAAAATCCTAAAACAGACAGGATGAAAGAGTTCCTTTCAAGATTCAGAAACGCATAATAATCAAGGCACGGTTTTTAAACCGTGTCTTATTTTATACATGTTTTCTTACATGCTTTTAATATCCCTCTAATACCCGTCTTATTGACGATATACAGGATTTATGCTATTATATACTGAAATATTCTATTTGTTATGAAGATGTTAAGGAGGATTGTTTAGCAATGGAAGACGACGGCGGCGATAGTTGCGACCATAATTTTTATCGATTGCTTGAACTTGATTATCTTAAATATTATATAAGGGGCATACCCGCAGTTCGTATATGTTGAGCTATGGGTGTGCCTTTTTGTACTTTTTTTGGGAAAATTTAGGAGGATTAAATTGAGTTCATTACTATTACAACTAATACTTATTTTTTTAAACGCAGTGTTTGCTTCCGCTGAAATAGCGGTTATTTGCGTCAGTGAAGCCAGACTTGTAAAGCTGGAAGAGGAAGGGAATAAAAGGGCTGCAAAACTGAAAAAACTGACCGAACAGCCGGCGAAGTTTTTGGCTACGATACAGGTTGCCATTACCCTTTCGGGATTTTTGGCGTCTGCCTTTGCCGCAAATAATTTTGCCGACGATATTGTAAACTGGATTGTGTCAACGGGATTTACGGCGTTGCCTCCTGCTGCGCTTAATTCAATAGCGGTTATAGTTATTACGATTATACTTTCTTACTTTACGCTTATTTTCGGAGAGCTTGTGCCGAAGCGTGTCGCTATGAAAAAGGCCGAAAAACTGGCTCTGGGGATTGCGCCCCTTGTAACGGCAATGTCAAAAATATTTGCCCCTGTCGTATGGCTTCTTACGGCGTCGACAAACGGCGTTCTCAGGCTTATGGGTATTGACCCCAATGCCGAAGATGAGGAAGTAAGCGAGGAAGAAATAAGGCTTATGGTAGATGAGGGTGGACAGAAGGGCGTTATAGACGTTGAGGAACAGGAAATGATAAATAATGTTTTCGAGCTTGACGACCTGACTGCCGATGAATTTGCCACACACAGAACGGACATATCGCTTTTGTGGTTAGACGAAACTATGGACGAGTGGGCAAATACAATACATGAAAGCAGACATTCAAAATATCCCGTTTGTGATGAAACCGTCGATAAGGTTGTCGGTGTGTTGGACGTTAAAGACTTTTTTAGATTTATGAACGAGCCTAAAGAAGAAATATTAAAGCGTGCCATAAAGCCTGCTTATTTTGTTCCGGAGAGCATACATGCCGATGTTCTTTTCCGCCAGATGAAAAAAACGCATAACTTCTTCGCAGTCGTACTTGATGAGTACGGCGGAATGACAGGTATAGTAACAATGAATGACCTTTTGGAGCAGATAGTCGGCGATTTAGATGAAGAGCCTACGCCCGAAGAGGAAATGCCGGATATAGAAAAAATAGACTCGAGGACATGGAAAATACTCGGAGAGGCTGATTTAGAGGAAGTTGCCGAGACGCTTAATATAAATCTCCCCATAGAAGAATATGACACTTTCGGAGGTTATATATTCGGCAATTACGGAACGATACCCGACGACGGTTCGGTATTTGAAATAAATCTTCCTCCTTTGCAGGTTAAGGTTACGGAAATAAAGGATCACAGAATTAAAAAAGCGTTGGTATGCTTTGATGATTTTGAATAATATTGTTTATTACAGAGCCGTAAGGGTAAACTCCTGCGGCTCTTTCGCTTTGTTTGAGCAAAAAAGATAACGGATTTTTTGCGGATTTAAGTATAATAAATACAAGGCAAACCCAAAGAAAATAAATTTAAAACACTTTAAAAAAGAGTAAAAAACAGCTGTAAAAAGTAAGAAAAGAAAGACGCTGAATTTGAAAATACAACCATATTAGTCATTGATTTCAACCTCAAAAAAGGCTATAATAAAATTATTAAATACTTAGGAGGATGGGTTATGAATAAGAAAGAGTTAGTTTTAAAAACTTTCCACAACGAACCAACTGAAAAGTTACTGTGCGGATTTTGGCATCACTTCCTGGAGGATGAACTCGTAGACGGTTTACATCATCCGGAGTATGTTGAACAGAACTTGGCAGGAGCAAAAAAATTCAAAGAGGAATTTGATCCGGATTTTGTAAAAGTTATGACAGACGGTCTTTTCTTCATGCCTTTTAATTATGAAGATATACATTGCGCTGCCGATTTCAGAAACTTCAAGGCTACGGATGAAATGGATCTGTACTTTGAAAAAATCGTTGAGTTTGCAAAAGCAACAAGAGAAATATACGGAAATGACGTTTTAATGTATTTTAACGTATTTTCTCCTACATTCCAGCTCAACCACAGAATGAACCAGACTCACCCGGATTACTTCACAGAAGATGAAGCTCCTATCGTAAAACTTATAAAAGAAGATCCCGAGGCAACACAGATTGCTCTTGACCTTGTTGCAGATTATACAGAGAAACTGATAGATGACGTTGTAGGCGCAGGCATTATGGACGGTATCTACTTCAGCGTATCTTGCTTCAACCGCGGAATCGTTCCCGAAGTATATGAAAAATTTGTAGAACCCGGCGAGAAGAGAATCATTGCAAAAGCAAACTCTTATGCAAAGGACAACCTCCTTCATATATGCGGATGGAGAGGAAACCTTAACAACCTGTCTATCTACAAAGATTATGATTTCAGCGTAATCAACTGGGCTGTACATGCAGAGGGCGTTTCTGTTGCGGAAGGTAAGAAACTCTTTAATAACAAATGCGTTATCGGCGGTTTCGGAAACAACAATACAGACCTTATCTGTACAGGTACAAAGGAAGAAATTCAGGATTATGTGGAAAAGATTGTTGAAGAAGCAGGTACAACAGGCGTTATTATCGGCGCTGACTGTACAACACATCTTGACACGCCCGACGAGCATATCCATTGGATTTATGAGAAGGCAGCGGAGATTTCCGAAAGACTTTGCAAATAATAGTATAATTTTAAAGACCTCATATTATTGAGGTCTTTTTTATCGGTTATTTGTCTTGATGTTTGACTGTTTAAAGATTTTTACTTAACTCCGAAAAATATTTTTGCCTTAAATGCGTTAAAGTGTTAGAATAAATATAAATTATCGGAAAGGAATACAAATCATGAGTACAGTTAATTTAAAATACGGAAAAACTTCAATAGAGATAGATTTGGACGGGGCAAAAAGTATTGATACTCTTGTGGAAAAACCCATGAGAGAGATAGAGGATATAGAAAAAGAATTCAGATACAGTATTGAGGACGGGGTAATCGGCGCTCTTCCTTTAAAAGACCTTATAAAATCCGATGATAAAGTAACGGTAATAATAAGCGATTTAACAAGATTTTGGATGAGGCAGGATATAATATGCAGTCTGCTTGTAAAATATCTGCGCGAAGATATGAATATTCCCACTGAAAATATAGCTGTTTTGATAGCGCTCGGAACACATAGGAAAAATACCGAGGAAGAAAAGAAAACGCTTACCGGGGAATATGCATATAATAACTGCGCTGAGGTCGTTGACCATGACTGCGACGCCGATGATCTTGAATATGTAGGAACGACGTCTATGGGAACGGAGGTATATGTAAATCCCCTTGCAGTAGGCAGAAAGGTTATAGTAATAAGCGGAACGGTTCATCATCTTATGGCAGGATATGGCGGCGGCAGAAAGAGCATAGTTCCGGGCATAGCCGGCAGAAAAACCATAAAAATGAACCATATAAGGGCGCTTGATGTAAACGAACCGAAATCTGACGAAAGAGTCGGAAGCGGAAAGTTTACAAATAACCCGATAAATATTGACATGTTAGAAGCGGGAAGAATGGTAAATCCCGTGTTCGGCATAAACATCTGCGTTAATTCGGCATCGAAGCATAGCGGACTTTTCAGCGGTGATTTTGAAAAAGCATGGAAAGAAAGCTGTATGTATATACAAAAATCTTACGGACTGCCCATAGAAAAGGAATATGACGTTGTGTTTGTAAGTTGCGGCGGTTTCCCTAAGGATTTGAATTTCTATCAATCGTCAAAGAGCCTTTTTAACGGCATAAGAGCAATGAAAGACGGAGGCACAATAGTTCTTCTTGCGCAGTGCGGAGAGGGAAGCGGAGCAAAGGATTTCTTTGACTGGATAGAGCCGCTGAAAAGAGGATGTCTTGACGAGAGTTTGAGAAAAGATTTTACAATAGGCGGATATATTTTCTACGCTGCCTGCGAGGCTATAAGAAGAGGAAATGTGCTTCTTCTTTCGGAATTAGAGCCGGAGGAAATAAAGGATATGGGCGTTATATCATATAACAGCCTTGAAGAGCTTATGAGACATGTTGACGTTGAAAACAAGGAAATATGCGTAATACCATACGGCGGCAGCGTTCTTCCGCAGCTGCATGAAACATACGACGAGCTTATAAAAGATATAAAATAAAAAAACCGTGATAGACCAAGATGGTTTATCACGGTTTTTTTATAATGTTTCATCGGCAAGTTCTTTAAGCTCCTGCCAATCGTTTTTATTCATACGGTCATAAACGCCGACAAGACGGCAGCCTGCTTGCTTTGCGCTTTTGGCTGCGTACAATGCATCTTCATATACGGTCGTTTCTTCGGGTTTAAATCCCATCAGCTCGCATGTTTTTATAAATATATCGGGTTTACGCTTTGACATGCCCAATGTTTCGGCGGTATATATTTCTTTAAAGCAGTGGGCAACGCCGAGTCTTTTCATGGCGGCGGCGGCAAGATCGCGGTCAGATGTTGTAAGTATGCACATTTTCGAACCGACTTTGTATTCGGAGAGAACAAGCTCCTTCATACCGTTTTTCATCTGAAGTTCATTATAGTATTTGTCGTGTATAAGAGAAAGTATCTCCTGTACTATGCCGCTTATGGTGCCTTCCATTTTTAACTCTGTTATAAAATACTCTGCCGATTCGTCAAGAGTTTTATTTTCGATAATCTCTTTTAAATTTTCGGGAGGCTTTACGCCTTTCTTGGCAAGGAAAAGAGTACCGAGATTTTCCCACATCTCCATGGAGTCCAAAAGCGTTCCGTCCATATCGAATATTATATTTCTCATTAATCCCACTCTTTTTCGTTATTTCCGGCAAGATACTTGTCGGTTTTCTGATTGATTGTCAGTATTCCGTCATTTGGATTGAAGTCTATTTTTATATAACTCATAACGCTCGGAGCGCCGTTTTCAACGGCTATGTACTGGCACTGTTTTACAATGTCTATAAGCTGATCCAGTTCGCCTTCTATCGTTGTTTCAAAAGGCGATACGAATGTTTTAAGTCCCTGAGCCTTTATGTATTCAATACATTTATCGACTATTCTGCATATTTCGTCCTTATCGGTAACGCCGGGGAGAACCTGTATTGCAACGCTTGCTTTCATTTTATTTTCCTCCTTATTTAATCTAATCATTATATTATAGAATATCACAACGGCGCTTTTAATTCAAGCAAGAGCCATGAAATTCGATTAGTATAATTGTAGGCGTTTTTTCATAGAAAACAGAGGAATTAAACTGTAAAAAGAGACTGTGTATTTATTGAAAAGTATATTCCTTTTTCGTCTTTATCAATTCGCCTATCATTGCGCCTCCTATAATGCAGACTGCCCCTAAAATTTGTATGTTGAAGATAACAGTTATTATTGATAATAGTACCGCATTTGAAAATTACGGAGGAAAACGCACGATGAAAATATAACGCCTTGCATTATGACGCAGACATAGGTTTGACAGCTGCAAAGAAAAAATTATAAACGAAATAGGTTCTACTTTGAGGAATCTTAAAAACGAAAAAAGAATAATGATTGATATTCGGAGGAATATATGAAAGAAAATATTATAATAAGAAACGAAGAAAAAAAGGATTACGAAACAGTTGAAAAGATTACAAGGTAAGCTTTTTACAATTTATATGTACCCGGCTGTGTAGAGCATTATCTTGTACACATAATGAGAGAGCATGAGGATTTTCTGCCCGAACTGGATTTTGTTATGGAGGTCGATGGGCATATAGTAGGAAATATTATGTACACTAAGGCTAAGCTGAAGGACGAAGCAGGGCAGGAAAAAGAAATTTTAACATTCGGTCCTTTGTGCATCAAAAAGGAATATCAAAGAAAAGGATACGGTAAAAAGCTTATCGAACATTCCTTCAATAAAGCTGCCGAACTCGGATACGACGTCGTTGTAATATTCGGAAGTCCGTCTAACTATGTAAGCAGCGGATTTAAAAGCTGTAAAAAATTTAACGTCTGTCTGGAGGGAGGAATATATCCCGCGGCGATGATGGTTAAGGAGCTTAAAGAGGGAGCGCTGGACGGAAGAAAGCAATTTTACTATGACAGTTCCGTTATGCAGATTGATGAGAAGGAAGCCGAAAAATATGACGACTCTCTGGAAAAGACGGAAAAAAGATTTATGCCCAGCCAAGAGGAGTTTTATATACTCAGTAACTCGACTTTAAGTGCAGAATAAAATAAAGAAATGAAAAAATAACCCCGAAACTATTGTTTCGGGGTTTAATGTTATTTGCCGCTTTTTCCGAGGTACAGTTCTTTAACTTTTTCATTTGCCATAAGTTCTTTTCCCGTACCGCTGAGCGCTATCGTTCCCGTTTCCAGGACGTAAGCCAAATCGGCTATATTTAACGCCATATTTGCATTCTGTTCGATAAGAAGTATTGTAACTCCTCTTTTGTTTATTTCCTGTATTATTTTGAATATTTCCTTAACTATAATCGGTGCAAGACCGAGAGACGGTTCGTCCATCATTATAAGCTTCGGACGGCTCATAAGCGCGCGTCCTACGGCAAGCATCTGTTGTTCGCCTCCGGAAAGAGTACCTGCCTGCTGCCAGTTTCTTTCTTTCAGTCTGGGGAACAGGGAGTATACCCACTCTATATCGTCATTGAGATTATCTTTGCGAAGATAAGCGCCGATTTTAAGGTTTTCCAAAACTGTCATATCGGGGAAAACATGACGTCCTTCCGGAACAAGCGTAATACCCCTTGTAACAATATCATGAGTATGAAGTTTTGTCAGCTCCTCATCGTTGTATGTTATGGAACCGCTTGCCGCATGTACAAGTCCTGTTATTGTACGCAGTATTGTAGATTTTCCGGCTCCGTTTGCACCGATAAGAGTTACTATTTTCCCATCGGGTACTTCGAATGATACGTTGCGGACAGCTTTTATACCGCCGTAATTAACGCAGAGATCATCAATTTTCAGCATCGTCAGCCACCCCCAGATATGCGTCTATTACATGTGGATTCTTCTGAATTTCTTCAGGAGTTCCGCTGGCAATTGTTTTGCCGAAATCAAGAACATAAATACGGTCGGAAATCTGCATAACCAAATCCATATGATGTTCTATCATAAATATCGAAAGATTGTATTTTTCTTTTATTTCTTTTATAAAGTCCGTAAGCTCCAGCGTTTCCTGTGGATTCATACCTGCCGCAGGCTCGTCAAGCAGAAGAAGCTGCGGTTCGGTTGCGAGCGCCCTGGCTATTTCCACTCTTCTTTGAAGACCATAGGGGAGCGAAGAAGCTATTTCATCTTTAAGATGAAGCATGTTCTGCATATCCAGAAGCTCCATGGCCTCCTGGCGCATTCTTCTTTCCTCTTTCATATTCAATCTGAATGTGGCGGAAAAAATATTCTGATGCGCTCTCATGTGCTTTGCTATGAGTACGTTGTCAAATACCGTCAGGTTGGAGAAAAGACGGATGTTCTGGAATGTACGGGCAACGCCCAGTTTTGTAATCTGGTCGGGCGTTTTTCTTATTATGTTTGTATACTTACCGCTATTTTCGCCTTTGTATTCCGTTTTCATCTTTCCCTGGGGATGATTTTCTATAATTGTTTTTCCGTTGAAAGCCACAAGTCCGTTTGTAGGTTCGTAAACGCCTGTTATACAGTTGAACGCCGTTGTTTTTCCGGCTCCGTTGGGACCGATAAGGGCAACTATTTCGTCTTTGTTTATATCAAGCGAAAGGTTGTTTACAGCGACTACGCCGCCGAACTGCATTGTTACGTTTTCAACATGAAGTACGTTATCTTTCATCAGTTCTCGCCTCCCGACTTATTTGCTTTTTTTCTTGTAAATTTCGCCGGTATCCGCTTTATCAGCCGTCCTAGACCGTCCCAGGAGAACTCGTTGTTACCCATTATACCTCTGCGGTAGAAAAGAACGACAACCATAAGAAGTATGGAGAATATTACCATACGGAAACCTGTACGGAAAAATGGTATCTGTACGCCTGCTATCATAAGAGGTTCGTCAAAGAAACGAAGCCATTCCTGACCGCAGTTTACAAGGAAAGCTCCTATAATACTTCCCGTTACGGAACCGATACCGCCTATTACAACCATAAGAAGTATGTTGTATGTAAGAGTTACCTGGAATGTTTTTGCGTCGATAGAACGCATATAAACCGCAAGAAGTCCACCTGCTATTCCTGTGAAGAAAGAGCTTATTACAAATGAAAGTTCTTTGTGCTTAAACAGGTTTATACCCATTGCCTCGGCAGCTATATCATTCTCCCTTATGGCTTTAAACGCCCTTCCGTAGGAAGAATTTATTACAAGAACCATTATACCGATACATATTGCCGCTATTATCGTAGGGGCAAATATATTGGAAAATCCGGGTATATTTTTAAGTCCGTATGAACCGTTTGTTATTCTGTCCATCTGAGGAGCGGATATAAGCGCTCTTATTATTTCAGATATACCGAGTGTGGCAATAGCAAGGTAGTCGCTTTTTAAACGGAGAACGGGAATACCGATGAGGGCGGCAAGAAGAGCCGCAAAAATTCCGCCGAGTATAAGCGCTACGGGAAGCGGAAGCTGTATATTTGCTATTGCGTCACTGATACCGCTTATATAATATACGTTGGGTCTTGTTTCCACAGGTATTGTAAATATGGCTACCGTATAAGCGCCGATTGCCATAAATCCTGCCTGTCCCAGTGAGAAAAGGCCTGTAAAGCCTGTCAAAAGGTTCATGGCAACGGCAACAACCGCATAAATAAGGCTTCGTTCGATTATTGATATCGCATAGTTATGCTGGGCGCTGTTGGATTCCAAAAATATCAATATGCCGATGATAATAAGAATAGCTATGGCTGACAGCGTCATATTTCTTTTTTTGTTTGAAACTGTTGATTGAGTATTTTTCATAGCTGCCACCTCACACTTTATCCGTTGCTTTTTCACCGAAAATACCTGTCGGTCTGAAAAGCAGCATTATTATAAGTACCAGGAATGTGAATGCGTCGCTGAATGTCGAGTATCCTGCGGCTGTAAGTATTGTCTCTCCCATACCGAGTATAAATCCGCCGACAACGGCGCCGGGTATGGAACCGATACCTCCCAGTACCGCAGCTACGAAGCATTTAAGTCCCGGCATGGAACCGCTGAAAGGATATACAGTCATACGGTCTGTAAAGTAAAGTATGGAACCGATACCTGCCAGAAGAGAACCTATTACGAATGTGTAGCTGATAATATTATTTATTTTTATGCCCATTAACTGTGCGGTATCATAGTCCTTTGAAACGGCTCTCATAGCCATACCCATTTTTGTATGGTTTATAAGCTGCATAAGAATGATTACAAGTACGATTGTTATAATCGGTGTTATAAATGTTACAAGAGAAGCCGAAACATCGCCGAACTGATATATTTTTTTAAGAACGGGGATTTCCGGATATCCTTTCGGAAGCGCCGTAAAAAGATATGTAGCAAGATTCTGAAGAAGGTAAGATACGCCTATGGCGGAAATCATTATGGACATTCTCGGTGCGGAACGTAAAGGTTTATAAGCTACCTTTTCAATAACAACGCCCAGTATTACCGTAGCCAATAATGTAATCGGTATAGCTATATACCAAGGAAAACTTGCCATGGCGAAAATCATAAAATATCCCGCCATCATAAAAATATCGCCATGGGCGAAGTTTATTAATCGGAGAATACCGTAAACCATAGTATATCCTATGGCGATAAGCGCATAAGCGCCTCCGAGAGAAATTCCTGTCAGCCCATGCTGGATTAATGTTGATAAACTCATAGTGAAAGCCCCCTGTTAGTTTTTTGTACGAGGAGTTTATTTATTAAAAAAAATAAGTGGGGAGGAGACTTCCTTCCCCACTTTATTATCGGTACAGTGTTAATTATAGTTCTTACTCAAGAGTTGTTGTTGTAAGGAACTGGAACTGACCGTCTTTTATAGTTTTGATGAAAGCAAGGCTCTTATTTGCGTCGCCTGTTTCGTTGAATGTGATGTCGCCTGTAACGCCTGTAACGCTTACATTTTCAAGTGCGTCGCGTACAGCTGCGGGATCTGTAGAATCAGCGTCTTTTATAGCCTGGAGTAAGCAAAGGTATGCATCGTATCCGAGTGCTGAAACAGCGGGGATGATATCGGGTTCACCGATGCTTACAAGATATTCTTTAAAGCCTTTGATAAAGCTTGCGGCTTCGTCGTTTGCCGGAGCGGCTTCATCGAAGAATGTTGAGAAGACAGCGCCTTCTGCGTCAGCGCCTGCATTCTCGACAATAGTTGCGTTTTCCCATGTATCGCCTGCTGCGAGTACAGCCGTGATACCCATTTCACGAGCCTGTTTTATAATAAGAGGAGCAGTTGTGATTGATGAAGGAGCAAAGATTATATCAGGGTTAGCTGATTTGATGTTTGTAAGGATAGCCTTGAAATCAGACTGGTTTGTCTGGAATTGTTCTTCCGCAACTATCGTTCCTCCGAGAGATCCAAAAGCTGTTTTAAAGAATGAACCGAGACCCGAGGAGTAGTCGTCGCCGAGCTGTGTGATTACGGCTGCTGTCTTATAACCGTTCTGTATAGCGTAGTTTGCCATAACCGTGCCCTGGAAAGGATCGATAAAGCATGTACGGAAGTACCAGTCGTTACCGTTTGTTACCTGAGGATTTGTACATGAACATCCGATTGCCGGGATGCCTGCGTCGGCGAAAATATCGCCTGCCGCTATAGATACGCCTGAACCGTATGAACCGAGTACGCCTATAACGCCTTCCGCAACAAGCTTCTGAGCCGCTGTAACAGCCTCTGTCTTATCTGATTTGTTATCAACTTCAACAAGTTCGATTTTATATTCCGTTCCGCCTATCTCTACTGTGGGATATATCTGGTTTGCATAACGCATACCGTAAACTTCCTGAAGACCGCCGCCGCCGTTTTCGCCTGTCTGAGGCTCGAATACGCCGAATTTGATAACGTTTTCGCCTGAAGCGCTTGCTTCTGCTCCATCGCCTTCAGCGGGTGTTTCGGATGAGCTTCCGCAGCCGGCAACGCCGATAACCATAACGGCTGCGAGCGCCATTGCTAAAAATTTCTTCATTTTCATTCCTCCTAAATGTTTGTCCGTAAATAACGTACAAATGTCTACGTTTGTGGTTGTTATTATACGCCTTAAAGCGTTAAAATGCAATAGTTTCGTTGATTTAGACATGTTTTATTAGATTATTTGAAATTTTAATAATGTCTACAAGAAAATATTGTAGAAAATATCTATTATTGAAACACGTTGAAAAAAATAATCGATTGGTGTTATAGTAATAATATTGACACTAAAGGATTGTCAGGGAGGAATTTATATATGAAAGACTTTTACTGTGTAAAAAATAATACATGGTGTATTGATACAGGACGTACTTTGGCAGGAGTGTACAGGTTGAATGACAACGATGTCGTACTGCTTGATACAACGATGTCCTATGTAGAAGCCGAAAGAAAAAAATTTATGAGAGTCATAGAAGAAGCGGACTTGAAAGTAAAGGCAATAATAGCGACTCATGCTCATATCGATCATATAGGGAACAATGAGGAGCTGATAAGACGTTTCGGAGCGGAAGTATATATGTATGGCGCCGAGGCTCATATTTGCTCTGACATAACAAGCCTGAGAATGCAGCATACGCTGGTTCCTTACGACGATGTTATACAAAAGGCGCTTAGATGTATGAGCAGTACAGTCCATCATTTTATTGAGCCGGGAAAAAGAAGCGTAGATATATGCGGACATAAATTCGGAATAGTGCATACTCCGGGACACAGTTTATCGCATATAGCAATCGTTACGCCCGATAACGTAGGAATGATAGGTGACGCCCTTATGACGGAAAACGAGATTGTAAAGACCAAAATACCGTATGCGTCGAATTTTGCGGTGGATTTTGCTACAAAAAGAAGCCTTCCCAATATGAACTGCGATAAGTATATTATATCCCATAGGGGAATAAGGGAAGAGCTTGAATACGAGATTGAGGCTAATATAAAATATTTAAAAGGAAGAGCGGACGTTGTTCTCAGCTACATAGAGGACGGAATGTGCTTTGACGATATAGCCGCAGCCGTAATAAACTGCATGAATATAAAAATAGGGAACAGATATTATTTCTTTGATATTCACGGCATGATAATGCCCTATGTCCAGTATCTTGAGGAGAGCGGAAAAATAACGGGATATTATGAAAAGGGATATGTAAGATATAGGGTAAACGATGAACATGAAGATTTGTAAAAATAAGATTTACAAAGAAAGATTTATAAATTATAATATTTTCAGGGAATGAAGTTCTCCCTTGGGAAACCAAAACCGCTTTTAAAGCTGATGACTTCTATGATTTTATTATCATGGGAAGCATCGGCTTTTTTTATGGTTTTAATTAAAGGAGGAAAAATTTATGATTGCGTCTTTGGCGTATATATTTTTGTTGGGATTGGCTTTTGCAGCCGTATGCACAAAACTTAAGCTTCCCCGTATTATCGGTATGATTTCGGCAGGAATAATACTGGGGCCTTATGCCCTTAATATGCTGGATACGTCTGTGCTGGCTGTGTCGGCAGATTTAAGGAAAATAGCGCTTATTATTATTCTTTTAAAAGCAGGACTGTCGTTGGATCTTTCTGACTTAAAA
>URLB01000008.1 GCA_900548595.1 uncultured Eubacteriales bacterium
CAAATATCTCTTTCGGATATTTATCGGAAGGAAGAAAGTTTTCCATATATTCATCAACTATTTTAACACGCTCTGACAGTTCATCTTTAAAATCCATTACTCTTCCTCCTTAATATCAAACGGCTTCTCTGAAAGTTGCCCGCCAAGACCTACGGAAAGAATTGTAACCTGCTGTTTTGCGTCAGTGAGTTTCCCTCCGCAAAATGATGCAAGCTCAACGCCTTCTTTATATAATTTAACCGTATCGTCCAAAGAAAGCTCACCTTTTTCCATAAGAGTTACTATTTCTTCAAGTCTGGAAAGGGCTTCTTCAAAAGTTTTAGTTTTTTTTGCCATCAAAATCCACCTTATCTTTTACCTGTGCCGTTATATTTCCGTCAACGAAAGTAACGGAAATTATTTCTCCGCACTCTATATCTTTAACCGAAGAAACTACTTTTCCGTCGCTGTCTTCCGTATAAGAATATCCCCTTGTCAGTACTTTAAGCGGAGAAAGTGCCTCCAACGCAGAAACGGCATTGGAAAACGCCATGTTCTTGCCCATAATGCTTTTTTCAGCCAACAGCTTTATTCTTTCAGCCATATTGTTCATCTTCATCTCAATAGGATAAAAAATTGCCGTTGGATTTCTGAAATTCCTTGTTTCAACAAGTCTTTTATATTTATCAGAAATACGATTCAATATATTGGCTGTCGAAATTTTCATTCTGTCCGATAACTCTTCCGCTTTTCTTAAGTCCTCATATATATCGTTTACAGCCAATTCGGCTGCGTTTGACGGTGTGGACGCTCTCAAATCGGCTGTAAAGTCAGCTATTGTAAAATCGGTCTCATGGCCTACTGCCGAAATAACGGGTATTTCCGATGCAAATATTGCCCTTGCTACCTTTTCTTCATTAAAAGCCCATAAGTCCTCTATACTTCCGCCGCCTCGTCCCAATATTATCGTATCCGCCTTTTTAAGCCTGTTGGCAAGCCTGATTCCTTCAACTATAGAGTCAACAGCAGATTCTCCCTGTACAAGTACAGGTATAACGGTAATTGATACAGATTTATTTCTCGCTCCGGCTATTTTTATAATATCTCTTACCGCCGCTCCGGTAGGAGAAGTTATAACGGCAATGTTTTTAGGATGTTTTTCTATCTCCCGTTTATAGTCGGGATCAAAAAGACCTTCTTCCGCCAGCTTCTGCTTAAGCTGTTCGAACGCTATTGTCAGCGCACCCACTCCGTCCGGCTTCATAAGCTGAACGACAAGCTGATATTCTCCCGTTCTTTCATAAACGGTTATATATCCGCATACAATTACAGACATTCCGTTCTCCGGCATAAACGGAAGTATATCGGCGTCTCCCTTAAACATTATGCATTTCATAGAACTTTCGCTGTCCTTCATCGAAAAATACATATGTCCAGAACTATGTTTTTTAAAGTTTGAAATTTCTCCGGCTACCCAAATACTTCCCAGAACATAATCTTTTTCAAGCAGCGTTCTTATATATCCGTTTACTTTTGATACAGAATAAATTTTAGGTTCAAGCATTTTCTCCACTATCGGTCAGTTTACCCAATATTCCGTTTATAAATGCCGGCGCCTCGTCAGAGCTGTATGTTTTTGCCAGTTCAACCGCTTCATTTACGGCTACTCCTTCCGGAACGTCCGGAGCAAATTTTATCTCATATGTCGCAAGTCTTAAAATAGCTTTATCAACCTTTGACATTCTTTCTACGCTCCACCCTTTTGCGTATTTACCGATCAAATCGTCTATTTCTTCAAGATTTTTCATAGTTCCTTCTGTTTTCGACAATATATAATTTTTATCGTTTTCGGTTATTTCCTCATCATTAAGAGTAAGGAAAGTTTCCTTAATTTCATCAAAGTTTCCGTCTTTTACAAAATCATATTGAAACAGTAAATAAAACGCCAGTTTTCTTGCATTTCTGCGGCCCATATTTGTCCTCCCAACATTTAAAAAGGCTGCCTTAAAAACAGCACCGTCAAAGAACCGAAAGCCTTTTTCCGTGCCGTCCTAAGCTGCAGCCGTAATATTGTCTATTTCTTACTCTTCCGTTGCGTCTTCGGCTTCCGTTGTTACGGGAGCTGCAACTTCTTTTTCCACAACAACTTCCGATACGACTACGTTTACACCCGTAACCGTAAGGCCTGTCATCGTCTCAACAGCATTTTTAACTTTCTGCTGAACTTCCTCACAAGCTTTTTTAATATTTATTCCAAATTTTACGGAAATTTCCACCTCAACAAGAGCATTGGACTCCTCAACGGTAACCTTTACTCCTTTTGACTGATTCTTTTTGCCGAAAAAACCTTTAACCGTACTTACAGGCGCTGATGAAGGAAGCGAAACACCCTCCGTTTCAGCTGCGGCAGTTCCCGCTATAATTGCTATTACTTCATCGGATATCTGGATTTGTCCGTTTACGTCTTTAGATTCAACCATTTATATCATCCTCCATATCTTATTACCCATATTTATATTCACCATTATAACAGATTTTTTCCACTTTGCAATTGAATTATACAAATTTTATACATCATACGTGCATAAACAACATTATTTAATCCTTTCCTAATTATTGCCTCAGTCCGCATATTTAATAACGGTCAATTCGCCGTTTATCGGAAACTCGCAAATCTCTTTTATGTACTTATCGGGCTTTATACACCCCTGAGTTATTTTCTTCTTTACATTTTCCATAGATTCTTTTTCAAAATCGCTTGTAAAAGTCTCTGTAAGTCTGTTTAGCCAAAGTCTTCCCGACTTTGTAAAGAACAGTTCGTCTTCGTATTCGCATACGTTGTATCTGGAGTTTTCTATCGGCGTAAAGGAAACATGGTTATATATAAGTTTTTCAGCCTCGTACTTTCCTGCCGTAAATGCTTTTAAGATTGTAAAAATTTCTTTTCTGTCTTCGGTTACGGTTTTTATATACATATATTTACGCCTCCCTACGCCAATATAATAACCTTTTTTATCTTTTTATTCAACTTCCGTGCTTTTTCCGTTTAATGTTATGAAAACAATATTTGATTTTATTAATATCCAGTCTTATAATATTATGAGTAATCATCATAGTTTTATGAGAAAGGAAATAAATATGGATACAAAAAAATACGAAGCTCTTTTGGCTTCCATAAATATGGGCAGCTTCACAAAGGCTGCCGAAGTCCTCGGTTGTACTCAATCCGGACTGACGCACATGATGAACGGACTTGAACAGGAATTTGGATTTCAGCTTCTCATAAGAGGTCATCATGGTGTAAAGCCTACCCCGAACTGTAGCAGAATTCTTCCGTATATTCAGAAACTTGTCGAAGCAAATACAGCCCTTGACGTTGAAATAAAAAGAGTAAATACACTGAAAGATTCCGTAATCAGAATCGGTTCATATACAAGCATTATAATGCACTGGTTATCCGACGCAGTTAAAAAATTCAATACGGATTATCCCGATATAACAGTTGAAATCAAAGACGGAGGAGCCGACGAGATATACGGTTGGGTTATGGACGGAACGGTAGACATAGGTTTTTTAAGCCGTCAGGAAGAATATAAAACGGAGTGGATACCGCTAAGAAAAGATCCTCTCCTTGCTATTATGCCTCCCGATGACAGCCATACCGCAAAACAAATTCCGTTGACTGACTTTAACGGGAAAAAATTTCTTATGCCGTCTTACGGTTTAAATAAAGATATTTACCGTGTATTTAAAAAATACGGAATTACACCCGATATAAGCAATTCTCATATGAATTATGTAGTTATACTTTCAATGGTAGAAAGAGGTCTCGGAATGAGCATACTTTCGGAGCTTCTTCTTAAGGGGCGTAACGATAATATAAAAATAATGGATACAAAACCGAAAATGTACAGAGAATTGGGCATTGCCATACAGTCGCATAAATATGCCACAAATACCGTTAAAAAGTTTATAGAATATACAAAAGAAACCGTAGAAAGTTTATATAAAAAATAAAAAGCTATCCCCTCCTTCTGACGTTCAAAGGAGGGGATTATTTCATATAGTTATGGCACTTAAATGATAAAAATATAAAATAAACACATAATAAGTTCTACCCATAAAGTTTTTCTGTATGCAGACCATGTTTCATCAGGATCTGTGCGTAAATCAAGCTTTGTATATAATAATATCGCAACTATAATGCCATGCATTGCCATTAACACTTCAGAAATTATAATAGGAAAAAACACAGGCAATGCCCAACAAACAAAAACAAAACCGCCTCTAAGCCATAAACGAACAATATAGGGAAGTTTATCTATCTTATTTTGTAATTTATCTTTATCCATAATAAACCACTTTCAATAATGCACACAAAACGCTTCTTTATTTATTATTTATTGTAATATAAATCAACAAATCGTACAATATTAAATCAAAATATCTTAAAATATACCATTATACATTCTATTATATTCGATATAATTCGACATATTATACAAAAAAACTTTAATTTATCCAATCACCATTTATTTTAAACTGATTACTTACCCCCAAGACATCTGTAAGTTTTTATATATCTTACCATTCGCAAATGCAATATCAGCTTTATTTGTTTTCGTTTTAGCATTTTATATGCTTTCAATAAATCCGAAAAGTTTAATACATATCATTCGCCTTCGTTTTTTCTCGGAGGTCTGGGACCGTAGAACTGATAATAATCGATTTTAATCCTTCCGTTGAAAAGTTTTCTTTTTGCGCTCGCCTTTTTTCCAAACAGCTTTTCAAAGTATTCCATAGACGTTATAACATATGTAGACCACGTTTCGTTTCCGTGCATCGTTCCTCCGAGGGATCTGTACATATTTTCTACGTCTTTTACCTCCCCGAGACGTTCCCCGTAAGGCGGATTGGTTATAAGGCAGCCATAGTCGCCGTATAATTCCGTTTCCTGTACAGGTTTAACTTCAAAAGTAATGCAATCGTCAACGCCTGCAAGTTCCGCATTGGCTTTTGCAAGTTCTATTGCCGCAGGATCAATGTCGCTTCCGTATATTTCGGGCATACAATCGTAATCAATGGCTTCATAACATTTGCGGCGTTCTTCTTTCCAAAGGCTCTCCGGCACTCTCTCCCACTTTTCCGAAGCAAAATGTCTGTTAAGCCCCGGCGCTATATTTCTTGCTATCAGAGCCGCCTCAATAGGTATTGTTCCCGAACCGCAAAACGGGTCAAGAAGAATCCTGTCCTTATTCCAATAACTCAGCTCAACCATGGCTGCCGCCAACGTTTCCTTTAAAGGAGCGTCCAAGGCGTTTGCCCTGTATCCTCTTTTATGTAACCCCGAACCGCTTGTATCAATAGTAAGCGTAGCCATATCTTTCAAAAGCGCAACCTGTACCGTATATTCCGCTCCCGTCTCGTCAAACCAATCGACATCGTATTTTTCTTTCAGCTTTTCCACTATAGCCTTTTTTACTATCGCCTGGCAGTCCGGTACGGAATGGAGAGTGCTTTTTACGCTTTTTCCGACAACCGTAAACTTTCCGTCCACGGGTATCCAATCCCCCCACGGAAGAGCCTTTGTACCCTGAAAAAGTTCCTCAAATGATGTAGCTTTAAACTCTCCCATTTTTACAAAAACACGCCCCGCACATCTTAACCACAGATTTGCTCTGGGAATGGCGCTCTCGTCTCCCGTAAATTCCACACGTCCGTCAAACGTACGCACGTTTTCAAATCCGAGTTTTATGACCTCTCTTTTTACACAGGCTTCAAGTCCGAATGTGGCTGTAGCAATATAATTTATCATAATTTATCTCCTTAAAATATGTATATATTGATAAGTATATCATAAAATTGCCTTATTCGCCTTGAAAATATATTATTTTCAATATAAAATATTATTCGGTATTTAAAATAAAAAAACGGAGATATAATATGTACAAATTATTGAAAACAAGCGGACGCGCAAAGCGCGGAGAATTTCACACGCCCCACGGGGTTATACAGACTCCCGTATTTATGAACGTAGGCACACTTGCAGCCATAAAGGGAGCCCTTTCCACAGAGGACTTGGAAAATCTGAAATGCCAGGTAGAGCTTTCAAATACTTATCATCTTCACCTCCGTCCGGGTGATGAAGTTATTAAAAAGCTGGGCGGACTGCATAAATTTATGGTTTGGGACAAGCCTATACTTACTGACAGCGGCGGATTTCAGGTATTTTCTTTATCATCTCTCAGAAAAATAAAGGAAGAAGGCGTTTATTTCAATTCCCATATAGACGGAAGAAAACTGTTTATAGGCCCCGAGGAAAGTATGCGCATCCAATCAAATCTGGCTTCAACAATAGCAATGGCATTTGACGAATGTTCACCTGCTCTTGCCGACAGAAACTATGTACAAAATTCGGTTGAAAGGACAACAAGATGGCTTTACCGATGTAAAGCGGAAATGGACAGACTGAATTCTCTTGATGATACAATCAATAAAAAACAAATGCTTTTCGGTATCAATCAGGGCGCTATATTCCCCGATATTCGTATAGAGCATGCTAAGCGCATATCGGAACTTGACCTTGACGGATATGCCGTAGGAGGTCTCGCCGTAGGTGAAACCCATGCGGAAATGTATCACATTCTCGAAGAAGTCGTACCATATCTTCCAAAGGAGAAACCTACTTATCTTATGGGTGTAGGAACACCTGAAAATATACTTGAAGCAGTTGAAAGAGGCGTAGACTTCTTTGACTGTGTTCTTCCGGCAAGAAACGGACGACATGCCCATGTATATACAAATGCCGGTAAGCTAAACCTTATGAACGCTAAATATGAACTTGACGATACGCCCATAGACGAAACCTGCGACTGTCCTGTATGCAGACGATATACAAAGGCATATATAAGACATCTTTTTAAGGCAAAAGAAATGCTTGCAATGCGTCTTTGCGTTATGCACAATCTGTATTTCTTTAATACAATGATGGAAGAAATACGACTTGCATTGGACGAAGACAGATTTGAAAGTTATAAAAAGTCTAAGCTTGAAGGCTTTAAGCAAAATAAGTAATACATTAGAAAAATCTAATTACCTTGACTAAATATACAAATTTTTATATAATTGTATTCAGCGTTTTTATCCATAATCGGATAATAAGTTTTACAATTTAAAGGAGAGAACAAAATGTTTAATTATTTTCTTGCTCAGGTAAACACTGTTGTAAGTTCAGGCGACGCAGCAGCTTCAACCACCGCAAACACAGCGGCTGCTTCCGGAGGCGGAATGTCAATGTCATGGATTTTCATCTATATCATAGTTATTTTCGCCGTTATGTATTTCATTTCTATCAGACCGCAGAGAAAGAGACAGAAAGAAATGGAAGAAATGAGAAGTAAAATAAAACCCGGTGATTCCGTTCTTTGTAACACAGGTATGTACGGAAAAGTTGTTGATATTACAGCAGAATGCTATATCATTGAATTCGGTATGAATAAGGGAATAAAAGTTCCTGTTTTAAAAAGCGAAATAGCTTATGTAAAAGAGCCTAACCTTTCAAACAAAATCGAAGAACCCGTTGAAGAAGAAAAGAATGGTCTCTTCGGCAAAAAGAAAAAGAAAGCTGACGCTCAGGCTGAAAATGCCGAAGTCATTGAAGAAAATAAATCTTCCGAAGAAAACTAAAAAAATTAAGACTGTCCTTAAGGACAGTCTTTTTTACTTGCTTTTAGGTTCAAATATAATTGCCGCCAGCCAAGAAAATACAATAGCTCCCGCTATACCGCCTGCCGCCGCTTTAAGTCCGCCTGTAAATATCCCCAGAAATCCCGATTTATCTATTTCGGACATTACGCCCTTTGCAAGATTATATCCGAATCCCGTCAAAGGTACGGTAGCGCCCGCTCCGGCATATTCCACAATCGGTTTATATATTCCTATTCCTCCCAGAATACATCCGAGACATACATACAAAACAAGTATTCTTCCCGGCTGTAATTTAGTTTTATCAATCAATATTTGTCCTATAAGGCATATAAGTCCGCCGACCCAAAACGCATTAAAAATATCTTTAAACAAATCCATTTCAGCACCTGCTTTCAATTACTATTCCATGGGCAATTGACGGAATGCTTTCACCCTGCTGACTTGTTGTGGGACTCATTAACGCTCCCGTAGGCATTAAAAGCATACGCTTTATTTTACCTTCCGTAAGCATTTTATAAAATTTAGATGTAAATACAAGAGCAGAACAGGCGCATCCGCTGCCACCGCTGTGCGTGTCCTGTTTTTCCCTGTCGTATATCTCTATTCCACAGTCTGTATAACTATCATTAAGGACATATCCCTCCGCCGCCAAAAGCTCTATTGTAAGAGTTTTACCTACATATCCGAGGTCTCCGGTCGCTATTACATCAAAATAATCAGGCGTTCTGCCTGTTTCCTTAAAATAAGAAATCATAAGTTCAGCCGCTGCCGGAGCCATAGCCGCTCCCATGTTATTGGGGTCTTTTACACCCATATCCACAACACTGCCTGTCAGCACTTCCGTAATAACAGGCGCATTGGCTTTTTTGTTTTTACTTAAAACAACAGCCCCGTCCCCTGTTACTGTCCATGTACTTGTCTGCGGTCTTTGGTTTCCCATTCCGAGCGGAGCTCTGTACTGTTTTTCCGCGGCGCAGAAATGACTGGAAGCTCCCGCAAGTATATTTTCCGCAAATCCTCCGTCAATAAACATAGCTCCCATTCCCATAGATTCTCCCATTGTGGAGCAAGCTCCGTATATCCCCATAAAAGGTATATTAAAATCCCTAACTCCAAACGTAGTAGCGCTTACCTGATTCAGTAAGTCTCCCGCAATACATATATCTATGTTATCTGCCGTCATTCCCGATTTTTTTATGGCGTTTTCAAAATTTTCCCGTACCAGTTTGCTTTCCGCTTTCTCCCAAGATTCCTCACCGAACATATCGTCATCCAATACCTTGTCAAACATTTTTCCCAGAGGGCCTTCACCCTCTTTTTTCCCTGCCGTGGATGAAGCCGATATTATATAAACGGGATTTTCAAGTCTTGCCGTATGCTTTCCTATTCTTTTAATCATTATTTCACCAACCCAACTATAAAATAAATTATTCCCACCGCAAACGACGTTACAGTGCCATATACAATTACAGGTCCTGCAACCTGGAACATTTTTGCCCCCAAGCCGAATACCCAACCTTCTTTCTTAAATTCTATGGCAGGTGAAGCAACGGAATTGGCAAATCCGGTAATAGGCACTACAGTCCCGGCTCCGCAGAATTTTCCTATTTTACCGAACAATCCGAAGCCGGTTAAAAGAACCGTAATACCGATTAATATAAGCGAAACGGCAAGTCCCGTATCGTCCTGCGAAAGTCCCTTTGCCAAAAACCAATTCCTCATGACCTGCGCAAAAGAACAAATCAGCCCTCCCGAAACAAAAGCTTTTATACAATCCGAAAGCAATGGACTATTGGGTGAAGCTTTTTTTACCATACTGTCATATTCCTGTTGTTTTTTATACTTCTCACTGCTGTTCAAAACATTGTCCTCCTTAAAGTAAAGAATAAAATCCTTTAATAATAAAATACATAAGCGAACCGACACATTTACCCAATGCAATTGCCGGAATAAAAAACCGAAGTCCTTTTTTCAGCCTTATACGCCTCATAAATATGGGAAATACATTTAAAACTTCGGCTATCGAAACAGCCAGTTCACCGAAAAATATTCCTATACATAGGCTGAATAATGCTGCCGCAACTTTTCCGATAGGAAGTGAAAAATTTATAAACAGAGCCGCAGTCCCCAATATTCCTCCTAATGTTATCGCGTCCTCATAAATGATAATCTTGTCTTTTGTTTTTGTCTTTTCCGCCATTCTCGGGACAATGCCTATAGTTGCTATAAGCGAAAAAACGCCGGCAGCAACAACGACCCCTGAACCCAATCCGAACAATATCAAAGCAATATATTTAACTATGCTCATTTTCCTTCTCCTTATTGAGGCTGTCAATAACGCTGTCTGTCGACTCTTTCTCATATGTTGACATCTGTACTTCTATGGGCGTCGGATCGTTTGTTATGCTTTTTCCCATAAAGTGATTAAAAAACACAATTATCCCCACGGCAAGTCCTATACTGTACGGAACATATATTATATAAGGTTTTGTCGACTCTACTCCGAAGAAAATCCTGTACATCGTCTGGAACACAGCCGGCATCTGGGAATCCGAATGAAAACTCATAATTGCGGTCATAGCCCCTCCGAAAAGCACTACTGTTACAAAAGCTATTTTTATTATCTCAAACGGTTTACTTTTCTTTTTAGGCTTAGGGAAATACTCGATAACGGTATCCATCTCTCCGAGATTATTTATCGAAGCGTTGGGTATTTTATATCCGATAGCTTTAACTATATCCATAGCCGACACAAGATAGGACTTTCCGGTACTGTCGGAAGGTATATTAAATACAATAATATCGCCTACATTCAGAGACTTATCGGTTTGGCAGTAAACCTCGGCAATGTCCTTCAGCATAACAGCTCTTCTTCCCGTTACGACTGCTTTTTTAACAGGTTTTATAAATATGTCCATGTATTCACCTCCGTCGAATGAAGTATGTGCAAAAAACCATAAATTATTCAAAACGTCTTTTTATTGCCATATATCAATATACATATTAGAATTGTTATAAGCTTTACAAACTCGTCAGTAAATTGCGAGGATTTGTATTTCTTTTACTTCTATAATTTCATTAGGAGCTGATAATAGTGGATTTAATTGACAGACTTAATTTAGCATTAAAATATATAGAGGATAACCTGACAGATGAAATAAATATGGAAGAAGCAGCTAAAAAAGCCTGCTGTTCCCCATATTATTTTCAAAGAATATTTTCATATATGTCTGGAATGACATTATCGGAATATATAAGAAAGCGAAAAATGTCCATGGCTGCCGTGGACATACAAAACGGTGAAAAAATATTGGACACAGCCATTAAATACGGTTACAATTCACCTACTTCATTTAACAGAGCTTTCCAAAGCGTCCATCAAACGCCTCCGTCGTCATTAAAAGCATCGTCTGTTAAAGTAAAATCATATCCGCCAATCAGCTTCAAATTGACTATAAAAGGAGCGAAAGAAATGAATTACAGAATCGAAAAAAGAACTTGTTTTAGAATTGTCGGAAAATCTATCCCAATGTTTGGGGAAATCGAAAAAAATATGGAGATTATACCGAGCTTTTGGAACAAGGCAGCAGTTGACGGTACAATAGAAAAATTATGCCCCGTGATGAACGGAGATATTAAAGGAATGATGGGTGTATGCGACTGCACTTCACCGAATAATATGAAATACTTTATAGCTGTAAACTCCCATTCCGATATTCCGGAAGATATGGAAGAATATATTGTCGCGGAACGTACATGGGCTGTATTTTACGGAGAAGGCGAATGCCCGTCGGCAATACAAAATCTTGAAAAAGACATATATACCGACTGGCTTCCGTCATCCGGATATGAATATGATAACGGTCCGGATATAGAACTTTACTTTGAACCCGACCCCCAAAATGCAAAATTCGAGGTATGGATACCGGTTAAAAAGTCCAACTGATATTTTTTTGTGTAATCGGAAATAACATATAAAAGGCGGGACTTTTATGTCTCGCCTTTGTCTATTTTATATGTTCAAATTTTTTTCGTAATTTTAACAGCCGTTTGCAAAAAGTTTTCATCGCCGAAATCACCCGACTTAATAACCAGTCTTAATTTTTTGTTCTTTTCCGGTATTATAACAGGTACGCCGTTTGCAGCAGAACATCTCGTTATATAAGAGTCGAATCCCAGCTTATCCGTTATGGCATCGGCAGTCTCGCTTCCGAGAATTATTATTCTGTTATAATCATTCATAACCGCTGTTTCAACAAGCTCTGCAGCTGCATTTTTCAAGCTTTCGGATATTTCTTTCGCACCGTGTCTTTGATTATATTTAACATTTTCCTCCGTATCAGAACTGTATATCAGTACGGTTTCATCGCCGTTTTCAGCCATGAAGTTCCATAAATCCCCTACCGTCTGTTTCTCATATAAAAGTCTGATTGCGTCTATTTTAAACGCTTTACCTCCGTTGTCTATAAACTTATTTATCTGTTCAAGAGAAGACTTTGAACAGCTGCCGGAAATTATAATTGCCTTTCCGTCAGTTCCTTCAAATTTATTATTTTTTATACCACTTCGCTCGGACAGCGCCTCTATAATCCCTGCTCCGCCCGTTAAAAAATCAAGACTACCGAATATATCGGCTATTCTGTATGAATCCTCTTCCGAAACAAAGTCGGGAACAATATAATAAGCTCCCATAATTTTTTCAAATTCATTGAGCCTGTTCCAGATCTCTTCATTGTCCTCTTCCATTTCTTCCAAATCAACATTAATACACGGATATGGACTTATATCTGCCATAAGCTCCGCTATTTCACTTTCATTTTTATTCAAACTATATCCTTTATTTTTTGAAATCGGCTCTCCGTTTATATAAGCAATCCCCATTTTTACCGTGTATCCTTTTTCCGGAAACGCAGGGCACAATATTGTCTTTTTTACTCCCAGTTCGTCCATTAATGCCTTTGATATTTGACCGACGTTATTTTTTAACGCCCTGTAAAAATTTGAGCTGTATTTATAATAAAATTTTTGTGCGCCTATCATTTTTAAATACTTTATAGCAGACAGAGATAATTCGACAGCCTTATCCGATTTTAGATTTTCTGTCTCCAAGTCTATAACAACTGCGTTAAAACTTTCATTAATTCCTGTTTTCGGTATTCCTCTGTAAATTACTGTTTCAAGTCCGCCTTTTTTAAAAAAAGAAGCGGCTTCGGCAGCTCCTTCAAAATTGTTGGCTATACAGCCCCAAAGAATATTATTCTCCATAGCGCGCCTCCTATTATATATCTGTTTAAATATAATTATACCATAAAAATTTAAAAGTTATTTTTATTTTTATAAAAAACAACGACTGTATATAAAACACAGCCGTTATTTCATATTAACAAAATATTTCAGTCCTTAAAACTTCTTATTGCACTGTATGTATGCTCCGTAAATATTTTGCGTATATCGGAATTTTCGCCCAATCCATTCAATATACACGTTACTTTATAACCTTCTTCCTCAAACCTTTTTTTCCATGATTCTTTATCGTTTCCTGCCATATCATTATTTGCGTGGTCTCCCGCAACTATCATAAGCGGCAGAAGCACAACTTCACCATAGCTTCCTTTTTTCACACATTTTATCAGATCATCTATATCGGGTTTTGCCTCAACCGTTCCTACATAATAGTTTTTGTATCCTCTTTCAAACAGCATATACTGTAGTTTTTCATATACGTCATTTGCGGCAGCACCTGTTCCATGCCCCATAAAACATACGGCAGTATCATATTTATTATATACTTCGGTCATTTTGATAATTGCGTCGGCTACTTTTACAAAATCAGACTCGTCAGTCAAAAGCGGTTTTGCCAGAGATAACTTTTCAAATTTATCCTTATATTTTTTTACTTCATCAGCCAAATCCATATATTCGTATCCGTTTAAAAGATGAGTAGGTTGTATGATAAGCTCTTTTACTCCTTTTGAAAACGCTTCTTCCAACGCTTCCGTAACATTATTTATCTTTGTACCGTCCCTTTTTTGCAGCTTATCTATTATAACCTGACTTGTAAAAGCTCTGCATACTTCATAATCGGGATATTCTTTAATAAGTTCAAGTTCTATGGCGCCTATAGTTTTCTCCCTGCTGTCATTGTAGCTTGTACCGAAGCTTACAGCCAATATTTCCTTTTCCGTTGTTTTTTTATAATTTTCTTCCATTATTTTACCTCTCACAAAATATAAAAAAGCCGAAGAGGTTTTTACCAACTTCGGCGCATTACCATATTTACTGCATAAATTTACTCATTCCGTATAAACATCATCTTTTATTATATGCAAAAATTTAAGCTTCAGATAAAATTCCTATATATTTTACATATTAAAAGCCTATTGTTGAAAAAGTATAAACATACAAATAAAATATGAAAAAATCCATATCCTTAACAGCCAAGACCTCGTGGCAGGGGTATACACCCATATACACCGGCAGGCAGGTTTCCTGACTTATTGATCATAGCGCATATCGGCCTTCCCGAATACAGTGGCATATCGATATTTACTCCCAAATTACAGTGACGGGTTCGTACAGGATTTCCACCTGTTTCCCTTTTAACCTTATATTAAATAAGGCACCTAGCCGTATTATTCAATTATGAGCCATTATATCAGCTGCGCTTATTTTTGTCAAAACAGTCTTAATAAAGCGGAAGCTCATTTGTTATTTTATCAACTTCCTCTGCGCTCTTAGGCTCCAGAGCAAGACATGTATATGTAGGCTCTCCATGAAACTCCGTTAATCCGGCGTCGCATATCAAAGCCGATATTATACCTGCCTCTTTTGCCTTTCTGTCTATTTCCAAAAGTTCCTCTTCCGAATCGACATAAACGCATATTTTTGCTACGCCCTTGTCAAACCATTCGCTTAACGCAGTAGCGTCCATATTTGACGGCGCCAAGTATATTCCTTTTCCATCCGTTCTTATCTGATTAAGCCTGTTTTCCTTTTCCAGAGCCATAAGCACAGCCGTAACACATGCATGTCCGGCTTGAGCCGCTATCTTTCCTTTACGCATTTTTAAGTCTCTGCGCATTACTATCATCTGCTTTGATAAGTACATGTGAATACCTCTTTCTTAAAACATCAGTTTCCAATAACCCATACTTATGCCGATTGAAGCTATTAAGTACAAGAAAGCCTCATTAAATTTTTTCTCTTTCAGCGAAACAATAACATTTACTACACCGACAATATCAACCAGCATCAAACATAAAACGCTCGTAAACATTCCCGTAACAAACATATATTCAAGTACCGTAAGTATTGATACGATTATAAACAAAATTTTAAAAACTTTTCCAAACCGTTCCATAAAAATCCTCCTTATCATTTTTTATAAAATTCATATCCAATCAGCTTACTGTTTAAATTTCAACGGCAGTTTCACCCTATCCGTAATTTATACAGTATTACATTATTTATTCATCTGCTTTTCTATCCATGCCATTATCAGGTTTACTATCTTTGTTTGCTGAATATCCGTCAACTGCATTTCTATAGGCAGTTTGTACCACTTATTTAAACATTTTCGGCAGCAGCATGCCGTAGCATGCTGCGCTTTAAAAACAGGATGTCCTCTCATAGGCGTTTGTTTGCCGTCATTTTTTATTACGGCAGGCGATATCCTCGTTCTGATAAATTCTTCCGCATGACTTCGTATTTTTTCCATGCCATTTTTACGCACATACTCTTTTTCTTTTTCATCTAAACAAAATTTGCTTCTGAATTCCGATTTTTCAAGCTTCTCAAGAGCCTCGTCTATCGTCTGCATACTGTTACCCCTTTTCGGATTTCAATTATTTTTAATCCGAAGCATAATTTCGGAACACCGATAAAAAGCCGCCGATACCGAATTTATTTTACGTTAAAAATTTCCTGCGCATATCTTATCGTATCCATTGCGTCCGGCGCATAATGATCCGCCCCTATCATATCGGCATACTCCTTTGTCATAACGGCTCCTCCGACAACGATTTTTGTATCGGGCATTTTTTCTCTTAATATTTTTATTGTAGCCTCCATAGACGGAACCGTAGTAGTCATAAGCGCACTGAGTCCAACCAATCTGCAATTGATTTTTTCAGCTGTTTTTAAAATAAGTTCCGGTTCCACGTCTCGTCCAAGGTCAATTACATTAAAACCGAAGTTTTCCAAAAGTACCTTAACAATGTTTTTGCCGATGTCATGTATATCGCCTTTTACAGTTGCAATTACAATGTCTCCGCAACTTGTCCCCTCGTTTGACGGCATAGCGTTTTTTACCTTTTCAAAGGCTGCCGTAGCGGCTTCGGCGCTCATAAGCAATTGAGGTAAATATATCTTTTTCTCTTCAAAGCCTACTCCAACGGTATTTAAAGCAGGAATAATGTGCTTATTTATAACTTCCAGAGGTTCGCAGTTTTTCAACATTTCCTCGGCGTATGAAGCCGCGGCTTCCCTAAGTCCCTTTATAATCGAATGTTTCAAAGGCTCGTCCGCATTATGAGCCGTATTTGCAGTTGCGGATGAAACCGTTTCAACCGTAAGCGAAGAAGCAAAATTGATATATTCCACACAGTTTTTATCCATGCCTCTCAACGCTTTATATGAATTATAGACCTTCATCATTTCAGTCGAATACGGGTTCATTATGGCGCAGTTAAGCCCGTTTTCCAAAGACATTATATAAAAAGCCGATGTTATAAAGTCTCTGTTAGGCAGTCCGAAAGAAATATTCGATATTCCCAAACTTGTTTTAACACCGAGCCTGTCTTTTATAAGTTTTATAGACTCGAGAGTTACGTTTGCACTTTCGCTGTCCGATGATATTGTCAAAGCTAACGGGTCTACTATTATATCTTTTTTCCCTATTCCGTATTTTTCGGCTTCCTTTACTATTCGTTCGGCTATTAAAAGCCTTTTTTCAGCGGTATCGGGAATACCGTTGTGATCCATTGTAAGCGCTATTACCGCCCCTCCGTATTTCTTTACAAGAGGGAAAATTTTATCCATGCTTTCCTGATTTCCGTTTACGGAATTTACCATAGGCTTTCCGTTATACAGCCTCATAGCCGCTTCCATTGCTTCCGCGTCAACGGTGTCTATTTGCAAGGGAAGATCCGATACGACCTGCAATTCCGTTACTACTTCGCATATAATGCTTTTTTCGTCTATTTCAGGCAGACCGACGTTTACGTCAAGTATATGTACGCCTTTTTCGTGCTGAGATATTCCCTCGCTTAGGATATATTCCATATCATTGTTTCTCAAAGCTTCTTTAAATCTTTTTTTACCCGTTGGGTTTATCCTCTCTCCGATAAGTATCGGTTCGTCTTCTATTCTTACGGCATGTGTATATGATGAAACGGCAGTTATCCCCTTATCATATATTTCTTTAACGGGAATATCTTTTATTTTCTGTACAGTCTTTCTTATGTAATCGGGAGTTGTTCCGCAGCATCCGCCTACTATTCTCACGCCTTGCCAGACTATATCGGCCATAATATCGGAAAACTCGTCTGCATCTATATCGAATACTGTTTTTCCGTTTTCACTTCTCGGAAGTCCTGCGTTTGGTACTACCGCAACGGGAATGGATGACTTTTTCATAAACTCCGGAACAAATTCTTTCATCTGGGCAGGTCCCAGTGAACAGTTCATTCCCAATGCGTCAACACTCAGTCCTTCGAGCATTACAATCATCGCTTCTATATCCGCGCCTGTCATCATTTTTGCGCTTTCATCATACACATTTGTAACTATAATAGGCAGTTCGCTGTTTTCCTTGGCAGCTATAACAGCCGCCTTTGTTTCGTAGGAATCGTTCATGGTTTCGATTACAATAAGGTCGGCATTATTTTTTACGCCCTCCTTTACAACCTTTGAAAACGCCGAAACCGCATCTTCAAAAGCAAGGTCTCCAAGCGGTTTCAAAAGTCTTCCCGTAGGGCCTATATCAAGGGCTATATATCTGTCTCCTTTGAAGTTTTCAGCCGCCTTTTTTGCACATAAAAACGCAGCTTCAATCATTTTCTCCACTTCCGAATCCGTATATTTCAGCGGATTAACGCCGAATGTATTCGTGCTTATTACATTGCTTCCCGCGTTATAGTACTCGCTGTGAATTTCCGTAATTTTATCGGGATTTGTAATATTCCATATTTCGGGGGCTTCTCCCGGTTTTAACCCCATTTCCTGGAGTAAGGTTCCCATTCCTCCGTCCAATACTATTCTCGAATTTTTAAGCTTATCCCTAAAGTTCATTTTATAAATTCCTTTCCGTATCAGAAATGCCTATTAATGCGGATACCGATTTAGTAGGATACAGCATTGAGCCGTTTCTGAGGACAACCCCGATATTTTTGGGAGTGTCCAGCATTTTTACAAACAGCTTCTGATATTCAAGTGTAAAATCACCGAATCCTGCCGAATATCTCGGTCTTAAAAACTTTTTTTCATCAGCTGCTTTAGACTTCAGTCTGCTGTTCAAATCATCACACAACGCCTCAACCAAAGCGGAAGCCGCTGCGTCCAACGCAAGCGCTTTTGACGGCGCCGTTCTTGCCGCGGAAATAAGTCGGTCAACCGTTCCCCCGATTGTTGCCGAAAACAAATATGCCTCTTTACAATCATGCAGATTTTTCTTTAAAAAAATACTGTTTGTTTTTATGTCTCCTATTACTATTGTGTCATTATCCGGTCTTTCTATTTCCAATCTTGTATAGCAAATTCTGCAAGTGGCTTCCCTTGTTATTTTTTCGGCTGCTTCATACGCTAATTTTACTATAGACTCCTCAGGATTTCCTGTTACGCCCATATATCTGTATAATTCTTTCATATTTATTTTCGGAACGTCAACCGATTCTCTCATAATCGTCATTTTATTATCTCCGAAATATTTTTCTGTATCTGTTTGGCAACTTCGGGATTATTCATCGAATAAACATGAACCGCATTAATACCGTTTGCGTAAAGGTCGATAATCTGTTCCGTAGCAAACGCTATGCCTGCCTGCTTCATCGCAAGCGTATTATTTCCGTATCTGTCTACTATTCTTCTGAATCGCTGAGGAAGCAATGTTCCCGAAATTCCGCATATTCTTTTTATTTGTTTTGAATTTGTAACAGGCATTATACCTGCTATTACAGGAACTTTTATACCTGCTTCACGAATCCTGTACATAAAATTATAAAGTATATTGTTATCAAAAAACATTTGGGTTGTCAAAAATTCACAGCCCATATCCACTTTTTCTTTTAAATATTTAATATCATTTTCATATGTACCGCTTTCAGGATGACCTTCCGGATAGCATGCTCCACCTATGCAAAATCCTCCGAAATCCTTTATGTCCTTTATAAGTTCTGCTGCATACTTATAGTCTCCGTTATCGGAATCAAACCCTTCGGGTATATCTCCTCTCAAAGCCAAAACATTGGTTACTCCGCATTCTTGCAATTGCTTCAAGCGGTTTACGATATCCTTCTTATTTGAAGCAACGCATGTCAGATGCGCCAACGGAGTAACTCCGAAATCATTTTTTATTTCCGTGGCTATAGAAACGGTATGTTTTGACGTACTTCCTCCTGCTCCGTATGTTACGCTCATATAGCTTGGTTTCAGCTCGGCTATTTTTTTAACGGCTTCATTTACGCTTTCGTAATTGCTTTCCTGTTTCGGCGGAAAAACCTCAAAAGAAAGACTCGGCTTGTCTCCTCTGATTATGTCGGATATAGCTGCGCATTTATTGTCAGATAAATCAAAATTTTTTTCTCCCATAATATAATTCCTTATCAATATAGTTTTTTGCTTAAAATTTTACAATATTTAAAACATTTGTGTCAACCCTACTCAATACAGTCTGCTTTAAAAAACCTCCGAAATTTTATATATAAACAAACATCCCGTCTATGAACAAGACGGGATGTAATCATTAAAATACAGCTTCTACCGGCTGTATTATTTATTCAGTTTAAATCAGCATATGTACTTTCTTACCTGATCCGGAACAGCGCTTAGAGGAGCGCTGTAGATAAGCGTAAAGTCCACATTATAGCTGTTGGAAATTCTATCGAGAATTCCGCATAAGTTCTCAAAATCATCAGAGTTGAGAGACTCTATTATATTATTCAAACCGTCAACAAATATTTTCTGAATGTCGCCATTCTGAGAAAGAATGCCATAAATAAATCCTATAAAAACTTCATAATCACATATTTTATAATGCGAAGTCTCAACAAATCTTATTCCGTAATGAAGATCGTACATGTGTCTGTTATCGTCATCGATAAAAACAACATTTCCGTCAATAGTCTTGGAAGCCTCATTTGCCATTGCAATGAGTCTTTTAGTTTTACCCTGTCCTTTTTCACCTGCAAGAATCTGAATCATGGTAATTCCCCCTTTATTTGTTGTGGTTATTTAAGTTTATTAAATTAATCTTTCTTATACTTTATATAATTCTTTAAAACTTTTATAAATCCTCCTTTATATTCACCGAAAATATGTACATATTTTCCTGTCTATTTTTGTTGAACATAGCTCTGTACATTTATTATTATTCAGCATTTTACACTAGTTTAATCACATACATAATCAAACCAGTCCCACTCAGCCTGGGCTATAGCTCTTGCGCTCATTTCTTCCGGTTCGTCTAACAGCGAAAAAACCGTAACGAACTCGTGATACAATTCTCCCTCTATAACAGCGTCTCCGACTATAGTATAAGTATTTTCTTCATTTTCGACAGGCTCTATGTATTCGCCTATAAGTATTACGTCTTCGCCTTCCAACTCTATTTTATTAAATTCTTCCTTTTTATCTTCTTCAGTAAAATATATTTTCATTATGCGCACCTCCGATAATAAAATTTTACCACCTAAAGAAAGTTTATACAACCGATTTTTATATCCTTATTATATTTAAAAAATAATATTGTACTTATTCAAAAAAATGATATACTTATTAAGTACTTTAACACATCAAACATATATAGAAAAATTTTCGAAACGCCGTTAAATTCTTCTTTATTCAAAACAATTTCAAGGTTCTGTTATGTGCAGTTCCTTATTATCCGGAGGATTTTATATGAATTATATAGTTTTTGACCTGGAATTTAACCAATCTTTTGATTTTAAAACAGGTTCATCAGCTAAAAGCAACCCAGAATGTCCATTTGAAATAATACAAATAGGCGCGGTCAAACTTAACTCTTCTTTTGAGACTATAGGACATTTCAACCGCTATATAAAACCTGTAATATATAAACGTATACATCCGTATGTAGAAAAGATAACGGCTATCACTCAGGACGATCTTAAAAACGGGGATCCTTTTGCCGAGGTCTTCCGTGATTTATGCGAGTTTGTTTCTCCCGATGATATACTTTGTTCATGGGGCGCAGACGACATAAAATCACTTTACAGAAATATAAAATATCACAGTCTCCCATCGTCAAAAATACCCGACAGATATATGAATATACAAAGTTTCGCAACATCATATCTGCATTATGAACCAGGAAAGGCAATAGGTTTAAAAACAGCTGTTGAAATGCTGAATATAAATATAGCTTCGGATTTCCATAACGCCCTTAACGACGCCGAATATACAGTCGAAGTTTTTAGAATCGTAAAACCCGAAATTCTCATTACAGAACGTTTTAAACCGTCGGATATTAAATCTGTAAAACCAAAAATAAAAGCCAAAAGAATAAATACCAAGTCTATGTTCAAATACTTTTCCCAATCATTGGAAAGGGAATTAACTTCCGAAGAAAAAGCCATTATAAAGACGGCATACAAACTTGGAAGAAACAATACTTACGACCTATAATTTAATAAATTTGTATTTTTATCAAAAACACTTGTCTTTTTGTTGTGTATATGTTATATTAAATTCTGCCTTTATCAAATAAGGTAACTCTGGAGAGTCTCCCTTGAGGAGCGCCGAAGGTGTACGGCGGTTTTTCCGTCTATCTCTCAGGCAAAAGGACAGGGCATAATAAATGCAATTGTTCTACTCTTTAGAGAGCTGCCGCAAAAAAGCGGAAGCTCTTATTTTTATGCTCAGCGCAAAACAGCGCCGACAAAATAAATAAATTAAAGGGGAAAAGAATATGGAAACTTTATTGGAATTTGTAAAATCAGCTAACGGACTGATGTGGAACTTTCTTCTGCTTGTCATACTGTGCGGCACCGGAATATATTATACATTCAGGCTGCGCTTTATACAGGTACGTAAGTTCGGCGAAGCATTTAAGCTTGTTTTCAGCAATATCAAACTTAAAGGTGAAAAATCCAAAAACGGCGAAATGAGTTCTTTCCAGGCTCTCGCTACGGCTATTGCCGCTCAGGTAGGAACGGGAAATCTTACAGGCGCTGCCACAGCTCTTATAGGCGGCGGTCCCGGAGCTATTTTCTGGATGTGGTTAAGCGCATTTTTCGGAATGGCAACAACATATGCGGAGGCAACTCTTGCACAGAAATATAAAGTAGTTGAAAATGGCGTTACAAACGGAGGTCCCGTATACTACATAAAGCAAGCTTTTAAAGGAAAATTCGGAAAGGTTTTAGCAGCGTTATTTGCCGTATTTATTATACTTGCTCTCGGATTTATGGGTAATATGGTTCAGTCAAACTCTATCGGCTCCGCTTTCTCAAGCGTTTTCAGAGCAAGGGACATAAATATACCTCCTATAGCTATAGGTATTGTTTTAGCCGTTATAGCTTCTGTAATATTTATCGGCGGAACAACAAGACTTGCTTCCGTTGTAGAAAAAATAGTTCCTATTATGGCATGCGTTTATATAGTAGGAAGCCTTGTTCTTCTTATTATGAATATCGGACAAGTTCCCGCTGCGTTTGTTACAATAATTAAAGCGGCTTTCAATCCCAGAGCCGTTCTCGGAGCTACCGCAGGTATCGGAGTTAGAGAAGCCATAAGATACGGTGTTGCAAGAGGACTTTTCTCAAACGAAGCCGGTATGGGTTCAACGCCTCATGCACATGCAAGAGCGGTTGTTAAAAATCCTCACGAACAGGGTCTTACGGCAATGATGGGGGTATTTATCGATACATTTATAATTCTCAACCTTACTGTATTTTCAGTTCTTACAACAGGTGCTATGTCCAGTGGTTGCGATGGTATTGAACTTACACAGTACGCTTTTGTATCTAACTTCGGAAGCTGGGGAGATATTTTCATTGCAGTATGTCTGCTTTTCTTTGCTTTCTCAACTATTCTGAGCTGGCATTTCTTCGGAAAAATCAACTTTGAATATTTATTCGGAAAAAAATTCGGAATTATTTACTCTATAGTCGTAGTTGCATTTATAATCATAGGTTCAACTCTTAAGCTTGAACTTGTTTGGCAGCTGTCGGACTTTTTCAATGGTCTTATGGTTATACCAAACGCTCTTGCTCTTCTTGCTTTGAGCGGAGTTGTTGTAAAAATGAGTAAAAATGATAAGATTTAAAAATCTAATCCCCACATTATGTGGGGATTTTTTAATACTAAGAATCGCTTATAAACACTAATAAATACCAAAACCTGAGGTTACGAAATCCACCAATCTCCGTTTTCAGATTGGTTTAAACATCCAATCTCTTCTGAAATTGTATTGCCTGCAAAATCTTTTATAATAATTTTATTATAGTATTGATATGTATCTGTTGCACAATCATTTTCATCATCCCAACCTTCTTCTACCCATTTCTCTAAATAAATCTTTTCATCCTCTATTAAAATAACAGACTCTTGTTCTTGAAGCGGAAATGAAAATTTTTTAGGATAATAACACCTAAACCCATCTTCATTATCCTGACTGATAATAAAAAGAGGATTGCCAATGATTTTCAAGTTGTACAAATTAACTTCTTCTATTTTAAACTCTACAACCGTTTCCAACACTTTTTCCGGGAGATATCTATATAAAGTTACTATATTCTTACCATAATTTCCCTGTAGAAAATATAAATAACTTTCTACATATACAGGTTCACCATATGCAACATTTCTTTTCTTATCAAAAGGTTTGTATACATCTCCTGTATAAAAATCATAAAACTTTAATTCAGAACCTTGATAACCTCCTTGTTCCGCCCACTTTATAAGATCATACAAATCATCAAAATCAGACCGAGAATATCCGAATCTATCTTGTCCATATATTTTTTCAACGCATATGCCATCAATCCTATTAAACTTTTTTATCATATTATCATCCTTTACCGAATCCTGATTTGTTTGCTTAGATTATAGCACTCATATACAAAATTCTCTATTATTTCACTATTTATATGAGTATTATTGTGGGTATAAACGTGTCAAAATATATTTCCTATCGAATCCTTTATACTTCAGATGATTTTATCTTAAAGCTAAATCCTTTTACTTTCCTGTATAACATGGGATTTTATCTTACCAAAGTGCAATATAAAAACGCCCTGTCGACAGATATACCGACAGAGCGTTTATTTTAAGATTATATGTTATTCTTTAGCTTTATCTTTTGATGTAATTTTGTTAATAAGTACCGCAATAGCTCCGTCTCCGGTTACGTTACATGCTGTTCCGAAGCTGTCCTGTGCAATGTAGAGGGCAATCATAAGGTTAAGCATCATCGGATTGAAGTGAAGCATTGTTTCAAGCACTCCAAGTGCAGCCATTACAGCTCCTCCGGGAACACCGGGGGCAGCAACCATTGTAACACCGAGCATAAGAACGAAAGGAAGGATTGCCATAAATGTTACTTCCATTCCGTTAAGCATCATTATTGCAATAGCGCAGCTTGTAAGAGTAATTGTACTACCTGAAAGATGTATTGTTGCGCAAAGAGGAACAACAAAGTCAGCAACTTCATTTCTTACTCCGTTTTTCTTTGTCTGCTCAAGCGTTACGGGTATAGTCGCAGCAGAAGACTGTGTACCGAGAGCAGTGAAGTATGCCGGTATCATATTTTTAAGTAATACAAACGGATTCTGCTTTGAAGCTGCTCCTGCTATAACATACTGTAATACAAGTATACCTATATGAAGGAGTAAAATAATTCCGAATACTTTTATAAATACGCTCATTATCTCAAATACAGTTCCGGAGAACGCAAGGTTTGAGAAGATACCGAATACATGGAAAGGTAAAAGAGGTATTATTATACTAGCGATTACCTTTGATATTATTGCCTGAAATTCGTTAAAGATTCCTTTAAGTCTTTCCGCATTTGTAACTGCTATTCCAAGTCCGAGAGTAAATGAAAGTATAAGTGCGCTCATAACACCCATTATTGCAGGCATTTCTATTGTAAATAATCCCGCAACCATAGTTTCTTCGGCATTCTGGGCATTATCAAGAACAATTGAACCTACCTCAAGGAATGCAGGGAATGTTGCGCTGTCTACAAAATAAGCTACGCTTCCGGCAATAATCGTTGATAAGTAAGCTACTAATGCTGTTATCGCCAATGTCTTTCCCGCTCCTGTACCGAGATCGGCAATACCGGGAACAACAAATCCGATAATAATAAGCGGAATAACGAAATTAAGGAACTGGTTAAATATTCCGTTGAAAGTTGCAAATACCGCTATAAATTTTTCGGGGGCTACCATTCCTACAGCGACACCGAGGGCTATAGCAATAATAAGTTTTGGGAGAAGTCCTATTTTCTTTTTTGACATTCTTCGTTGCAGCCAAAAAACATTGTTTTTTGGCTATCCTCCTTTTCATTAAAATTTTTTTATTAAAGAATTTCGTATCCGTTGGACACCAAAAGTTCTTTTATCTGGTTTACATGTTCCGTGTTTCTTGTCTCAAGAACCATAGTAACAACGCATGAATTTACTTCCGATCTTAAATCTTCTCTTTCATGGTTTATGCTTATTATATTTGCTCCTGTATGAGAAATAAGCTGAAGAAGAGAAATAAGCTGACCGGGTTTATCAACAACCTTTGTCTCTATATTTGCTATTCTTCCTGTTTTATTAAGTCCCTGAGTAATTACTCTTGAAAGCGTATTAACGTCAATATTACCGCCTGATACAATACAAACTGACTTTTTGCCCTTAAGGTTCGCTTTATCAAACATTGCCGCAGCAAGCGCCGTAGCTCCCGCACCTTCTGCAACAGTCTTCTGCTTTTCCATAAGAGTAAGTATTGCCGTTGCTATTTCCTCTTCGGATACAGTAACGATTTCATCGACATACTTCTGGCACATCTCAAATGTTAAATCTCCGGGTTTCTTTACTGCGATTCCGTCGGCTATAGTCGCTACTTTTTCAAGCTGTATAACTTCACCCTTTTTTCTAGATTCATACATACTGGGCGCTCCGAGAGCCTGTACTCCTATAACCTTGCAGTCGGGTTTAAGAGCCTTAATAGCGTATGAAACGCCGCTTATAAGTCCGCCGCCTCCTATAGGTACATAAACCGCTTCAACGTCTGGAAGCTGCTGTATAATTTCAAGACCTATAGTTCCCTGACCGGCTATTACCTTTTCATCATTAAAAGGATGTACAAAAGTGTATCCTTCTTCCTGCATAAGCTCTTCCGCTTTTTTAGCGGCATCGTCATATCCCCCGGGAACAAGAACAACTTCTCCGCCGTATCCTTTTGTAGCTTCTACTTTAGAAATAGGTGCTCCGGCAGGCATACATATTACGGATTTTATTCCTTTTCTGGTAGCTGAAAGCGCAACGCCCTGGGCATGGTTGCCGGCAGAACATGCAATAACGCCCTTTGCGGCTTCTTCAGGAGTAAGAGTTGATATTTTGTAGTACGCGCCTCTTAATTTAAAAGATCCCGTAAGCTGAAAATTTTCTGATTTTAAATATATATTTTCAGCTATTTTATCGGCCTTTATTACCGGCGTAACAGTTGCCACTTCTCTTAAAACTCTCTGAGCGTCAAAAAGCATTTCCAATGAAACCATTATTTTTCCTCCTCTGATATTTGTCTTTATTAAAGTTTTTATATAAACATTGTTTCTTTCCGAATACATTATAAGAATAAAAAATATTTTAGTCAACAAAATTATTTTCCTCTTTGTGTTTATACAGTGAACTAATCATCTTTTTATGTCTAAAACAAGCCATTTTGTCTTTTTATCATGGACATTTTTTTATCTGACACGGCTAAATACACAATTTATATAATTAAAAATTAAAATTTTAACAAAATTAAATGTATTTTTGTTAAAAATCACGTTTTTACGCCTGTTTATCAAAATAATAGATTTTTATCGCCTTAGTTTGTCTGAAATGGAATAATTTAAGACAAAAAAATATATATGCTATCTGTGTATCTGTTTTATTGTTACTGCCTTGGGAAAATAATAGATTTAATTCAACGGTAAATTCTTCAATGAAAACAGTATTATCTTACTGAAAATCTATAATAAAATCTCAGTTCAACTTTATTTGTTACATACAAATGAGTAAAAAATATAAAAAGTTATATTTTATCACTATTTTGGCTTAATTTAAATATTTTCCTTATATTATTGTCAAAATTATGTTAAACTATATATATCAGCTGTTATTTTCGATATATTAAAACCTGTCATATAACTACGGAGGTGAAGTAATGTTCAGTAAGAACGAATTAATAATCTATAACAACGAAGGCGTATGCCGTGTAGACGATATTTGTCCGCTTAAAGAAATGGCAAACAGCGACCGACTTTATTACAAGCTGTCCCCCATTTACGGAAAAGGCTCTATCTTTATACCTGTTGACACCAAAGTATTTATGCGTCCTGTAATTACAAAAACCGAAGCTTTAAATCTCATATCAAAAATACCCGAAATAGAAAGTAAAGAATTAAATAATTGCAATCAAAAACAGCTGACGGAACAATACCAGTCTTCTTTGTTTTCGCATGATTGCGAAGATCTTGTAAGACTTATTAAAACAGTATATTTTAAAAGCAAAAAGCAGGCTGAAAAAGGTAAAAAGCCAAGCCAGACAGATCAGCGCTATATGAAACGCGCGGAGGAGTTGCTTAACGGAGAACTTGCTGTAGCCCTTGATATTAAGTATGAAGATGTTCCGGAATATATAGAAAACGAACTTGCGTCAAATCTTTCTTTAACGGAGGAATTACAGTGCTGTTGACGTAAAAAAGGATTGAAACCAAGTTTCAATCCTTTTTTAAAATTC
>URLB01000009.1 GCA_900548595.1 uncultured Eubacteriales bacterium
ATACCCATTCATAAACCAGACCGACCGTAAACCACAACGGAGCGTAATCAAGCCTGATAACGTCCTGTATAGAATATGCGCTTGAACTGTAATCCCACGGACAGGCGGAATATTTTTTTAAAATGCGTCCGAAGACATACTCCGCTATAAAAATGCAGAGCATATACGTACCTCCTCTGATTGCCCACGGAAGCATTGTAAGAAGATTAATTATCGACTCCAACAGTACTCCCATACCATATATCGGAAACATCCATAACGAAGACGTTCCTCTCAGAGTCCTATCACCGTTTCTTACGCTATTTATGCCTGTCCATAAAATTTCCAGTCCCCAGCCAAGCAGTCCATATAAAACAAATCTGAATAACATATATTCATTGTTCCCACAATCGTATGGTAATTATGTATTTTTATTTATTACGTTTACAAGTATTTCAGCCAAAGGCTCCATTGCATTCATTGCTTCCTGCTGTGTATTTGTCTGTGCCCCCACTTCTACAAGAAGAGACTTGGGCAGCATATTAAGGCTGTATCTGTAGGCATTAAGATAATTTTTTCTGGCATAGCCCGGATACATTTTATCGGCGGCATATTTCATTGTAAAGCTGAATGCAAGATTTTGTTCCAAATAAGGATTATCCAATCCTGCTGTCGGTACAAGATTATCATTTTCATATATTTTACATAAGCCGTTAAAAAACATAATCTGTGCAGTCGGCTTTCCGTTTATCTCCGTTACAAGTTTTTTAGTCTCATCGCCCAATCCGTCCCTGTGAAGATCTATCGCTATTTCAATGGACGGATTTTCCGCCAATATTTTTTCAATGACCGGTTCCATTCTCTCATAAGCTCCTGTAGTCGTCATTTTAGAATCCACATAGTCAAAACTTTCCGTACAATGCATCGTCTCTATTCCGTACTTGTTTTCCAACAATTCTTTCAGATATTCACCTGCGCCTACAATTCCTCCTTTATTCCCCATGGATGGATCGCTGTCTGCAAATTTTTCATGTGAGTGAGTATGGAATATAAGTATTTTCGGCCCATCGGTTTCTTTATTTATGGAAAAATCCATGTTAATAAACTTCTCACCGTTTATATCTCCCTCTCTTATATCTGTTCTGGAGTCTACTATAAACATATTTTTCTTTAAATAATTAACATCCGAAAAATTTTTCTTTTCTTCGTCTGTCATTACAAACAGCTCTCCGGGGTCAATCTCTACAGGTTTTGTCTGTTCTTTTTGCGGAGTTTTACCGTTTTTCTTTTCAATACTTATTTTGCTTTCGTGTTCCGAAGCATAAATTTGCGAAAGAGTCGAAATTGTTACCGTTCTTTTCGGCATTATTTCCGACAGCGCTATGCTTTTTAAAAACAAATCGTTATCCCATACTGCCGCTGACGCTCCGAAAAGCGCCAGCACAGTCAATCCCGTCATATTTTTTTTGAAAAACAGCCTGTAATTAAATCCCCACCTTTTCAAAACGTCTCCTCCTTAGTATAACCTTCATATTTCCCTAAATGTAATATATTCACTTGACCTTCTTTATATTTCAAAATATATTTGTACTCGGTGAAATTTGTGATATACTTGTAATTAATCGTGCCGTTATTTCGGCGCAATATGAACAATGAAAGGACGAAACAAAATATGAAATTAGGTATCGTAGGGCTTCCCAACGTCGGAAAGAGTACCCTTTTTAATTCTATGACTTCCGGAAAGGCCGAAGCCGCTAACTATCCGTTCTGTACAATCGATCCCAACGTCGGCATAGTTGCCGTACCCGATGAACGTGTTAACAATCTTGCAAAATTATATAACTCGGCTAAAATAACGCCTGCTGTTATTGAATTTGTTGATATTGCCGGTCTTGTTAAAGGCGCAAGCAAAGGAGAAGGTCTCGGAAATAAATTTCTCTCCCACATAAGAGAGGTTGACGCCATCGTACATGTTGTACGCTGTTTCGACGATTCAAACGTTGTACATGTCGACGGTTCCGTAGACCCCGTCAGAGATATAGAAACAATAAATCTGGAACTGATTTTCTCGGACTTGGAAATACTTGAAAGAAGGATTGCAAAGACAACCAAAGCCGCTCAGGGAGATAAAAGTCTCAGAAAAGAGCTTGTAATTCTCGAAAAATTAAAAACCGAACTTGAAGGCGGAAAATCAGCGCGTCTTGTTGAATTTGACGATCTCGACGATAAAGCTTTTGTAGACAGCCTTACTCTGCTTACATCAAAACCGGTTCTTTACGCTGCAAACGTGTGCGAAGACGATCTTGCAGACGACGGCGCAGAAAACGATTATGTGAAAAAAGTAAGAGAATACGCTGAAAACGAAGGCTCTGAAGTGTTTGTTTTATGTGCGAAAATAGAAGAGGAAATCGCCGAACTTGACGAAGATGAGAAAAAAGAATTTCTTGCGGATATGGGCGTGTCGGCAAGCGGACTTGACAGGCTTATATCAGCCAGTTATAAACTTCTCGGACTTATCAGCTATTTAACGGCAGGTCCCACAGAGTCAAGAGCATGGACTATCACAAAAGGAACCAAAGCTCCGGGTGCGGCAGGCAAAATACACAGTGATTTTGAAAGAGGCTTTATCAGAGCAGAAGTCGTATCTTATGATGACCTTATGCGTCTTGGTTCATATAATGCCGCAAAAGAGCAGGGACTTGTAAGATCCGAAGGAAAAGAATATGTTGTAAAAGATGGAGACGTTGTTTTATTCCGATTTAACGTATAATACTGAAAATGACTTTGATTTAAAAATCAAAGTCATTTTTTTCACTCTTTTTTAAATTGTGGACACATCGCACTGTGCGTTTTCATAGAACGTTACCTGTACGGTTGATTTCATATCAAAGTTATAGTACTCCGTTGTATTGGAGTTTGCGTCTACTACACAAATATCATACGAAGCCTCAAAATCGGGATTATCCAAAGAAAGTTTTACCTTTGTTCCGTCCGCTATTGGTGATGATAAAAGATTTTCTCCCCAATCTCCCGCTCCTGTTACCGCTACATAAATATCGGTTATTTCAACTCCGGAAGCATTGGCAGCATAAAATTCATTATCTGCCATAGCGTCGATTTCTTCAGATGTTATCTTTGTAAAATCCTCATCGGAAGTATCGGAAGCGCTTCCGTCATTTGTGTTTTGTTCCGTCTGCTGACTTCCTTCAGCGTCAGTCTTATCTTCATCTTTACCGCAGCCGACCGCCGAAACCGCTATAACCAAAGCCGCCGCCAAAATCAGCAATTTTCTTTTCATCAGTATCGCTCCCTTTCTTTTTAACGTCGTTATTATACTAAAGCAAAATTTAAAAGTCAACGAACGTCGTACGTTTTAATTATAGTTTAAGCTTATACATATTTTCAGGCGATAAAAAAGTCCCGACATACATACGTCTATAATAATTCGATTTTGTAATCGGCAACGTATATATGCTCAGGACTTTTTACCGTTTATTTTTTTACTAATTTTTTATTATTCCTTGCAAGCTCATATTCAGGAAGAAGGTTCTTCTTAAACATAACATCGAGATTTTTAAGTATGTCTACCTCCGGCATACCTATCTCATCGGCAAGCATCGGTACCATCAATGTTCCTTCGTCCTCAACTTCGAAAATTATCTTTCTGTATACATTAGCCTTTTTATAGGCTTCATATCCCATTCTGGCAAATACGGCACCTAAAATACCGTAAATACCGCAGAATATCATATAACTTTCTCCTGCAAATATTGCTATGGCAACTGCTCCTACCATAAAAATAACTCCGAAAACCATAGCTATCTTCCCTAAATTAAGACACGTCTTTCTGCTGTACTGTCCCCTTTTCCACATTAGAACAGCACCTAAAGGCCACAGTAAAAGGCAAACTATGGCAATAAATATCCAGCTGCAATAAAAAGGCACTTTTTCTTTATCATTTTGTATACTCATAACTTTTTCCTCTCTTCCCCTTGTTTTCCGCCTATATGTCTTATACTCTCTGCCATTTCAGCGCAACTATATCCTGTCCTGAAATCTCTTTGTAAAGACGTTCCCCAAAATCGCGGCTCTTTATATCTTTTCTGTCAAAAACTATTATACCAAACTCTTCCGCTTTTTTAAATGTTCCCGTATTTTTTATTTTATCATCACCCGATGTAACTATAACGCCCTTGGAAAACCATCCTCCCAATCTCTTTCTCTGTATATACAGTTCATTTATATCGGGAGTTGCGATACGCCTCAGTTTGCATGATATGAATACCGGTATGGAATTCTCCATAATAATAACGTCTATCTCGTTTCCCGCCATTGACACATCATCATAGGCGTCCCAGTCTATCATTGTTCCCAATTTAACATCGGAAAACCGATTAAGCTTTTTCGCGCTTATGAATACGTACATTTCAAGCCACAGACCATATGTAGAAAGATATGTTTTCGCCTCCGGATAACTGTAAGTAAAACTTATCCTGTTGGCGTTCATGCTTAGTTCCCTTATAAAACCGTTCTTCTCAAACATTTCCATCATTTTTCTTTCGGGTTTATACCTTTTTCCGTCTTTATGAAGAAACGGTATGTTTGCCGAAAAATGAAGTCCCGCTTCACTTACGGACCTTGCCGCCTGAATATATCCGCATGTATAGCTCCAGTCCCTCAGATTTTTGAAAATATATCGGCACATTTCCAATATGTCTTCATAGTTTTTTTCATCAGGTTCCGTATGGGATTCACCGACAAATGCCGCTCCTTTTGCGTCAACAAAATCCTCCAGCGTAAGCCTTGCGGTATCCAATGCAAATTCGGGATCGTCTATATCCTTTATTTTGCCTGCGGCAATATCAGTATAATATATTTTCGCTTTTTTCTCAACGCCGGCCTTATGTCCGCCTATCATCATCAGTTCGCTGCCGCCGGTCATTTCCATTGCGCATTCGCCGTATTTATCTATTACAGCGCAGGTTTTTTCATAAATATCCTGAACACTGTTTATATCAACGGCAACTTTTTCAAGTTTTATATGAGGTATGTGTTTTCTAAAACACTTTTTTAATGCGTCGAAATATCTTCCGTCCGTTATCGCACTGTCATAAATGTATACAACTCTTTCGGGCTTCAGCGTCAGCACGGCAAGTATATTTTTTATAGTATCCTTATCAAAATATTCTATAAGAGTCATAAACTTAATCCTCTACAACTGTCTTTTCCTCAAACTTTACGGTTTTTTCTTCCTTTTCCTCTTTTTTACCGAAAGCAGAACCGAAGTTAAGTTTAGCGGCTATACCCGGAGCCATATCAATCAGTTTACTTACCGCGTCCTGATTTTTTATGTTTACCAGCTGCACCGTTCCGTTGGAAATCGCAATAACTGCGCTGGGCATTATTTTTGCCCCCAGACCTCCGCCGCCTGCTCCGTTATTTGCGCCGCCTGCTCCCACGCCGACAGACACGTCTACAAGCGGTATAAGCGTTACTTCACCTACTACTACGGGTTCTCCGACAACTGTTTTTGATGAGACAAAATTGTCCATCTTGTCCATTAATATTTCAAGGTTGTTTCCTATTCCGTTTTCCATATCAATCACCCTTTACCAATAAAATAATTATTTCCCTAACCGGTTTAACGGTTATGAATCTTAAAATATATAAAAGCATCATTGCGGGAACTATTCTTCCCCTAATGCCTATTTCACCATTAATAATTTCTTTTTCAAAGGAAGCTTCCGCTTCGATTTTTTTATTCAAAATTCCATTAAGCGCCCAAAGCGCCCCTACAATCTGACCCGTCATTGCCGGATCCGAAAGACCTATTGTTCCCTTCGCATAAAAATCTTTCGGTTTAACACTTCTCAATATTGATTTTATAAGTTTAAATACAGCGTTAATCAGTTCTTTTCTTTCCTCTTTAGGCATTTTCTTAAAGTAATTAAAATCCGGTTTTTCATGCTTCTCGGAAATTTCTTCCTCTTCTTCCGCAAAATCCTCGGACATTTTTATACGTTTGACTTTTACTTCTGCGCTTTCCAAGCTGCACTTCGGTTCTTTAATGTCTTCGAGTTTTATTTTCCTTACTTCGTTTTCATCAAATTTTTTTGTCGGCTCGGATATAACGGTATTCGGTTTTTTTTGTTTTTCAGCCGCTTTATATTCTTCATTTTTTTCGGAAAATTCCTTACTCTGCTTTATTACGACAGCTTTTGAATGTTCTTTTGCCGATTTCTTATTTAATTCTTCTGTTTCCGATTTATCTTCTTTTGTCTCGGAAACATTTTCTTTTTCCGATAAGCCTATTGTTTTCCCTAATATTTTTATAATCGTTTCAAATTCGTTTTCATCATAACTTAAATTCAGGGTTATAAGTCCGAAAAATAATTTGACCTTTGCCAAAAATTCAGTCTTATCATACTTTTTCCCATTTATATCATAGGAAACAGGACATACAAGCGCCGCAACAATCATAATGAAAATAGCAGCCAATACCCATAGTATTACCTTACCAACTATTTTCAATACTTTCAGTACAGCCGTCATATATTTCTCCTCTTTTTATCAGTAATATACACACACGCGCCACTGCCGACTAAGACAGCAAGAACAGCGGAACAATAACCTGCTATTTTAAGCGCCATATCGGCAAAGAACGGTTCTACAAGAATATTTATAATCATATCCTTTTCGGGGTCAAGCAGCCAAAGGTCGTTATCGAAAAACAATTTATGAAAAATCACAAAACACCTGTTAAAATCAATTGCCGCCGCAACGGCGATAACAGCTGCCGCAGCAATTACGACAATCGATATTATACCGGCATATAATAATAACTTTCCGACATCCATGCCCTTCATGGCTATTAACAGCAGTACGGAAACTATAAATATAATAGTAGACGCAGTCCTTATTTTAAATGCCGCATCGAATATTACTTTGCAATCCGCCATGTGTATTTTTTCTCTCTCACTGAAAAAATCACGGGTTTCTCCGTTCACTTCGGTAATAATATTCTCCAAATTTTCTCTGTCTCCGTTAAGGTAAGGCATAAGCTCGTCCATCACATACATTATGTCATCCATATCCATGTCTATATTATCGGTAACAGTATGTTTTTCAAGCTCTTTCCTATAATATTCCATATTTCCGAAAACAGCCAAGGAAACCGCATTTAAAAGAGTCATAACTATCAGTGATATCGCCGATATAAACAGTATAATCCTTTTAAAATTCATGTCTGTCCTCCAACATATATCTCAGAAGTTCAAACGCCTCGTATTTACCGGCAGCAATTCCGTAAACGGTATATTTATCTCTGTTTCTTTCTTTTAAAAGCTCCTTGGAACTCATAATTTCATACATAAATTTTCCACCGTTATTCTTCTTGCATATACAAAATATGCCTGCCGGCTCCTTTACGTTTTTCAGCATATATACAATTAAATCGATATCCGCTATATCTTTACCTATATAAAGCTCATTAAAAAACTCCATATTACCACTCCGAAAACATAGATAGGTTTAGTATACCAAATTTTATGGTTTTTGAAAACAAAAGCCGATATTTTTAATGGAAATAATAACAGATATTATTTTAATCAACATCGTAAACATCTTTAACTAAAAATCTAAATACTTACCGATTTCCATTCAATACACAAATCTATTATTTTTCAACATTATATTATCTCCGATTAATCCAATAAAAATAACCGTCTGCTTTATATATTGACGTTGTCATATAACAAAAACAAACGGTTAATTTTGATTTTTTACTTTTTATTTTTTTCTTAATTCAGTTGCTTTTTTCGCAACAACAGCGATTTAATGCTGTACTCTCCTTTTTCCTTATACTTTCTCATAGTAATGTAATATGTAGCTAAAAGAAAAATATCAGCTGCAACCCATGCGATAGGGTTTGAAAGACATACTCCGACATACCCTATGTATTTGACGAGTATAAACGCCGTAACCGATCTTCCTGCAAGTTCCGTTACACCTGCTATGGTTGTTACCGCTGATTTTCCTATTCCCTGCAGGGTATTCCTGTAAATAAATATTATTCCGAGGCACGGATAAAAAATACTCTGATAAATAAGAAACTCCATCGAATAGTTTATCATTTCAGAATAGTATGCCGCAGCCTCTCCGCTTGCGCCGTTTAAGAAAAGTCCGGTCATGGGAACACCCAATCCAAGGCAGAAAGCAAGTCCCAATCCCCACGATATAATACAATATACCATTGAGGCAAAGACGCCGTCTTTTATTCTGTCGAATTTTTTCGCTCCGTAATTCTGTCCGGCATATGTAGCGCATGCCGTTCCCAGTGAGTTAAATGTCTGGTTTGCTATATTATCTATTTTTGTAGCCGCCGTATATCCTGTTACAACGCCCGGCATGGAACTGTTAAGTCCGTTAAGCGCCGCCTGTTGGAATATACAACCGACAGCGGTTATGGAAAACTGAAGAGCCATAGGAAGTCCGACATATATATGTCCCTTTATCATATTTAAGTCAATTTTCCAGTCTGACTTATGCAACCTAAGAGCAGGGTATGCCTTAAACATATAGGCTATACACACAGCGCCTGATATAAACTGGCTGACAACCGTTGCGAATCCCGCTCCTATATACGTCATATCAAAACCTACTATACAAACAAAGTCAAGTATTACATTTAATACTGCCGAAAACACAAGGCAAAAAAGAGGCGTCCTGCTGTCTCCAACCGCCCTAAGTGTATTTGCGGCTATATTATATAAAATAGTTGCTCCTATTCCCCAAAATATCGTAACAAGATAATAGTAGGCATATTCATAATAGCTTTCCGGCGTATTCATTGCTTTAAGCAAAGGGCCTGCAAGCGGAACCGAAATCGCCGTAAGAAGTGCCGTCATTACTAAGCATAGTTCAAACGATACCGCGATACTTCTTCTTAATCCATTTTCATCTCTTGCTCCGAAAAACTGACTCGTTCTTACTCCGAATCCCGATGTAAGTCCCCAAACAAGTCCCAATATAAGGAAACTGATAGACGATGTACATCCTACTCCGGACATTGCGTCAGACGATACGGTATGGCCTACGATTATTGTATCCGCCATATTATAAAGCTGCTGAAATATATTACCTATAAGTATGGGAAGTGAAAATTTAAGTATAAGCTTAAAAGGACTTCCTTCAGTCAAATCCAGCCTCACATTAATTACCTCCGATTAATAATACATTAAATTTCTTTTTGCAGTTAGATATTCTAGTACAACATACTAAAAAAATCAATATAATATCATTAATTAGTGCTATTGATTTTAAAATTCATCATATCTTTTATACTAATTTGTTTGTTCATGATACTACTAAAAAGCTACATGGGTAATAGATTTCTACTTAAAGCTATAGTTCCGATATAATAAAATAAATCAATTTATTATATCCGATGCTCAAGCATATCATAGTGAAGATAAATTTCTTAAATGATTTTGCTCCTAAAAGCCCTAAATTACAGGCTTTCTCAGCCGATTGATAATTTTTTAAATTTTTTTTCAAAAAAGTGTTGACAAAAAGCACCTATATGAATATAATAAGTATTGTTGATTGACAAAACAACCAATAAACAGTGCGGGTGTAGTTCAATGGTAGAACGTCAGCCTTCCAAGCTGAACACGAGAGTTCGATTCTCTTCACCCGCTTTTATTATGTTTTAAATATGGATCAGTAGCTCAGTTGGATAGAGCAACGGCCTTCTAAGCCGTGGGTCGGGGGTTCGAATCCCTCCTGGTTCATAAAAAAATACGGCAAAGCTGTTGAAAAGCTTTGCCGTATATTTTATAATAAGAATATAAATAATGTCCCTATATCGGTTTCCTTTCTCGGGAACTTTAGGCACTTATGTTTATCGGGCAAGCTGATAGCTTGCTTTTGTTGTCTTAAATAAGCGGTTATGGCGGAATTGGTAGACGCGCCGGACTTAGAATCCGGTTCGAAAGAGTGCAGGTTCAAGCCCTGTTAACCGCATTTTTAAAAGCTTCGATTTATCGGAGCTTTTTTATTTCTCCTCTACTTTATCATATCATTCCGTGAAATAGTCAAATTTATCCAAATAGAAAAGACGGATATTCTTTAATATCCGTCCCTAAGTTATTTTGCCAATCCGAAATATAAAAGTACAATAGCTCCCAAAACAATTCTATACCATCCGAACACTTTAAAGTCATGCTTTTTAATATAAGCCATTAAAAATCTTATTACAATAACAGAAACTATAAATGCGGATATCATACCGACTAAGAGTATTGCAACTTCCATACCCGTAAACGACAAACCGAACTTAACAAGTTTCAGCAGGCTGGCTCCGAACATTACCGGTATTGCCAAAAAGAATGTAAATTCCGCGGCAACAGTTCTTGATACGCCTATAAGCAAAGCGCCTACAATAGTTGCCCCCGATCTTGATGTTCCCGGAAATACTGCGGCTATCAGCTGGAATAATCCTATTACAAAGGCTGTTCTGTATGTAATATCACTTAAGCGTCTTACTCTAGGCCTTACGCCTCTGTTTTTATTTTCAATAATTATAAATGCTATACCGAATATAATAAGCATTATTCCGACAGTTGTGGAGTTATAAAAAAGTTCGTCTATCTTGTCGTCAAATAATAATCCTACAATCGCCGCAGGTATACACGCAACAACTATTTTAAGCCACATGTCTATCTTTTCCATGTCTACCCTTACTCGGCCTTTTGTTTTTTTGAAAGGAAAAATCTTATGCCAAAAAATCAATACAACCGCAAGTATAGCTCCCAGCTGTATAACAACTTCGAACATTTTCCAAAATTCCTCTGTAACATTCATCGGCAAAATTTCTTTAAGTAATATCAGATGTCCGGTACTGCTTATGGGAAGCCACTCCGTTATTCCTTCAACTATACCGAAAATTAAAGATTTTAATATTTCAAACACAATACACCTCTCCAAACTATAAATTATTACTGTATACATTATAGTTATATACGAAGTATATTACAATTATTTTTTTCTTAATTCACCTATTCCCATAAAAACAAGAAATACCGCAAATATTTTTCTAAGCATACCTGAATCAATACTTATTGCCGCTAAAGAGCCTATAACAGCGCCGACTATGCCATATATAACTATCGGCTTTACAACCTTTTTTTCAACATTTCCGCTTTTTACATGCGTTATAAGCGCTATCACTGCCGTCGGTATAAAATATATAAGATTTATCCCCTGTATTCCCTGTTGACTTATATCCGTCATCATGACAAGCGCAGGTATAAGTATCGTTCCTCCTCCTACTCCCATTCCGCTTATAATTCCCGACAACAATCCTATAACTGCCAAGAAGACCACATTCATCATATAAACATCCTCACCGCCGCCATCAGCATAGCGGCTCCGAATATAATATGGAGCCACCTTCCCGAAATTTTATTTAAAAGTTTAGCTCCTATAAATCCGCCTATAATGCCGCCGACAGAAACCGCTATTGTCTCAATCCACGGAATATCCGCCTTGAACAAATATATTATAGCCGATAAAGCAGAAAGCGGCAGTATTATGGCTATTGCCGTTGCATGAGACTTATGCGCGTCTATATCCAAATATTTTTCCATACACGGCACAACAACAGTTCCCCCTCCCGAACCGAACAGTCCGTTCGCCAGTCCTGTTATAAGCCCTATAAAAATTGTTTTTTGTTTTCTTTCCAAAATTAATCACCCAAATTTATTTTGGTTCATTTAAGTCTTTTATATTCATTATTTTTGATTCCATACTATCTATAAATGCAAATATAAATTTGCTCTATATAATAAACAATTTATATAGTTCTTGAAATTAACGTCTAAATATCGTACACTTTTATAATTAGCCCAATAAAAGGAGGACAAAAAATTGAAAAAAAACTTTTGTAAAAAAATATTACCATTTGTTTTTATCGGTATTATAATGACAGGTTGTACTGCCAAGTCTTCTGACAATAATGTCGAAAGCACTCAAATCGCTCAGGCAGAATATACTTTTACCGATGACTTAGGCAGGGAAGTCTCTGTAAGCTCGCCTAAAAGCGTTGTAACTCTCATAGGCTCTTTTACAGATATATGGCTGCTTTCAGGCGGTACGGTAACAGGCGCATGCGACGACTCTTGGGCGTCCCTTAATCTTGACTTGCCCGATAATGTTATAAACACGGGAAAGGTTAAAGAACCCAACCTCGAATCTATTTTGAGCGCCGAACCAGACTTTATAATAGGAAGCGTAAAAACATCATCCAATCTCGATCTCATGGAAACTTTTGAAAGCCTCGGTATACCATGCGCTTATTTTGATGTAACAGGTTTTGACGACTATCTCGATATGCTTAATATTTGTACCGATATAACAGGAAGAAAAGATTTGTATAAAGCAAACGGTCTTGATGTTCAGCAGCAAATAGAAAACGCCGTAAAAAAGGCTGACGGAAGTTCTCCCGAAGTACTCTATTTACGCACATCGGCTTCGAGCGTAACGGCAAAAGGAAGCGAAGGAAACGTATGCGGAGAAATTCTTTCCGATCTCGGATGTATAAATATAGCGGACGGAAACGCATCTCTCTCGGAAAATCTGAGCCTTGAGGCAATATTACAGGCAGATCCCGACTATATTTTCGTTACTCCGCAGGGTACCGATAAAGAAGCGGCCATAGCAAATATAGACCATCTGTTTACTTCCAATCCCGCATGGCAGTCTCTAAGCGCCGTAAAAAACGGCAACTATTACGTTCTCGACCCATATTTATATAATCTAAAGCCAAATGAAAGATGGGGAGAAGCGTATGAAAAAATGGCTGACATACTTTATGAAAAATAAGAGGTGATTTGTATGGGATATTTTCCGTTTTTTACAGATATAGAAAACAAAAACTGTCTTATCGTCGGCGGAGGATCAGTTGCGGCAAGAAAAATCAAAAAACTTATTCCGTACTCCCCTGTTATTAATGTTATTGCAAAAGATGTTTGCGATGAAATATATGATATAAAATATAAAAATCTTTTTATATACAACAGAATTTTTTCTCCGACGGATATAGAAAATAATTTTTTTGTAATTGCGGCTACCGATGACCCGTCTCTTAATCACACTATATCGATACTGTGCCTTGAAAAAAATATTCCCGTAAACGCAGTCGATTCAAAAGATGATTGCAGTTTTATATTCCCGTCTCTTTTTAAAAAAGGAAGTCTGTCTATAGGAATAACAAGCGGTGGGATAAGTCCCGATTTATCTGTTTATTACAGAAACATTCTTGAAAAAAACACTCCGTCGGATATAGAAAGTATTCTGGATTTTATGGAAAGCATAAGACCTTTATCAAAACAATATATTGCCGACAGCAAAAATCGAAAAAAATTTTTAAAAGAGTGTTTATCAAAATGTCTTTCCGTAAACGGAATACCCGAACGCGGATATATAGAAAACCTTATAAAGAAATACAACGGCGAAAATATAAAAAATAACGGTTTCGTACATATTGTAGGCGCAGGATGTTCGTCAGCCGATCTTATAACCGTAAAAGGGCTGACTTATGTACAAAACGCAGACGTCATTATATATGATGATTTAATCGACGAAGGACTTTTGGAAACTGCAAAAGAATCATGTGAAAAAATATATGTCGGAAAACGCGGAGGCCATGCTTATATAAAACAGGATAAAATAAATGATATACTTGTTAAAAAAGCTTTCGAAGGAAATACCGTTGTCCGTCTCAAGGGCGGAGACCCCTTTGTATTCGGCAGGGGCGGTGAAGAAATAACGGCGTTAACAGAAAACGGCATACCTTTTGATACAGTTCCCGGAATAACATCCGCCATTGCAATACCGGCAGAAGCAGGCATACCAGTAACCCACAGAGGCTTAAGCAGAAGCTTTCATGTAATTACGGGCCATACATCGGACAGCGGTATTTCGGAAGATATGGAAACATTGGCAAAACTTCACGGAACTTTGATTTTTCTTATGGGTCTTTCAAATATAGAAAGTATATGTAATTCACTTATAAAATACGGAAAACCCGAAAATCCTCCGGCTGCCGTTATATCAGGCGGAAATTCAAAAAACAAAATAACCATACGCTCAACTCTGAAAAATTTATCTGATGATTGCCGTATAAATAACGCTAAATCTCCGGCAATAATAGTAATCGGAGACGTTACAAAATTAGAGCTGAAAAACAACTGCCGCTGATAAATCAGCGGCAGTATATTTATTCCCGTTCCTTATTATTTTGTACATGATCGCAAAGTTCCGATAAAAAGCATATATCGCATTTAGGTCTTCTCGCAATACATATCTTTCTTCCGTGCGCTATTATTTGAGTATTATATGCAATCCAGTTTTCTACAGGCAGAAGTTCCATCAGCTCAAATTCTATCTTCACGGGATCCTGGCTGTTTGTAAATCCGAGCATATTTGAAACACGCCTTACATGTGTGTCGACTACGACGCTTGGTATTCCGTATATATTCCCGCGTACAACATTTGCCGTTTTTCTTCCGACGCCCGGAAGCTTCGTCAGCTTATCAATATCCTGAGGGACTTCTCCGCCGTATTCACTCAAAAGCATTTGGCAGCATCCTATTATATTTTTTGCCTTATTATGGTAAAATCCTGTAGAGCGTATATCCTGCTCCAATTCCTGCAAATCGGCTCCGGCAAACGCCTTAATATCGGTATATTTTTTAAAAAGATCTTTTGTAACAATATTCACTCTGTCATCAGTACACTGGGCGCTCAATATGGTTGCTATAAGCAGCTGCCATGCATTTTCATGCGTAAGATAGCATTTTGTCGGCCCATAATGTTTTTCCAACAAATCCAGAACCTTTATAACTCTTTCATGCAACTCCATCATTCTTCCTCCTCCCATACGATTTCTGCTTCCGCTTTATTAAAGATAGCATCTCTTCCGTAATAATTAAAAAGTACCGCCGTTTTTCTTTTTCTTTTAGTAATCGGATTTATATTGAAAAATTCAATCCTGCACATTCTCAAAAGCTGTTTAGGCGTATAGGATGATAACTTGGGAATATATTTATTAACATTATTTTCGTCATTATAAAAATCTCTTTCAAACTTTTTCTCGTCATCACTCATATTTCCGGCAATGCTTTCGGGTATATTTTTAAAATTATCGCCCAGAAAAATGTCATATCTCAAAATTTCTTTTATATCGTCTATATGTTCTTTCAACGGTAAGTAGTTTCTTAAAAATTCAAACAGTCTGCCGTAAAGTTCCGTCTTGCTGTGAGAAATTTCATCAAAACCGTTATCTGCCCACCATATTGATAAATCCTCAAAAAATTTAAACGGTTTTCTGACAATATCTACCGCATATTTTATCGTATTCAGCGCTTTTGACGAATTATAGAATGTCTCGACCATTTCCTCAACGCCCTTAAGTCTCAACATATCGTCAAACGTCATTTCTTTAGTATACAGCACTTCGTAAGGCGCTTCGTCCGTATATACTATTCCGTATTTTTCCGCGTCCTTTCTCAGTCCCGATCCTCGCAAAAGCTTCAAAAACCCAAGCTGCAGCTGTTCGGGTTCAAGTCTGTATACATCATCAAAGGATTTTTCAAACGACTTATAATCCTCATAGGGAAGGCCTGCAATCAAGTCCAAATGCTGATGTATATTTCCTCCGACGGCAATATTTTTTACTACATCGGTAATACCTCCGAATTTAGTGTTTCTCTTTATGGCGTCTATTGTCATTTCATTTGTAGACTGGACGCCTATTTCAAACTGGAAAAGTCCCGTTCTTGCTTTTCTAAGCATTTCTATTGCTTCTTTTCTGAGAATATCGGCGGTAATTTCCATATGGAAATTTGTAATGCCGTTGTCATTGTCCATTATATATTTCCATATCATCATTGCATGTTCATGGTTACAGTTAAACGTCCTGTCAACAAATTTTACCTGTTTTACTTTATTATCGATAAAAAACTTCAGGTCGCTTTTGACCCTTTCTTCAGATAAAAATCTTACTCCTTTTTCAACCGAAGAAAGACAGTATTGGCAATTATAAGGACATCCTCTCTGAGTCTCATAATAAATTATTTTATTTTTTAATTCTTCGGCATTATCATACACAAAAGGAATATCATCAAGGCAAAGAGGCTCAACATTGGGATTTTCCGATATAACTCCGTCTTTTCTGTAGGATATTCCGTCTACATTATAATATTCACACCCGCATGTCCATGCTTCAAGCAGATTTTTGTACGTTCTCTCCCCTTCGCCTCTCATAATAATATCGGCAAATTCATTTTCACGTAAAAAATCCGCGCTGTCATAGCTTACCTCAGGACCTCCGAATACCATAACGGTTTCGGGAAGAACTTTTTTCAGTCTTCTTGCGATATTTTTTATCATTTCAATATTCCATATATAGCAGGAAAACCCGATATAATCGGGTTTTTCCTTATAAATATCGCTTACTATAAATTCAACTCTGTTATTAATTGTATATTCCTTTATACAAGTATACTTTCCCTCGGGATCGGCATATGCCTTCAGGCTTCTTAATGCCAATGAAGAATGTATGTACTTTGCATTGAGGGCTGTAAGCAGAACCTTCATATTTTTATTGTCCTTTCAAAATCAGACCGCTATAGGCACTTTACCTATGCTCTTTCCGTGTTTGTAATCAACTATATTAAAATCGTCTACAGTAAACTCATAAAAATCCTTAATATCGGGATTTATTTCAAATTTAGGAGCAGCGTAAGGCTCTCTGGCTATAAGTTCCTTTATAAGCGGAATATGTCTGTCATAAATGTGCATATCGGAAATAACATGCACAAGTTCGCCGACCTTAAGTCCGCTTACCTGCGCCAGCATGTGCATAAGCGCCGAATACTGAACAACATTCCAGTTATTTGCGGCAAGTGTGTCCTGAGAACGCTGATTGAGTATTGCATTAAGCTTCCCGTCAACAACATTAAATGTCATGCTGTAGGCGCATGGATATAAATTCATCTCATGCAAATCCTCAAAATTATAAATATTTGTCATTATCCTTCTGCTTCCGGGATTATTTTTAAGGTCATAAATAACTCTGTCTACCTGATCGAACATTCCCTCTTTATATTCATGCTTTATGCCAAGCTGATATCCGTACGCCTTTCCTATTGTTCCGTCCTCGCCCATCCACGAGTCCCAAATATGGGAGTTTAAGTCCTCTATTCTGTTTGACTTTTTCTGCCATATCCAAAGCATCTCGTCAATAGCGGCTTTCCAATTCGTATATCTTAAAGTAAGTATGGGAAATTCCTTTGAAAGGTCATATCTGTTTATAACTCCGAATTTTTTTATTGTATAGGCAGGAGTTCCGTCCTCCCATACAGGACGCACTTTCTCGTTTTCGGTTGAAAATCCGTTTTCCAGTATATCCCTGCAATTCTCTATAAAAACATTATCAGCGTAACTCAACTTCATCCCTCCTGATATTTTACAGTTCCCTGCGTCCCTCAAGGGCTCTTGTAAGCGTAACCTGGTCAACGTATTCCAAATCACCGCCTACGGGAACACCGTTGGCTATTCTTGTTATTTTTATTCCGAGAGGCTTTATCAGCTTGCTTATATACATTGCGGTAGCCTCTCCCTCCACATTCGGATTTGTTGCAAGTATAATCTCATCAGGCGTATCGTTTTGTATTCTTGTTAAAAGCTCTTTCAGCTTTATATCAGACGGAGATACCCCTGTCATCGGCGATATTGCGCCATGGAGCACATGATATACTCCCATGTATTCCTTCGTTTTTTCATAAGCCGCCATATCTCTCGGATTTTCCACAACCATTATAGTCTTATGGTCTCTTCTTTTATCCGAGCATACGGGACATATCTCAGAGTCCGTAAGATTACAGCATACGGAACAATATTTAACGTCTCTTTTTGCCGATATTATGGCGTCCGTTAAATCGTTTACATCTTTGTCTTCCATTCCTATTACATAAAAAGCCAGTCTTTGTGCAGACTTTCTTCCTATTCCTGGGAGTGAAGCAAATTTTTCTATAAGCCTTGTTATAGGCTCTCCGTAATAGTTCATCGCTCGCCTCTGAAATTAAAACATTCCGCCGAGACCGCCGCCGGCTATTTTTGACATTGTACCGTTAGCAACTTCGTCCGCCTGTCTTAACGCTTCATTTACAGATGTCAGTATAAGATCCTCGAGCATTTCAATATCATCGGGATCAACCACTTCGGGATTTATTTTAATTTCTTTGATTTCTTTTTTGCCTGTAATGCTTACCTTAACGGCTCCGCCGCCCGAAGTCGTTTCTATTACCTGCTCTGCAAGAGCTGCCTGCGCCTCTTCCATCTGCTTCTGCATTTTCTGAGCCTGTTTCATAAGAGCGTTCATATTCATACCGCCCATTCCGCCAAATCCTTTTGCCATAATATAATCCTCCTGAAAAATAAAATTTTTATTGTTTTAAAACTTTACGGTTCAATCTCTATTCCCGGTATAAGTCCTGCCCAGTCTTCTTCCTCAAAGGAGTCTTCTTCCTCGGCAGTACCGAAAATCAGTTCATATCTTCTTGTATATTCTTCTTTTGATATAACTTCCAGTTCAAATTCAGCTTCGAGTTTGTTCTCAAAAGCCGCTTTTATTTCCTCTGTCTTTCCGGCTAAAACGCGGCTGTTTATTTCGTTATCGGCAACAATATATATTTTGTCTCCGTCAAGCTGTTTAAGCTCGGCTTTCTTTACAATAATATCATCGGGAGTGCTGAAACTTCCCACAATATCGTCCCATATTGCGATAGCTTTTTTATAGTCTTCACTGACGGCTCTTTTTACTTTTTTTTGCTGTTTCGGCTTTTCATCGGCTTCCGCACGAACAACTGTATTTTTTATATATTTACCGCTTTTTATTTCTCTTTCCAAAGCAGAAAGTTTAGCGGCAACGGAAGTAAAATCAGCCTCCGTAACCGGTGCGCACAGTTTTATAAGGCATACCTCAAGAAGTATCCTTTTATTAGCCGCATATTTCATATCAGCCGCCAATTCCGAAAAAGTATTGATAAGAAGGCTTAACTCCTCTTTTGAAATCTGTTCCGCCTGCTTTTTTAGCATTTCAGCGCTTTCAGACGATACATTGAGAATTTTTGCCGAGTCGGATACCGAAGCCGTTATCATAAGATTTCTCAGATGTCCTATGTAATCGTTTACATACTGCCCCGGATCTCTGCCTTTCATCATCATGTCGTCGACTGACTTCATTAGCCCGTCAGCGTCTTTATCCATTATTTTTGAAGTCATTTCAAAAAACACCGAATCATCTACAGAACCGACTATCTCCAAAACTTTATCCTTAGTAAGCTCCTCATTATAATAAAATGCCGTACATTGGTCAAGAATACTCAGTGCGTCCCTCATGGAGCCGTCGGCAAGCCTTGCTACAAGATAAAGTGCTTCTTCCGTAACGCTTATTTGTTCTTTTTCCGCATAGCTTCCCAATGTCTTTGCTATTTCTGAAGCATTGATTCTTCTGAAATCAAACCTCTGACATCTGGAAAGTATCGTAGCCGGTATTTTCTGAGGGTCTGTTGTAGCCAATATAAAAATAACATGCTTCGGTGGCTCTTCCAACGTCTTTAAGAGAGCATTGTATGCCCCAGGCGAAAGCATGTGAACCTCGTCTATAATATAAACTTTATAATTTCCTTCCGACGGAGGATACTTTACCTCCTCACGGATTTCTCTTATATTGTCGACGCCGTTATTTGAAGCTGCGTCTATTTCAATAACATTTACGCTTCTGCCCTCGTTTGCCGCCATACAAAGTTCGCATTCGTTACACGGCTCCCCGTCTATCGGATTCATACAGTTAATTGCTTTCGCAAATATTTTAGCCGTAGATGTCTTTCCCGTGCCCCTTGTTCCGCAGAAAAGATATGCATGAGAAACGCGTCCCGTTTTTATTTGATTTTTAAGCGTTTTAACTATATGCTCCTGGCCTATAACATATTCAAATGTCTGTGGTCTGAATTTTCTGTAAAGAGCCTGATAAGCGGACATCTTAAAGTCTCCCTTCCGCATAATAATTCTATTATAATATATCAATATTCAGTGAAAAAATCAAGGCGAGTATTCCTATAAAACCGTCTGTCTTCATTCGTTTTTATCCTGTCATTCAAATAATATTAATTTCTGCTATTTATAAAAACCCCTGAATAACAATAAAGTATTCAAGGGTTCTCTGTATCAATATTTAAAAATGCCTAAAAATTTATTTCCCTGTTTTTCAAAAACAATCTTTTATATATTTTCGCTGCCGCCAAACCGCTTAATATTCCAAGCAGTATTCCTGCCGCAACGTCTGTAGGAAAGTGTACATACAGATATAATCTCGAAAATGCTATTGCCGCGGCGACAAATACAGCAGGTTTCCATAGGCTGCATTTTGTAAAATACATAGCCGAAACAGCCGCAAACGACGCAGCCGAATGTCCCGACGGAAACGAGTAGTCATGTTGAGCCGGTATAAGCAATTCAAACGCCGTATTAATGTCATAGGGTCTTGTTCTGGCTACCAGCGGTTTTAAAATAATATTGCATAATATCAAATCCAATACAAGCGCTATCAGCATTACCCAGCCTGTCGAACGATATTTTTTTGATATTAAAAATATAACCGTAAGTACAATCCATAAAACGCCTACATTACCCAAAGCCGTTATTTTCGGCATAATAAAGTCCAAAAAATCATTGGCTATATTGTTCTGTATAAAATCAAGAACGGCAAACTCAAAACTTTGCATTGCTTCCTCCATTAAGTTTTATTTACGATAAGCGCATAGCCTCCCATGACAGTTCTTCTGCACGGCAAAAGTGCCGCGGCTGCGGAAGCGGCTGCGTTAAGAGAATAGTTTATATCGTTATCTATTCCGGGTTTTTCTTTAATATAATCACTATGATATCGAGCAATAAAATCTATAATATTTAATATATTATTATACTGTATATTCCAATCAAAGTACATTATCATTGAATTAAACTTCGGTTCCAATACTCTTTCATACTCTCTGTGCTCCATTATGCTTCCTGAAAAAATACCGTTATGCGGATAAGTAAACGCGTCGAGAATATAGTGAATAAGCTTTCCCAGCCTATAATACTCCATTGCTCCCCATACTCTCTTACCAATTAGTTTATCCGATATTCTCCTCATACATTCAAAAGAATTTTCATAATTATGTCCGCGAAGCGTATCATGTTTTACCGAGCCTCTGAAATATGTGATAAAATTATAATCGGGTTCAACACATCCCAATAAAAACGCCTGCTTAGACAACCGGTTCTCTGCCTGCAACATATTTTCCAATATAGCAATGCCAATAAGTCTGTGGCTGTAACTTTTCATTTCCTGCCTCCACACATAAACAACATTATAATATGATTTACTTTTTATTTATGTGCAGATTATATCATCGCATTGTTAACGCAATATGAACTCAATATAAAACTTTTATAAAATAAAAAAGGGATTAAATTGTTAAATTTAAACCCATTCTCTCAATATTATGGATCCATGCGTCCGCTTCTTGTCTGCCTCTTCTGCGCGTTACCTGCATCACCGACTCGGACCAAGCGACCTCGTGGCACATAGAAATGACTGCTTAGTGCTGCTTCCTTCCGGATCTGACACGGTTCACAGGTTCCTATTGCACAAGACTCAATCTTTCAACATCAGTTCAACAGGGCAGCCGTAAAAGATAAGCATCCGCAAAGCGGACATCACCCCCACTATAGCGGATTGTGGGTACAGGGCGCCGCTGCCTCCCCGGCTAGCATGGAAAATTTATTAAACACAAAAGTGTCTTTTACAACTAATTTGCTTAAATATTATAATCTATAATATGCACTATTGTCAAGGACTGCTTTTTTGAATATAATAGTAATAATGTATTCAAATAATAATTCTTTTATTATAGAAAGAGGGATATCGTTGAATAAACTAACAGTTGCTGTTATTTTCGGCGGTCAGTCTTCGGAGCATGAGGTTTCCAGGGTGTCCGCTTCTACAATAATTTCTAATCTTGATCCGGAAAAATATTATGTAATTCCCGTCGGTATAACAAAAGACGGAAAATGGATGATATATAACGGTCCGGTGGAAAATATCAAAAACGGCGAGTGGGAAAAGTTCGGAACTCCGGCTGTTTTAAGTCCCGACGCTTCTCAGAAAGGTCTTCTTAAAACCGTAGGCGGTAAAGTAAAACTTATACCCATAGACCTTGCTTTCCCCGTTCTTCACGGAAAATACGGAGAAGACGGTACTATACAGGGATTATTTGAACTTGCGCAGATACCCTATGTAGGAAACGGAGTTCTTTCATCCAGCATATCTATGGACAAAGCCTTTACAAAAATAATTGCCAAAAACGCAAAGATTCCTCAGGCAAAATATGTTGAGGTTCATTCCGAAGATTTAAAAAGAATAAAAACCACAGCTTCAAAAATAGAAAAAAAGCTTGGATACCCATGTTTTGTAAAACCTGCCAACGCAGGCTCATCAGTCGGTATAACAAAGGCTCATAATAAAGAAGAGCTTATGGAAGGCTTGAAAGTCGCAGCTGTCCACGACAGTAAAATAGTTGTCGAAGAAGGAATAGTCGGACGAGAAATAGAGTGCGCGGTACTTGGTAACCGAGGACATGTTGAAGCTTCATGCGTAGGAGAAATATTCTCGGCCGGCGAATTTTATGACTATGACGCAAAGTATAACAACGCCGAGTCAAAAACAGTAGTTCCCGCTGAAATTTCTCCCGAAAAACAGGATGAGATACGCAAAATGGCTGTTAAGGTTTTCAATGCCGTTGACGGCAGCGGACTTGCAAGGGTAGATTTCTTTGTTGAAAACGAGACCGAGAACGTAATCTTCAATGAGCTTAATACTCTTCCCGGTTTCACACCCATAAGCATGTACAGTATGCTTTGGGCAGCATGCGGAAAATCAACCGCAGAACTTCTTGACAATCTAATCGAATTAGCTATTGAAAGGTTCTCTCTTTAAACAAGCGGAGGTAAATATATGGACAACAGACCAATAGGAATATTTGACTCCGGCGTCGGAGGGCTTACAGTTGTCAAAGAAATAGTGAAATGTCTGCCTAATGAAAACATAGTTTACTTCGGAGATACTGCCAGAGTTCCATACGGAGACAAATCTAAAGATGTTGTAACCAAATATTCCAAACAAATAGTACGTTTTCTGATGACAAAGAACGTAAAGGCTATAATAGCGGCATGTAACACCGTTTCGTCAAACTCCATGGAAGAGCTTAGAAAAGAATTTGATATTCCGTTTGTAGGCGTTGTTGAACCCGGAGTAAAAAGCGTACTGGAAACAACCAAAAATAAAAAAGTCGGTATCATAGGTACTGAAGCTACAGTAAGAAGCGGTATGTACAGCCGTCTTATACATCAGGCTGACAGCAGTATAGAAGTTTTTTCCAAGCCGTGTCCTCTTTTTGTTCCACTCGCCGAAGAAGGCTGGTATGAAAATGATGTGGCAAAAATGACTGCCTCTATATACCTTGACGAACTTATTTGCTGCGGAATCGACACTCTTCTTCTGGGATGTACTCATTATCCCCTGCTTAAGCAGTGCATAGGTGAAACAATAGGAGATGAAATAAAAATCGTCGACCCCGCAAAAAATACGGCTTTCAGTATTAAAGAGATACTTCAGGAAAAAAATATGCTGAACAGCGGTACAGAAAAACAAACGAATGCTTTTTATGTAAGCGATATAACCGATAAATTTGAAAAAATATGTCTTAAAACATTAAAAAAGACTTATACCCCTGCTAAAATAGATATCGAACATTATTAAAGACAAAGACGTCCGAATAAGGACGTCTTTGCACAACAATAAGGGGAAGAAGTAGAAAGGATGCTGTAATGTTGGGGGATTAACAACATCCTCAACAATATTATAGCCTAACGAATATTTTATTATACATGGTATAATACTTATATTGTAAAAATCTTTAACACCCATGATAAAAAGGCTATTAGACTGCAAAGGAGGAATTTTCAATGATATCTGTAATAACCGGCGAAACTTTTGAAAACGAAGTTATAAAATCTAAAGAACCTGTACTTGTAGACTTTTTCGCAACATGGTGCGGTCCTTGTAAAATGATTGCCCCTATCCTGGAAGAGCTGGCAGGCGAATATGAAGGAAAAATAGACATCTATAAGGTCGATACGGAAAAAGAAGAAGAACTGGCAGCTTCTTTCGGCATCCGAAGCATTCCTTCCCTCCTGTTCTGTCCGATGGGCGAACAACCGCAGATGGCAAGAGGTGCCATGAGCAAGGCTGATTTCAAAAAGGCTATCGAAGAAGTTCTTTTGAAGAAATAAACAATGCTATCATATTACTTACGAAACTCCTGAAAGTGCAGGCTATCGAAAGAGCAGCCGGCTTTCAGGAGTTTTATTTTGTCTACAATTTATCCGTGTAAAATATCTTTCATGTCAATCACAGGCCAGGGCTTATAATCACGCCAGGCACCGCGGGTAAAATCAGGAACAGCCACAGAGCAGCTCTTGTTCAGGACAGAACGTTCGCTCAACTCGACG
>URLB01000010.1 GCA_900548595.1 uncultured Eubacteriales bacterium
AGAACATATCAGACGACGAGCTGAATATATAAGCAATTTCGTCGCCTTCGTTTATGCCGCTCTTTATTTCAACATAACTGTCATTGCTTATGCCTGTTTCAACCTCAACATATTCATATCCTTCCGGAATTGACGGATCTTCCGAACTGTTAGCTCCTGTTTTTACAAGAACCATGTTTCCTCTTGTAACAGCGCCTACAGGTATAGCTATAACGTCGTCAGCCTGTGAAACTACTATTTCCGTACTTACATTCATTCCCGGCAGAAGATCTTCATCAGGGTTATCTATCTGCACTTCAACGGGATATGTTGTTACGCCGTTTGTAGTCGTTCCCGCCATGTTTATTTTTGTAACTTTACCTGCAAAAGTTTTTCCTTCAACAGCGTCAGCCGTTATTGTAACGTCCTGTCCTACAGATATTTTATTTATATCAAGCTCATCTACATTCATCGTCATCTTAAGATAAGATAAGTCGTATATAGTACAGAGTTTTGCACCTGCGTCAATAGTATCGCCTGCTTTGACAAGCTTTTCTATAACCGTACCGTTAATGGGTGATTTTACAGTATAGTCCTCAAGGTTTTCGTACTGGTTTTCAAGACTTATCTGCGCGTCCTTTACATTATCGGACGCAGACTTAACAGAATCCGTAACATTGTCGCTTTCCAATCTTATAATAGTGCTTCCGTCAGAAACCAATGCTCCTTCATCGTTTACTATTTCAACAACTTCTCCGCTGACCTCGGCATTTACACTTCTGTTTTCTTTATATTGGAATTTTCCGCTCTGTGTTGAACCTGATGTTCCTACTTCAGCCGTTGCCATCTGCTCTTCTGAAATAGCTCCCGGATTGTCTACATTTATTTTTACATTTTTAACAATCATATTTCCCGGCATAACCTGTGTAGCTCCGCTTACGGAAGCAACTGTTCCGCTTAAAGTTTCAAAAGAACCGTAAAGCGTTACTTCTGCGCTTTGTCCTATGTAAAACGTATCCGCTTCGTCAGCAGGGAACGGAAGTTCAATTGTCATTACGGAATCGTCTCTGACTTTTGCGATTTCCTGTCCTGCGCTTACTTCATCGCCGACCTCTACAAGAACATCCGTTACAGTTCCGCCTACTTTTGTTTTTACATTCAGATTATCAAGCGCTTTTACAGCTGTATTATAGTTTCGCTGTGCCGACGAAACCGAAATCTGTGCTTTTTCAATGCTTGTTTCCATATCTGATGAGTCTATCTGATAGAGAGTCTGATCTTCCTTAACTATATCGCCCTCTTCAAAAGCATCGCTGAGTACGTCTCCCTTTAACAGCGTTGTAACTGTATATTTATCAGCCGGCTCCAAAGTACCGGTTCCCGTAATACTCTCGACAATGCTTGTTCTTACAGCCGTATCCATAGTATATGTTGACGCCTGCATTGCATCGTTTTTACCTTTTCCGGAGCAAGCTTTAACAGCCACAATTACGATTACTATAACCAATATAAGTGCAATTATTTTTTTTGTTTTAGATGTTCCGGAAAACTTCTTTTTAAAGTTATTCATTTTTCCGCTTTTTTCATCAAGTTCAAGATCATCTATTTCCGATTTATCGGTAACTTCAGTGAGCTCATCATTTAATTTTTCTTCATCCATATTTTCATTCCTTTCATTATCAGCTGAATATTTTTATTTGATCTTTCTTAATTACAAATCAAGCAATATCATAAGTATCAGTTAATAAATTTCAATGTACCGCTTATGTCCGTCCTCCTTTCTGATTAAATAATGGCAAATAAATCTGTTTTCATACGTAAAAATAATACATTCTTTAGTATATAAAAGTCAATGAACATACGCTTAAATTATCTTAAGATTTATTTAAAATTTTTCACGACATTTAATTTTGTTATATATATTAAAAACCACTCCGTAAAGTTTCAATTAAAATTGCAAAGTCAAACATTGAGTAATGTTAGCTTTTTTATTGTATATCTTCAATGTAAAACAATTTAAAAAGCGGCTGTAACATTAAATCCCAGCCGCATAATAAAATTATTTAATTTTCTTCGTTTGGATCAGGTAAAAATCTTAATGCTATCAGCTTATGGAAAATATATGCAAATACATATCCGATAACTACGCCGAGTATCGTGTCTATTATACGAATGATAACCGCTCCGTGTATACCGTAAATTCCGGCTCCTATCATTAATGCTCCGAAACAGTTTAATGCCGTCTTATATCTGTACTTTGTACAGAAACCGAGGCACAGACCGCCTAAAGGTCCGATAAGCGGCTGAATGGATTCCGGCATAATCTGAAAAATAACAAAGAATGCAGCCGAACCGATAAGTACGCCCAAAACACGCTGTCCGAAACGTGTTTTTGTATCCGGAGAATACGGATACTCCGACAACAGCGATGAACATGCAAATCCCATCCACATAAAACGTTCAACCTTAAATATGCTTCCGATTGATAAAACAAGAGTAACGCCTATTGCCATTCTCAGCTGCCATAAATGTGTAGGATTTTTAAGGGTAAATCTTTTAATAACATGATGGAATCTCGTTTCTGAATGTATGTGCCTGTGCTTTACAAAAAGTATAACAGCGCAGATAATATATCCAACCAATGTCATCATTGCTCTTTGTGTAAGTAATTCTCCGCTTACGGGGTTGCCAACCAAATATATGTATGCAAAACTATATAATCCACCGTTTCCGAGTTCCGGTCTTTGGCTTGTTATACAAAGTATTGCAAAAATAGCAATAAAATGAATAAACGGGATAAGTATTGTAGGCACCGAAATAAGTATTGCAGGAACAAACAGCAATGTTGCGAACGCTATAGCCAGTGTTACCAACGAATCTCCTATACAATATTCAAAGTTGACAAAACGTATTCCTAATAAAATACAAAATAGAACTACTGCCATCGGCGTATTTTCCGTTCCGAAAATATTTGACAGTGTAGTGATAAACAATATTGCAAATGCAACTATCAATATAGCTCTGACTGTAATTGCCGCCCAATAATAAACTTTTTCTTTTTTCTCATTACTTTGTGATATTTTTTTCTTTAGTACAGAAGGATCCATTTGAAGCGCATCATAAAAACTCATAATCAATTATCCTCTCTCTTTCTTTCATCTTCTATATTCCGAACTATATTATCAGCATACTGTAAAAATTTTTCAAAATCAGATCCTACGTTTCTCCATAAATCGTAAAACGGCTGTAATATATTTTTATATCCTTTCTCTAATTCAGCGCAACCGAAATCGGTTATAAATAATTTATAGCTTCGTTCGTCGCACTCCAGCTTTTCTTTTCTTATACAGTTCTTTTCATAAAGACTTTTCAGGCAGCGGCTTACCGCTTCCTTTTTCATACCACTGTACTGGCTAAGCATAATCGGCGTATTTCCCTCGGGTTTTAAATAAAGCCATGCCAAAAGTTCACATTCCCCTGCAGTCAGTTCCTCTTGTTTGGAAGGAAGAAGCATACGTGAAAGTTTTTGAACCTGTTGACGATAATGGACCATATCAATCCAGTCTATATCCATAATCAGACCTCCGAAACTAGTTAACACTGTTAATTATATTGTTTATTATTACAATTGTCAAATTATAGTTACATTATAAACAAACTGTTGATTTTTAGCTTCTTCCGTGTTATATTTTTTTATATATTGATGATTTGAGGTGAAAAGATGTTCAATTTTTCTTGCTGATAATTTTTGCATAACATTATTTCAAGGCAGTTTATACAGCCTGTTTTTTTGTTATGCCATGCGGAAAAGTTGAATGTCTATACGCTTATATAAAACGGATATTTTTATCCTTATTTTGTGCTGCGGATCAACTTTCCGCAGCATTTTTGTTATTTCTGGAGGGATAAAAATGTCATTAATAAATGTATCTAATCTTACTTTCGGATATGACGGAAGCGGAAAAAATATTTTTGAAAATGTAAGTTTTCAAATCGATACCAATTGGAAACTCGGATTAACAGGAAGAAACGGACGTGGTAAAACAACATTTTTTAAACTGCTTTTAAACGAGTATGAATACAGCGGAACAATAACATCTGATGTTTCATTTGAATATTTCCCTTTTCCGGTACGTGATGAAAGTTTGTATACGATTGACATACTTAATGAAATATGTCCCAATGTACCCGAATGGAAAATACTAAAAGAGGTTTCCCTATTGGATGCCGACTGCGAAGTCCTCTACAGACCGATGGAAACTCTGTCAAACGGAGAGAAAACAAAGGCTCTGCTCGCGGCGCTTTTTCTTAAAGAAAATAATTTTCTCTTAATAGACGAGCCGACAAACCATCTCGACTACACCGCAAGAGAGGCTGTAAGCTCTTATCTCAATAAAAAGAAAGGATTTATATTAATTTCCCACGACAGAGCCTTCCTGGACAGCTGTATCGACCATATCATTTCTATAAACAAAACTAATATAGACATACAAAAAGGCAATTTTGAATCATGGTTTTATAATAAACAACTTAACGATAATTATGAAACAGCTCAAAACGAATTGCTCAAGAAGGATATAAAACGTCTTGAAGCCGCAGCAAAACGAACTGAAACGTGGTCCAATAAAAAAGAAGCCTCAAAATTTGGCTCTAAAGCAGACAGAGGTTATATCGGACATAAATCCGCAAAAATGTCAAAACGCTCAAATTCTATTAAAAATCGTCGAGTTATAGCCATTGAGGAAAAATCGTCGCTTATGAAAAATATAGAAACAAACGAGCCGTTAAAGCTTACTCCGCTGAAATTCCATAATACACAGCTTGTTGTACTGAAAAATGTTTCCGTTTATTACGGTAATAAATCCGCATGTTCTGATATAAGCCTTACCATAGAGCAAGGCGACCGCATTGCGGTGAAAGGAAAAAACGGCAGCGGTAAAACAAGTATACTAAAGCTGATTAAAGGCGAAAATATAGAGTACACCGGTGATATAATAAAAAATCCCGCTCTTAAGATTTCTTATATATCTCAAAGTTCCGATTTTCTGGAGGGAAGTTTGGACGATTATGCAAATGATCTTGATATAGATACAAGCCTTTTCAAAGCAATTCTCAGAAAACTCGATTTTTCCAGGGACCTTTTTGAAAAAAATATGAAAACCTATAGCGACGGTCAAAAAAAGAAAGTTCTTATTGCCGGCAGTCTCTGCGAAAAAGCTCATTTATACATATGGGACGAGCCGCTGAACTATATCGACGTTATATCAAGAATACAGCTTGAGGAATTAATTTTAAATTATTCTCCGACTCTTATATTTGTAGAGCATGATAAAGCTTTCACGGATAAGATTGCAACAAAATCTTTAGAGTTTTAGAAAAAACGGCAGCTATAGCTACCGTTTTCTTGCTGTTTTATATTCCTTTTATACAAAATGTTGCTTTATAAACACATTATCGCTTACTGTTTTTTATTTCGTCTTGAAATAATTACATTAATTGCAATTCCCACGATAATAAGCGCTATGGCTACAAACAGATAAACATTCGCTTGATTAATAATATATGACAATAAAAATCCAATCCCTAAATATACTGATAAATCACCAAATACTTTCACTTATAATTCACTCCCGATCCTTGTAAAAAAATACTGCTTATTTTCATATGAATAATTGGCTTTTATACCGAAAATACTCTCAAGTACATTGCTTTCACACATCTTCTTCGGCTTGTCGTCAAAAACTATTCGCCCGTTTTTCATCGCTAGTATCTTATCTGAATAGCTCATCGCCAAATTAATATCATGTATGACCATTATAACAGTTTTTCCGTTATTTTTCAGTTCTTTAATAATTTCCATAAGCTCCAACTGATAATTAATATCCAAAAAAGTAACCGGCTCGTCCAAAAATACTATATCTGTATTTTGCGCCAACAGCATAGCTATATATGCCTTTTGCTGCTGTCCCCCCGACAGTTCTGACAAACTCTCATCCGCCATGTCATATATTCCTGCAGTTCTCATTGCCTCGTCAACTATTTTTCTGTCTTCATCTCTGTATTTTCTCGGATATCCCAGATAAGGAAACCTCCCATGATAAACCAGAGCTCTTACAGTAAGCGCACCGGGATTTTTCTGTTGGGACAATACCGATATTTTTTTTGCCCTGTCTTTTGCGTTCATTTCATGGATGTTTACTCCATCAGCTACAACGACTCCTTCATACGGCTTCATCAGTCCGGAGGATATTTCAAGAAGCGTTGATTTTCCGCATCCGTTCGGACCGATAATAGAAGTTATCTCATTTTCATGCATAATCGTGTTTATGTCAAAAAGCACCTGTTTTTTTCCGTATCCGCCGTTTATGTTCTTAAGTTCTATCACCGTGTTTTCCTCCTTTCTTTTTCATTATCAAATATATAAAGAAAGGAACTCCTATATATGATATTATAATTCCAAGTTGTACCTCGTATGGTGCAAAAGCAGTTCTGGAAATCAAATCGCACAAAGTTACAAATACTGCCCCCAAAAGAGCTGTCCCCGGTATGAGCCTCATATTTCCGCTTTTAATGAAATGTCTGGCAATATGCGGAACAATAAGTCCGACAAAACTTAGCAGCCCCGCAAAGCTGACTGCCGCTCCCGCTAAAAGAGCCGCCGACAAAAGAAGTATAAACCTTATGGCTTTTACATTCATACCAAGGCTCTTTGCGGTTCTGTCTCCTAGGGACAATATATCCAGTTCATGGCTCAGAAGCATTGCCAAAATAAATCCTACGGCAATATATATACATGCCGGATATAGTTTTGAAAAAGTCATTCCCATAACTCCGCCTATTTTAAACGATGTTATACCGTTAAGAGAATCCGGAAAAAAGGTGGTTATTGTATCGATTCCGGAATTGAGAAGATTACTGACAGCACCTCCCGCCAATACGAGCGTCATCTTTGAAGCTCCGTTTTTTACAGCTATGAAATATACTGTCATTACCGTTATAATAGCTCCCAAAAATGCCGCCGCAGGTATAACGGATATTTTATAGGGAAAAATCGCCATGGCAAGCACGGCAAAAAAGCCTGCGCCCGAATTTACGCCTATTATACTTGGCGCCGCGAGAGGGTTTTCGAGAACCGACTGTATTATTACGCCGGAAACCGCAAGCGCAATTCCCGCAAGCACAGACGCCGCCACTCTCGGCATTCTTACAGAATATATTATCTGACTGTTTACAGTATTTTCGTCAAAAAAAAGTGCCGAAATAAAATCCGACAACGGTATCTTCACAGATCCCATGCATATCCCCAAAACAGCTGATATAACGAGCGCTATCGAGCAAACCAGTAAAAATATTTTTTCGGTTCTATCTCTTTCGGCTGATACAACGCGTATATTTTTCATACCATTCACTCCGTTAAAAAATCAATATTTTAGATTATACCATATATGTTAATGATACGCTATAAAACTCTTCGTAACGTGGATTGTTTTTATCTATTAAATATTATAAAATGCTGAATGGGTGATGATAATGGATGAAAGAAGAAAAAGGGAACTTATTTTCGAATATAAGAACAGAAAACCCGAAAAAGGTATTATATGTTTTAAATGTATAGCTGTAAACGAATCGTTTCTTATGGCTTCAAATGATACAAAAGCAAGTTTAAACAGCGTAAGCGCAAAACTTTCTATGGGTTTTCATCCTAATAAAAGACTGCTTGAGCTTTGGAAAACATACGGCGTTAACGGTTTTGAACTCTCCGTAATACGTACTCTGAAATATGACGATCCGAGTCTTGATTATTCCGAAAAACTCGAAAAGCTGCTGGAAGAGTGCCTTGAATCTGACAAAAACACTTCAAGAATATGGAGATAAAGCATTTCACCATAACAAATTTATATATTTTAAATTAGACTTAAAAAAATAGTAAGAAAATTCCTTGATTTTCGGGCGTTTCTTCATAATTTGTTAGCTTATTGTTAGACTATTTCTTACGGTACTTTAAAAAAACAGGTCTGTGATATACTTAAGTGAATTAACAGCCCCTCATTCGAGGGGCTGATTTTTATTCTAGTGGTCTTTCGTACCCTGCTACCTCCATTAACGCCCAGTATTCCTCTTCACTTAAATTCATATCCTCTAACAGTGAATCTATTTTTTCTTTCTTCGAGCCTCTTATAGGAATTTTCTTGCCACGTTTGTTTAAGACATACTCTCCATTCTCCATTTTATAATCAGCTGTCATGTCCTCTGTTTCTGCTAGGAAATATAGGTAATCATCAGCAGATACTCCAGCGTCATATACATCTTTAGCACTTGTACTGTTTGGATGCTGACTGAAAAACAAAGTATATGTATCATCACTATCAAGGTTCATGTCATCTAAAATCTCAGCTGTTTCAGCCTGTGTTAGTGATTTACTTTCTCCCCTTGCTTCCTTCGCTTCTTTTTCTAACTTCACTTCCGTACGGAACTCAATTATATCATCGTTTGATACGCCCTTGTATTTCTGTGAAAAATCAGATTTAGGAAGTCCCATTGAAGCAAGCATTTTGTTTGTGGCTTCTTCTCTCGCTACTGTCTGTACTTCTTTAAGTATCGCAGCTGTCTTTTTATCGTTTCCGACACCTCTTAACGAATCCTCTGCTAAGTCCCAGTAGGTAGTCAGATAGTATGTCTGGTATTCTACATACTGGCTGTCCGTAAGTTCATGCTCTTTTTTCTTTCCGTCCTTAATCTTAGTCTGCATAACCGCAGGAAGATAGCTTTCATCTCCGACTTTCTTGCAGAACTCTTTAACATCGTTGATTATTTTCTTATAATAATCACCTTCAACAGCTTTTCGATATTCATAAATTATATCTATGACATCCTGACGTGTAGCCCTGCGCTGTTTTGTTTCGGGTTTTCCTTTCGCTAAACCGTAATAACTGGAATAGAACTCTTTTAAGCTGTTATCCAGTTTATTTGCTATAGCTTTGTCGATATTATCCGGATCACTTTCCGCTGCTCTGCTGCTCTTATCGGCATTATCGTACATCCAGTTGATTATATCGTTAGAATACTGATTGTCCTTGAAGTATGTATTTTTCACACCCAAAGAATAATCTATATTTGCTTCTCCTACCGGGAATAACGCTCTTTGATACTTCCAAAAACCGCCTAACAACTGCTCGAAAGCATAATCTATCTCGATTGGGCTTGCGTTAAACGCTTGTCCTATCCAGTATGCAATCTTACTTGTACGGTTTGTATACTGGTCTTTCTTCTCCAGTTTTTCAAGACTAGCCGGCACTATAGGTTTACCGAGGAAGTCTCTGTTTGCGACTACATAACCGACTATACCTATTAAACCTAAATCTCCAAGTAATCCTGCACCTGTTTCTTTAAGTCCTTTCTGCCCTATCTGCGATATGTCAGATACTAAGTTGGGCAGGCAGTTATCCGTAAAATACTCATAAAATCCGTCAAAGGCGTGCTTGTTTTCGCCTTTGTAGTACTCTAAGCCTGTTTCAATAAATGAACTTAACACTCCAAGTTCACGAGGTTTGGGAATAGCGAAGAACTTGCCGTCTCCTAAAGGTATATTCCAAAAACTGTTTTTGATATAAGTTGAAAGCTGTTCGTACTCTTTTTCCTTCTCCTCATCAGAGTTATTAAGCGCATAAGTAATAGCTGCAAGAATTGTGCTTGCCGTTACGAAACCGAAAGTCCTTTTCATAACTACACTCTTTCGTCCGCTACCGTTTACCTCCGATGCGGTTATCCACCTTCCGAATTTATCAAGTCCCTGTACGCCTGCATTAAAGAACGGAACTACTTTATTTATCTGTCTTGACCAGTTCCCTCCTCTTCTAAAGTTTACGGTAACATCCATAGCACCGTAAAAAGCTTCTCTAGGGTCCATGCCTTGTTCCCTTAATACTTTGTATGTGGCAAATCTCGGTCCCGATTCGATTGTATCACCTACAAATGCTATCCAATCAAGCGGATTTAACGAAAATTTCTTGCCTGCAAATTTCTTTCTTGCCCTCTTTGCAAAGTCCCTATCAGCAGAGTAAGCGCTTATTGTGCCACCGCCCATAGCAAGGTACTCTCTGTACAGAGGATTAACCTCTTTTCCCAGACTGTATTTAACCTTATTGACATAGGCTGAACCACAAGAAGCAAACAGTTTAAACGGATTCTTAGTGCTTGAGTATGTATAGAGCGTCATAAAGTCTCTCGGAAGGTTTGAGAATATAGACCATATAAGGTTACTGCCCGTTATATTGGAAGTCATAAATCTACTTACAACAGCATATGCGTCTAATATTCCCTCCATTTTAGTCGGAGACATTGTTGTCAGCGATTTGAGTAACCCTGCGTCATTTATCTTCCAGAATTCAGGCTGACCGTTTTCCAACACGGTTATAACATCGCCGTATGCTTTGCCCCTGCCATACTGTATAAGAATATCATCTATATTGGTAACGATTTCATCTACCGACTTTTTGTCAGAAGTGCTTAACCCCAGTTCGTCCAACTTAGTAAGTATCTGTTGTTTTACACCGCCTATGTTGGTTTTCTCAACCTTCATGGGCGTCGGGACTTTCTCAATAAACTTGGCGTTAGCTCCTAGCCTGTCTGCACTTCGGGTGATATTTCTCATTACGTTGTTTCTAGTTCCTGCATTGACTATCTTAATCATGTTGGTAATCATGCCGTCAACCGGATGGATAACGTCTAAGCTACTGCCCCTTGCTTTCTTTATAGTGCTGTTTTGATTTGCAAAACCTCTTTTTGCACCCATAAAGCCTGTTTCGCCCACATCACGCAAAAGCGGTACATAATACTGCCACCTCTCATGCCATTTGGGTAACGCTGTATCGGATATGAGTCCGGTATCTACTGCCCAAGTCCTGTAAAAGTCATCTATGAACTTATAGAACCTTTTTGCGGCTTCTGCAAACTGCGGATACTGTTGTTCCAACTCCTCGGCTCTCTTGTTCATAAACGCAGATGAATTTTTCCTGTCATCGGCAAAAATCCTCATACCTTCTTCCAATCGTTCAGGTCCGTGTTTCACAACCAAGTATTCTCCGAATAGTCTATACTCGTTTTCATCTTTTAAATTTATACCGTTCAGTGTGGTTTTAAGTCCTGGAGAAACGTATTTGCCGTTACTGTCCGTAAGGTCTCCCATTATTATCTGACCTGCTATTGCGTCAGAGTATGCTGCATTTGTCGCTAACGTATAGGCGTTTGAACCCGTTGCTTTGTCAAAGCGTTTAATGCTGTAGTTTGAATCAACCCACGCTTGATAGAATACGTCTGCCTTGTCTTTAATCTTTTCGGTTATTGTTCTTGCATCATAACTCTTTTCCTCGTTAAGTTTTATCGAGCTTGTGGCTGTATCTGCGTCTAAAGAATAGTATGCGTTTATATCGTCAGCGAACTGTGATATTAAAGCGGCGTCCTTACCGTCAAGTGTATTTAAGAAATACTTTGTGAATTCCGGGTAGTCTATTGTCGCTACTTCCCTGTTCTGCATGAACCTGCGCATAAACTCTGCAAAACCTTCTGTTTTCCATTTATTTTCAGCATAAACATCTTTCATTTCCTGTGGAAGGTTATCTGTAAGCTCTTTTATTAACTCCTTGTCTAAGCTCTTATTGATTAACTTATATTTCTTATCAAGGAAATGTCCTAACTCATGTGTTATTGTGGGAAGGTCGTTAGCAAGCTTAGTTCGTATTCCTTCGTTATTCTTATTAAAAGCACCTCTTACGTTGCCACCACGAAGATGACCGGATGTTATGTTCACATCAAAGTCATGTTGTATTCTTGCGACTATCTCTGACAACGATTTAGGTTCTGTATCGCTATCGCCTACTCTTTGTGTCGCCCACTGGTCTGTATATGAATCTGAGCCAACTGCCTTTGAATAGTCTGTCGTATCGTCATCTTCTTCAGATACAACAACATCACTCATATCTACTTCACTTATGTTTATACCTAACTGAGTATCTATGTCAGCAAGTTTCGCCTGTAGTTCCTCCAACTCTTTCATTTGTGGGAATTCGGCGTTCACTTCCGTTTCCAAAGTCTTGATTTCGGCTTTAAAGGATTTAAGAAGTTTTTCGTCTATATCCAAAGAGTTTTGAATTTTACCGATTGCGTTCAGTATTCTTGTTATGTTTCCGGAAGCACTGTTACCACCGTCCACTATATAACTGTCATTTCCTTTAATAGTGAACTTAGTACCTTTATCCAGTGATGAGCTGTAGTATACATCCAGTCCCTTACAACTACCAATCAATACGTTTGTTCCGTTTTTAGGGATTTTGCTTATGGCTTTTTCAAGAGCACCGGCAGCCTTTGTCCTATCCGTATACTTTGTCTTGCCAAATGTTATCTCAAAATCCTCGCTGCTGTTGGCGTTTACTGTTTGTATATCCGCTTTTTTATCCATAACAGACTGTTCCAGTCGGCTTATTCTATTCGGCAGTGTAGCAAGCCTATCTCTCATTTCAAGCTTATCTGTATTAAACTTATTTCTAAGAGATTTCAGTTTGCTTAATTTATCCTCGACTTCTATCTTCTCCAATAATAAAGGGTTGCCTGACGCAATTGCCTTAGCCTCCCTTGCCGTAAGCTGGAAGTCGCTCATTTCTTCAAGTTCTTCAACCGTACCGCCCGATAACGCCTGATTTATAAAACTCGCCTTTCTCTCCTGCATTTGCCACTGATAACTATCGTATGACTTTTCCTGAATGTAGCGGTATATACGGACATTCTTATTTTCGTTTCCGTAACGGATAATACGACCTTCTCTCTGCTCTATGTCGGAAGGTCTAGCCGGTACGGTCATATGGTGCAAAGCAACAGCTTTGTTCTGCGCGTTCATACCTTCGCCCATTACCGCCGTTGAGCCTATAAGAACCCTTATTTCACCGGTATTGACTTTTGCACTAAGGTCAGCTTTATCCTCAAAGTCCTGTGCGATTGCGATTTCTTCTCTCGGTATACCACCTGCGACAAGCCTGTTTATCAAATCGCCATAGACATACAGATTGTATTTTTTACTTGGGTCATCCCTTACGCCAACATCACAGAATACGAACTGCGTTCCTTTGATTGCGTTACTGTCGTTGTATTCTTTTATTACTTTCTTTGCTACCTGAGAAATCCTGTTATTCGGAAGATTAAGCTCTTCATCGGTATATTTACCCTTAAAATACGATTTAACGAAACGTAGGTCAATGGCAGCCATTTGTCCTGCCGTAGTTACTTCGAGCATATTGTGTTCTGCATTTTGTCCGCTTGTCCTGATTTCATCAATCATTCCGTCTATAATATCAAGGAATTCTTCCTGAATAGCGTTCGGCTCATTAACTACGTCTATTCTTTCGGCTACGGGGAGATCCTCAATTACTTCGTTTGTCTTTAATATATCTGCCATACGCCTGAACTGTTCAACCATTTGAGCCACATTTTTGAATTTAGAAAATCTTTCTTTCATTCTCATGTGTCTACCCGAAGGGTCGACTTCTGCCTGATTTACAATAGAACCGAACATAGCCGCCCATGCGTCAAATGATTGTATTCCCGATTCTTCCAGAATATCGGGGCGCAAGAAACGAAGCATATTATATATTTCCGACATTGAGTTCGTTATCGGTGTAGCCGTACCAAAAGTAATTCTGCCGTTATTCTTGTTTAGATAATCCGTTATCATAAACATATTCTCGGCTCTGCTTGCTCTGGTCTTGTTATTGCTTTGATTTACAGATACACCGGCTACTCTGCTTAATTTTGAATAGAACGGTAAGTTCTTAAAGTTATGGGCTTCATCGACAAATAAGCTGTCTACGCCCAGTTCTTCAAATGTATTGCCGCTGTCTTTTGCGGATTCGGTAATCAGCTTAAGTTTCTCTTCAAGACGTTTCTTTTGATTTTCAAGCTGTCTGATAAATCTGCCGTCTATACTGCCCTTTTGAAGCTGTGCTTGTGTCAACACATCTTCCAACTCTGCTATCTGGCTTGTTATAAACGCCCTCTTAGTGTCTTCTGATACATCAAGCATACCAAAAGAAGTATGAGGGATAATTACTATATCATAATCATTGGCGGCAACCTGAGCATAAAACCTCTTTCTTTGAGTTGCATTTGCGCCTTTTTCCAGCATAGCGACTTTGGCTGAAGGATACATCTTTAAAATATCGTTTCTAAAGTCAGCAACTTTATGCGGAGGAACAACCATCATGTTCTTTTTGGCTATCCCCATACGCTTTAATTCCATTGCAATGGTTATCATTTCAGCGGTCTTTCCTGTGCCTACGCCGTGCGCAAGCAATGTATTACCGTTGAATACTGCTCTGGCTACTGCCCTTTTCTGATAGTCCCTCAATTTGAAAGTGTCTGATAAACCGTCAAAAGTAAGATACTTTGAAAGCTCCGTGAAATCCATATTTCTATTGGAGTTAAACTTTTCATTAAATGTTGTAACCAGTTCCTGTCTACGGTTGGAATCTTTAAAACACCATTCTTCAAAGGCTGCTTTTATATCATCGGCTTTCTGCTGCGCCGCTCTCGTTTCTTTTACAAGTATCTTACCATCGCTGTCTTTTACAACGATGTTTCTCATATTTAACGCTTTTTCGGCAATCTTCAATCCGTTTAAGTATGTAGTGCCGTATTTGTGTGTTAGGAGAGTAGTATCTCCCCACATATTTGTTTCTAAAGTCCATGTACCCGTTGTTGGGTCATAGTTTACAGTAGGCGTACTATAAAGCCCAAACGTTTCTTTCAAAAAATCAGCCACATAATCGGGAGCTATCCAAGGCGCACCAAACTGAGGAGTTATGTTCTTCGCCGGTATATCCTCCGGAAGAACCGCTTTTAACATTCTTTCGTTTTCTTCAAAGCCTTTTTTGCCCTTTACAGCTTTATATTTCTCACGAACATTACCCGATAAGTAGACCTCATTAAGTTCATACGTTCCGTCAGGCGTATAAACTATTCTGTCGCTAAGCTGCTTAACTATATCTTTTTCCGATAAGTTTGTCAGTTCCTTTATTCGTTCCAGATTTACTCCGCCTGTTTCACTTATCGATATACTAAGTGCGTCAAGTGCGCTATCTGCTTTTTTGGGCTTTTTCTTTCCGAGAGTATCTCTGGTAAACATTTCGGACTTAATAACTTTCTTAGTCTTCGTATCATATATTTCAAGTCCTGACAATTTAAAGAAATCGTTATCCGCTGATAACAGTTTCTTGTTTTTCTCTAACGAACCGTACTTTTTAACAAAGTTGTCATATTCGGTGTTAAGTTCTTTTCTTTTGCTTTCTATTGCGGCTCTGTCATTGCTGTTCAGCGTAGTATCAACAAGGTCTTGATACACATCTTTTACATTGATATATGATTTTGCTATTTCAGCCTGTTTTTTCCTTATCTGTTTAATGTCTCCTGTCTGTGCGTCGATGTATTCCACAGTTCCGTCATCTTTTGCAATAAACGTCTGTAAGGGGTTGATATTCTCTGTAACATCAACCGTCCCAACACTCTGTACGCCGCTTAACAGGTTTTTAGGCAGCTTCTTTATTGCTTTGGCTAATTGTTCGCCTACATTGCCTGTACTTTTTACATCAAGGCTATATTTACCGTTGCGCCAGTTCCTTTCGGCTGAAAGTTCTCCGATGATGTTTTCCGGATGATTTACAAAGTATTCATTGATAGAGAAGTCCACACCGTCTACTTCAATACTGCCTGTGTTCACAAACCTTTCGCCGTTTGTGTCCGTTGTTTTTTGCATAATGATAAGGTCTGTAACAGGACTTGCGCCTGCGCTTCTTGTAAATACACTTGACGGCAAACGATAAGCAGCTATCAATTTGCCTTGTCTGTTAAGCTCTGCTCGTGTTTTAGAATCCAGCTTATCAAGAGTACCCCTTGACGTTAAAAACGCCATAATGCCGCCGTCATTAAGCTTATCCATAGCCTTTACAAAGAAATAATCGTGTATTAAGTATCGGCTGTTCTTATACTTGTATTTAACCTCGCCGAACGGTACGTTTCCTATAATCAAATCAAACGAATTATCTTTATATGCAACATCCTGAAAAGGCGCTATTTCAATGCTTGCACTTGGATAGAGATACTTTGCGATTCTGCCTGATATGGTATCTATCTCTACACCAAACAACGATGAGTTACTTTTAATCGACTTTGGCAACCTTCCGAAGAAGTTACCTACACCCATTGACGGCTCTAAGATATTGCCGCCCTCAAATCCGAGGTAATTTAAAGCTTTGTATATTTCGTCAATAATATATGTAGGCGTAAAATAAGCGTCGTTTACAGTGCTTTGTGCAGCTGCTATTTCGCTATCAGACATTATCTCCTGCAATCTCTCTTTGTTTTTGCCCCAAAAAGAGTTTGACAAACCTCCCCAGCCCTTAAACTTAGCAAGTATAGCCTGCTGAGCTTTGGTAGGTGTTTTATTGATGTTTTCAATATCGTGCAATGTTTCAATAGCTTTTATATTATCTTCCATACTGGGAGATTTTGTGTCCAAATCTTCCGCTGTTGCCTTTGTTATAGAAAAGTCTTTTGCAACGGATTTCTTTACTTCATCGACATTACCATCTCTACTAATTCCGATTCCGCTATCTCCATTGCCGTTGTCTCGTTCTCGTATTCCGTTGTTGTTATCTCCGCTGTCGATTGGTCTTTCGGAGGACGCCTCTCTTTCAGGAACTTGTACATCTGCTCTGTCCTCTGCAATGACATTCTCGCTAAGCTCTCTATCCTCTGTTCCAGCGTTTTGTTTTTCTTCAGCTTTCTGAATAGGCTTGGATTCTCGTATTCCATTATCGTCATCGCTTTTTCCGTCCAATATTCCATCGTGAACATCTTCTGCACTCTCCTTGCTTATTTTTGTGTTCAATACACCCAATGTAGTTTTAGCATTTTCAAACATTTCGTCCATTGCCACTACTGCTTTAGGCACGTCAACAAAAGCATTAAAATACATAAGTTCATCCTGGTCATTGCTTTTGATAGCCCCAATAAAGTAGGCAGGAAGTTCTTCAACTAATTTTTCTGCTTCTGTTTCCTTATAACCATGTAGTTCAGCAAGAAAACCTATATACTCATCAAATTTACTTGAATCGGTATATAAATTCTCAAAAAATACTTTATCAAAATTTTTTCTTAAATCACCTTTATTATAGTATTTTAGACCGTGATATATTTCATGATACAAAACGCCTTCCAAGTCATTTCCGTTAATGTGTGCACCAATAAATATTTGCGGCAATACTTTTCCCATTCGTACATTTTTGTCAATGTATACAAATGCTTCCGGTTGATATGTTGTAGTCCCATCATAATTTATTTCAACGCTATTTTCAAAAATAACTGTTTTAAATCCGTAATCTTTAATAGTTTTTACAGCTTCTTTTGCTTCGGAACTAAGATTTTTTGTTTCTGCAATCTTGTAAGCAATGGAAAGGGTTTCTCCGCTGTACTCTTCCATTATGACATTTTTTCCCGAACTTTCGGCTTTTTTGATAAAATCAGCCGTAAACACATTTCTGCCTATTACTCTTTGGTGTTCTGCTTCTGAATATCTATTGTTTCTCCAAAAAGCTTCTGCTTTCTCTCTAACGATGCTCTTAACAATTTCTCTCTCTGTTCCTTCGGTATCTTGTCTAATTCCGCTTCTGCCTTGAGCATTGCTTCCGTAGGCAATTTCTTCTGTTCCATATTTTTCACCCTCATTCAATTCTGCTCTCGTTTTTTCTTCTGCAAAATAATTATTAGTACTGATGTCTGTTATATCTTCATTATGTGGCAATTCATAATTAGATTCAATAGTTTGAGCATCGTTTATACCTGACATATAAGCCGCATATTTAACCTCCGGCGCAATATTATTGCCATACAGTGTGTTTATCTGCTCAATAGGCAAGCCAACCTTACCGGCTTCGTAGTAGCGTGTAAATCCGTTATAGTAATCATCAAAGTTATATGTATCATTATAGTACGTTCTTAAGGCTTTTGCACCGTTTTTACCTAAATTGCTTTCAGATTCTTCTATCCTCTGTAAAGTTTCCGCTCTTTTAGTCTCAGCCATTTCATTTGCGATTCTGTTTAACATATCGTTTGTATCGAACTGATATGTATCGAGTGTAGCAGGAAGGTTTGAAATGATAGGGCTATCTGCTGTTGATATATTATTGCTAGCAGCATTATTTACGGACGGTATTTCTATCTCGGAAGGCGATATTTCGCTTTGCGTATTGTACGCTGATGTGTCTACCGGTACATTCTCTCCAATATTTCCAACCGCTTCCAATGGCGTCATATACTCCTTTGGAATGTTGTCGAGCATATCTTTTTCAAGGGATTTTGTTTTTAGGGTCTTAAGGTCTTTTACGGTTTCTCTGTATAGAGCGCCTATTTCTTCATTTGTAACAGGTACGCCACGTTTGGTTCTTATGACTATGTTTTCAGCCAAAATCTGACTTTTTGAACCTGGCTCGTTTTTCAGTGCAACGTCAACCACGTCTTCCGCTGCATTTATTTCATTTATCTTTCTTCCGGTTTCTTCGTTTGAAATATTATTATTAAAACTTCCTATGTATGCGGCACCGCCACCCATAGCACTACCGGTAATAAATCCACCGATGTAGTTCATTACAGCTTCTTTTATAGAAAATTCTGCGTCTTTATCCGCATTTGCAACGTCAGCACCATAGTTCATAATGTATGATACAAACTCTTCTGCACCTTCGATATTTCCCTGCTTTAAAAAGCTTCGCAGTATTCCTTTGCCGCTATGCTTTAACGCCCCCAATAACTCATCTAATGGCAGTTTTTCTGTAATAGCTTCTATGCCGCCTGATAATAAACCTCTTCCCAACGCTTCTGTGGATGTTTTTCCCTGCTCGGTAAGTTCATAAGTCTTGTCCGCCGTAGCTGTTGTACCCATAAGCATAAGAGGAATAGCAGGATTTATAACAGCCGTAGGCAAGGTTACTAAATTTTGTAAAGCTGATATACCTACACTTCCAAGAGCTTGCTTTGTAGGACTTAACCCCTCTAATGCTTTATCATAGTATTCCAATGCCTGAGCATAATTTTTATATGCTTTTGAGTTCTTATCTATCGGAGAACCGCCTATATTATATTCCGGATTATCCATGTTTCTTGCCATTTCCGATAATGCGGATTCCAGACCTTCCCTTTCGACTTTTTCTTTCCAATCGTTTAATGATTGTTTAGTAGCTTCTTTTACCAGTCCGGGTGATGCAGTCAATGATTTGAATACACCTTTTACAACATTGTTTCCGCGCTCCATTATTTCTTCATTTGGATATTCTTCCAAACCACGCATTGAAGCTTTTTCCAGTCTATCCCATATATCTCTTTTCTTCTCTTTTTCTTTAAGGAAGTCGGTGTTTAAATTCTCAGTTCCTGCTTTTGAAGCTCTTTCCAATCCTGAAAACCTGTCCTTTTTGGATTCTTTCGGGCGTTTGAAATCGGTATATGTATTTATCATACCTTTTATAGAAGCTCTTTCTAAACCACTAGAGGGCACTCTCGTGCCCTGTCTTCTAGTAGTTTTGACGGTCGGTTCTTCGGCTTTCACTTCTTCTCTTTCTGTAAAAACCATTTCTTTCCCCAAAGCTTCATCAAGTTCTTTTCTTTTTTTCTTTGCTCTGTCAGCATACATTCCCATAGGAAGACCTCCTTATCCTATAAGTATTCCGGCTAAAATATCGGCTTCTTTTTTCTTTATATACTTTTTGTTGTATTCTCTTGTTATAATCTCATCTATATCTTCCGGACTGTATCCTTTTTTCATAATGTCCGTATACAATCCCTTAGCATAGTCGCCTAAATCGGAGTACTTATATTTTGTTTCATTATTTCCGTCATCGGTTTTCTTTTTCCCTGAGCTACTCGACTTTCCCGAGCCTCCCGAACTTTTCTTTGTCCTGCTTGCCAGAACCGCACTGATGAAGTTCTGCGCTTCATTCATGCTTATTCCTGCCTTTCCGAGTACATCCGCAGAGGGCATAATACCCATTTCAAGGAAGCTCATAGCCTGATTATAGGCGTTATCTCTGTCATTTGCGCTGACACTGTACTCCCATTCCTTGTTATATCTATCGTCTGATATTTCATCACGATACTTGTTATAGTTGAAATCACGATTATTAACATACGCATTGTAGTTAAAATCACGGTTATTAAACCAATCACCGACATTATCACGGTATCTGCCGTATGCGGTATCTTCCAGTCCCTGTACCACACCGAGTTTATTAAGCTCCTGCTCAAAACCTTTAAGATACATGTCATACGCAATTCCGTAAAGTTCCGGTACTTTATCGGTAAGCTGTGTGTTGTAATAGTTCTGCGCCTGTTGTGCCGATGATACTGCGTAGGAGTTCATACCGCCTGCGCCTGATGCCGCTGCCGCCAACGTATCGTTGAGAGCTCTGTTGCCTTCACGAAGATATGTAGAAGCGTACTGCTGAAATACCGGGTCGTCTTCAAGCTTATATACAAACTCATCGTAATCAAGAATACTGCCTAAAAGCTCGTCTATTTCATCCTGATACGGGCTTTTATATTCCGGGAAAGGATTTGTGCCGTATCCCTGTGTACCTCCACCCGGGAATGTTCCTCCGGGGAAGCCTCCCCCGGGAAATGTTCCGCTTCCGTTCCAACCGCTTAAGAAAGCCGAACCGTCTATTCCACCCGAATATCCGAACTGAGCCCTTATAGCTTCTGCCATAGCGTGGGCGTTCTGCATTGCCTGATATGCGTCATAGCTTCCTGTTCTTGCATACTCGGCTTCTGCCGCCTTATACTGCTTCTGCCACTCTCTAATCTGCGCCAATGCGTCAGACGGTAAGTCAGCGTCATTGTAACTTCCTATAGCTCCACTCGAACCGCCCATAGCGGGTCCCAGTCCCTCAAACTCTTTGCCTTTATTGTAGGCGTTGACAAGTCCGTTGCCTGTATAACCGAAATCTTCACCCGGTTTATAGTAGTCCATACCGTCTCGTCCGCTTAAAAATGAAAGCTGCATATTGTTCATATTAAACAGTCGTCCGTCCTCATCGTTATTGCGGACTTCCGTTGTAAAATCATTGGGCCCCATTATTGTTCCGAACCCATAACCGGGTTTTGCATAATCCGATGAGGCTGTGCCGTATGTCAATGCAGTGTCTAAACCGATTATTCCTTCCAAGCCTGAGTTTTTCGCCGCGTCTCTCCACATTGTTTCATTGCCCGAATATGTCTTTTTACTTCCGTCAGCCATATTGAAAACAAACTTTGTATTACGATTGCCGTAACCCATGCCTGTTCCGTATCCAAAAGGAAGAACCGAGCCGTTTCTTACTCCGTCAGAGTATTCTTTCATTTGCAATAATCCGTCTATGGTTTCCTGACTTGCCCCTGAAGCTTTTGCTGCCGCCACCCTTGCGTCAAAATCTATGCCGGAATTAAAATCGGCAAATATATTTGTGTTCGGGTCTGTAACTCCGTATGATTGTCTGAGGGCATTAAGTGCGGCTTCTGTAGGGTTATAGCTATGCTTATCATTGCCGCCGTCTTGTCCTATTACATAGTCGCCCCTTTTAATTGCCGATTGCGTTTTGAAGTTTGTTACATCATCGAATGTAAAAGGAGCATATTTCAAGCCTTCACCTTTTATTTTGGCGTCTCTTGAAGCAACAAGCCCATCTATTTCCGAATCACTTGCACCTCTGTTGATAGCGTCCTGTATAGCAGAGTAATAATCGGTATTAGGGTCGTATTTTGCAGCAGGACTGTTACTGCCTGAACCGGAAACATTTGAGCCGTTAGAATAGCCGTTCTTTTTTCCTTCTCGTTCGCTTCGTGTTACAACTACTTTCTTGTCGGTATTAGCACTTGAAGAGCTTGAGCCTTTTTTCTTTGTTGTATTTGTTAATGAATATCCCATTTATATCACCTCACCACGTTCCGCTGTCGATTGTTATCGATGTATTTTTGGAAATAACCAAGTTCCCGTTCGATGACATATACATATACTGAACCCCGTCCTCACCGGATAAACTGAATACAAATTCATTTCTGTTGGGATTATATCCAACCTTAAACGATTCGCCGTTTTTCCCTGTAAGATAAAGCAATCCGAGTATACTGTCGCTCTCTCCCGGACTTGTTATATCCGTTATGTCTGTATCGATTTCCGTTATATTACTGCTGTCAAGATTGACAAGCGTATATTCCAACTGGTCTTGTATGTATCTTATCTGCCGCTCCATAGCCAATATCGCTTTGGCAGGGTCGGCAGGGTCTATTTTGTCCAACTGTTTATAAAAAATCATAGGTTACACCTCGCTTCCAACGTAGAAATCACGAATAAATGATTTAATTACGCACTCGCCTTTTCCGGAAAGCCTTACCTTAAACTGGTCGCACCTGTTAGGGAATATAGGGATGTTTATTGTTTTCGCTGTTCTGTTATGCGTTGTGTAAACGGTATTCCATAGGCTGTCATCTGTTTTTATCTCTATTTTCAGCCACGCTCCTGCGCCCAGTGCTATTCTGAAATTCAGTTTTGAATATCCCTTGCGTTCATTGATAAGCTCTGTAAATGGACAAAATGTCGCACTCCAATTGATAACCTCATTCGAGCTATTGTCGGCGGTCTTATATTTCCATCCCTGTTCGTCAATGTAATAAAGCCGTCCTTCTATGTCTGCAAAGTCTATTACCGATACTTTATCTTCTTTCAGCCATATTCCTTTTGATATATCGTATGTATATATCGCTCTTTCAGGTCCGTTGCTCATGCAGATATAGTACTTATCGCCGTCACTGCCGGCACATCCGTCTGTAAATCTCTTTGTACCGAAGTTCTGCGATATAAGCTCAGGGACACCGCCCGTGTACTCATATACGCCGTTTCTGCCAAGATAATAAAGCGTTTCATTGATAACGCACATAGAACGCTCACAGCCGTCCTGTACGCCGAATACGCTTGATGTAAGCAACTGAAAGTTTGACGGCTTTGTGCCGTATATCTTATGTACAACGTCCTCTTTAAAAAAGCAGATAAAGCTTGTAAACGGAATACAACCTGTAAACTTCCCATCGCTGCTGACATCTATGTAGTAGCTGTCGCTCGTTAATCCGTCAAATACCTGGAAGTTAAGAGGGTCTCCGTATTTACTGCTGTAAATAGTATTTTTTGCGCATCCCCATAAACGGTAGTTGCTTTCGCACACAAACTCCAAATCGGGTACAGAACGCTTAATCGTGATTTCAGCGGTTTCCTTTCCTGCCGTAAAACTGTTTTCATAGAACTTCAAAACCTTATTTTCGGCTTTTCTTATTACCAAAGTTTTATTGTTTTCGGGATTTACCGTACATCCTGTTATTTCTACTGCGTCTCCGTCTCGGAAGTTAAAGTTTGCGCCCGTTGTCGTTATGGTGGCATACTTCATAGGCGAATCCTTATCCGTTGACGTGGCTGCAAATGTTATCTGTCCTTTGCCGCTCTTGTATGTCTCTTCCATGTTCCCGAACTTCTTTTCTTCTGTGTCATAGTATTTTTTATCAGGGAATATAACGACATATTTACCCAGAGTAGCCATTTGCTTTTTGCCTGCCGTTACAGCGCCTATCTTTTCATCGTTATATATAACGTCTGTTCCGTCTATAATAAAAAGCCCTGCTTTGGAATAAAGCGTTGTAGGGCTTTTGTACTGTTTCTCTCTTACTCTCTTTTTTCTTTGCGACAGACAAGGAAATTCATCGGTAGACAAGTTTTCGCAGTCTTCCAGTTCGCCGTCCTCTGTAAGCCTTCCGTAATTAAGTCCGAGAAAATTAATAATACTCTGTCTTGCTGAGTTATCGCCCTGTATTAATTGCGGTAAGTTCATATATATCACCCCTTACAATACGTTCCTAAAGTTGTAATAAGATTTAGGTTGATTTTCCCTTATGTAGTATTTTGCGTAATTCTGTACGGTATCGTTGTACATTATCATAGAGTTGTTGTATGAGTTATACTCCTTGTTGTAATAATCTATCATTGCCTGAACGTAGTAATCGTACACAACGTCATAAGGTTCGGGGACAAGAAGAACCTTGTCCCCATTCTCAGGATATTGGTATTGCATAGGTGGTTCGATGTGCATAATCTCAGAACTTATTCTCCCGTCAAGGCGATAAAGCCAGCCAGCCTTTTCCTGTTCTGAGTATGCGTTTGGCTTTACTCTGTCGTTTCTTTCTATTACTTCATTTATTGTCGGCATAGCTTTATTTCACCCCTTTACCTATCTTTACTCCTCAAAATCATTGCAGCCACCTGTTCCCTTGTGGCAAAAGCCTGCGGAGCCGTTCCGTCCGTTATACCTTCCTCCTTGGCTTGTTCCACTTCTTCCTTTGCCCAATCGCTTATGGGGAGACTTCTCCTTT
>URLB01000011.1 GCA_900548595.1 uncultured Eubacteriales bacterium
TCAAATATCATGATATATACCTCCATCATCAAATATCATTTTTTCAAAATTATATCATCGGATAAAAAACCCGACAACTTCTCAATCATTATAGTGTATCAATTCTTTTATTGCAATACTTTTAATAAAAAAAGAATAAAGTGACCTTCAGCCCTCCTGAAGCTGAAGCCAGCTCTCATATCGCTGATCAAGATCATCTTTTTTATCAGTAAGAATCTTACTGATTTCCGCCAGCTTCATATGATCTGTGATGACCTCTTCTTTACAGAGCTGATCTTCAAGATCTTTTATTTCATCCTCAAGAGTCTGTATTTCTTTTTCAAGTGCTTCCCTGTGTCTTTTGAGCCGTCTTTCCTCTGCTTCCTTTTCTTTTTGCAGACGCCTTCTTTCAGCAGAAGACATCGGAATTTCGCTCTTTTCAGAAAAAATGTCCGCTGCCTCATCTGAAGGCATTCCTCTGGCAGACAATTCTTCCAGATACTTTTTTCCTGATTGTATCTGCTGCTGTTTTTTTTCTATATAATAATCATACGCACCCAGATAATTATCTATTCCCTCAGAGGTAAGCTCTACTATTCTGGTAGGTATTCTGTTGAGAAAATATCTGTCATGGGATATGATAAGACATGCGCCAGAATAACTTTTTAAGAAATCCTCAAGCCATTGTATGGAATCTATATCCAAATGGTTTGTAGGTTCGTCCAGAAGCAATATATCGGGCTTCATTAAGAGCAGCTTGCCGAGAAACACACGTGTTTTCTGTCCGCCTGAAAGAGTACATACCTGCTGAGAATATTCATCCTCGGTAAAGCCGAGACCTTTTAATACGCCGTTTATCCTGCTTTTACAGCTGTATCCGTCGGATTCTTCAAACTCATGCTGAAACCTTGCATACTGCTCCATAAATGATGAGTATTCGCTGTCTGATAACGATGACATTTTTTTCTCCATAGAATGAAGTTTTTCTTCCAACTCAAAAATCGACTCGAAAACAGAAAGCATTTCTTCATATATCGTTTTTTCCGAACGTATATCGACATTCTGCTCCAGATATCCGATAGTTGTGTTTTTGGGAATATAAAGCTGTCCGTCGTCATAGGAAAGATTGTCTGTAATAATTTTGAAAAGAGTTGTTTTTCCCGCTCCGTTAACACCTACAACGGCTGCTTTTTCATGCTCTTCAAGATTAAAATTTATTTTTTTAAGGATTATATCCGTACCGTAACTTTTGGTAATATCCTTACATGAAAGTATCATAATTGTTCACTCCGGTATAATGATATTGTTAAAAAAATTATAACAGATTGCTCCGGTTATGAAAAGACTTATCGTTGACAATAAACAATCTTCGGTGATATACTATAGGCAATAAGTGAGTAAGGAGTCTTGTTTATGGATGGCGAAAAGAAGATATCTAGTGCCGTAATCAACCGATTACCGCGATATTACAGATATTTGGGCGATCTGCTTGAGAACGACATTAACAGAATTTCGTCCAAGGAACTTAGTGAAAAAATGAACATAACAGCTAGCCAGATTCGTCAGGATCTTAACAATTTCGGAGGGTTTGGTCAGCAGGGCTACGGATACAATGTAGAGTACTTATATAATGAAATAAAAAAAATACTCGGTCTTGACAGAGTATATAATCTTATAGTAGTCGGCGGAGGAAACATCGGACAGGCGCTTGTAAATTATACAAGCTTTGAAAAAAGAGGCTTTGTAATAACAGCGGTTTTCGATGTTAACCCAAGACTTATCGGAATGTCAATAAGAGGAATAGAGATATACGATGTTGATACAATGGAGGAATATGTAAAAAGCAATAAGGTAGACGTCGCTATTTTGACTCTTCCCAGATCACAGGCTGCAAAAGCCGCTTCAGATCTTGCTTCATGGGGAATAAAGGGAATTTGGAATTTCTCACATGTAGATTTGGATCTTCCGAAAGATGTTGTTGTAGAAAATGTTCATCTTACAGACAGCCTGATGACATTACTTTATAAAATAAATGAAGTCAGCAATGAGACGGAACAGAATTAAAATTGATTTTTCAGGAGTCTTTAAAAGACTCCTTTATTTGTAACGGACAAAACGGACTTTATTTTAAAGAAGTATTAAAAAAACAGAAAAAATGATTAAAAATGTTTACTGTTTGTAAAAATGGTTATAAAATAGTACAATAAAGATATAGTGCAGAAGCTGTTGGCTGCATAAAAAGGAGGAAAAAGAGCTATGGGCAAATTTTCGGTTGTGAAGGGCGACATTGTAAAGTCAAAAACAGATGCAATTGTAAATGCTGCGAATACGTCTCTTTTGGGCGGCGGAGGTGTAGACGGCGCTATCCATAAAGCGGCCGGAAGAGAACTTTTGGAAGAATGTGAGAAGCTGAACGGATGCAATACCGGAGAAGCAAAAATAACAGGCGGCTATAAACTGTATGCAAAATATGTAATACATACGCCCGGACCTATATGGAGAGGCGGAACAAAAGGAGAAGCTGAACTTCTGTCCGCATGTTATAGAAATAGTTTGAAATTGGCTTCCGAAAACGGAATTAAAACTATAGCGTTTCCGTCGATAAGCACGGGGGTTTACAGATTCCCTGTCGAGCAGGCTGCAGAAATAGCGGTTAACGAGATATTAAACTATTTATACGAACATGACGATATAGAGCAGATTAATATGGTTTGCTATGACGATGTAACCTATAAGGCATATAAAAAAGCGTATGAAAACGCTACAGAACAGTAAAAATTAAAAGCAGGGGAGTTCCTCTGCTTATTTTTATATGTAAAATTTTAAGGGGTTTTGTTTGAACTTTATGTTAAATATATAAATACAGCGTAGATTTAAAATAATATAAAATTTGTTTACAATAAATTATATGAATAGTTATGTAAACCATTATGCATATTAATGTTTTTTTTATTAACAGTTTATACCCAGGGATATGCACATCAAAAAAGGCTAAAAAATAAGGTTATACACAGGGTTATAAACATTATCCACAGATTTTTATTGAACAATATGGAAATATAACGGTTTTAAACAGAGAAAATGTCGATGATATAAAGCCAGTAAATTAAAGGTTTTTTCTTTTGTTCATAATAACAATAGAAATACAGTTTAAAGATTTTGACGAATTATGTAAAGTTGACAGTTAATTTTAAATAAAAAATATTAAATTAATTTAATTTATTATGTGAAAATAAAAAAAGGATTTTCGATTATTTTACAGAATATATATTATATAAAGACAAATATTACAGGATAATATAAGTTTATACAGGCATGAATATAAAAAATATATTCCGGCCGTTTTATTATAGTATCACCCGAAGGGAGTTGTTATTATGCGTTACAACATCAAAGGTAAAAACATGGAAATCGGCGACAGGACAAGGGAGAAGGTAAGCGCTAAGCTTGACAGAGTTAAAAAACTTTTTCCCGAGGATTCGGAAGCAGTTGTTTTAATCAAGAGTGAAAAATTGGAGTACGTTGTTGAGGTAACAATACCTATGGCAAAGCGAGTTGTCAGAGCAGAAGTTTCGGCGGACGATATGATGGCTGCTGTTGACAAGGCTGTTGATATTATTGAAAGACAGATAGTAAGATACAAAAAACGTCTTAAATCTCAGATGAGAAGAAACGCCGTATTTACGGCGGAATACGATTCTATACCTGTTCCGGAAGAGTCTCTTGATGAAGAGCCTTTATATAAAATCGAGAAGAGCAAACGCTTTGAAGTCAGACCGATGTCGGCAGAAGAAGCCGTTATGCAGATGGAGCTTTTGGATCACAGTTTCTTTGTATTCAGAAATGATTCTACGGAGCTTATAAATGTAGTTTATAAAAGAAAAGACGGTTCCTTCGGATTAATAGAGCCGGAATAAAATATAGTTTATCGGAAAATGCGTCGGAAACGGCGCATTTTTTTGCATTTATTTACCTTATATATATGTATTCCGTTTAAATTTCTGATTTTTACTTTAAATTTTTCTTAATATCAAAGTTTTTATTGCTACGTCTTTATAAATCTGATAAACTAGTATACTGTGGATGGACTATGTAGAAATACGATAGTATAAATATAAAGAGGTGCACAGTTAAATGAGTTTACTGGAAAAGATATTCGGAAATTACAGTGAAAAAGAATTAAAAAAGATAAATCCAATTGTAGATAAAGTTGAAAGTTATGACAGCGCTATGCAGGCTCTTTCCGATGAAGAGCTCAGAGCAAAGACAGATGAGTTTAAAGCAAGATTGGCAAATGGAGAAACGCTTGACGATCTCCTTCCCGAGGCTTTTGCGGCAGTCAGAGAGGCTGCTTGGCGAGTAAGAAAGATGAAGCCTTTCAGGGTACAGTTAATAGGCGGCGTTGTTTTGCACCAGGGACGTATTTCGGAGATGAAAACAGGCGAAGGAAAAACGCTTGTAGCCGTTATGCCGGCATATCTTAACGCACTTGAAGGCAAAGGAGTTCATATCGTAACCGTAAACGATTACCTTGCAAGCCGAGACGCCGACTGGATGGGAGAAATATTCCGCTTCATGGGACTCAGCGTAGGCTGTATTTTAAATAACCTTACGAGCGCAGAAAGACAGGCAGCATACGCCTGCGATATTACTTACGCTACAAATAACGAGCTTGGCTTCGACTACCTTAGGGATAATATGGTAGTTCGTATTGAAAACCTTGTTCAGAGAGGTCTTCACTATGCAATAATCGATGAGGTTGACTCAATACTTATCGACGAAGCCAGAACACCGCTTATCATTTCGGGAAGCGGTTCAAAGTCAACACAGCTTTACGAAATTGCAGACAGTTTTGTTAAGGCTCTTAAAAAAGGAAAGATATTAAATGAGGATGACGCTCTTAATCCTCTTATAAAAGAAGAGATAAAAGAAGAAGGAGATTTTGTTGTCGATGAAAAAGCAAAGTCCGTTACTCTTACGCAGCAGGGCGTTGAAAAGGCCGAAAAATTCTTTAATATCGAAAACCTTTCCGACCCGGAAAATATTGAAATTCTTCATCATATTAACAACGCTCTTAAGGCAAACTATAATATGTTTAAGGACCAGAACTATGTTGTACAGAATGATGAAATATTAATAGTTGATGAATTTACAGGCCGTATAATGCCAGGCAGAAGATATTCCGACGGACTCCATCAGGCTATTGAAGCAAAGGAACATGTTAAAGTTAAAAGAGAAAGCAAAACGCTTGCAACTATAACATTCCAGAACTTTTTCAATAAGTACGATAAAAAATCAGGTATGACGGGTACTGCTCAGACAGAGGAAGCGGAATTCAGAAACATATACAACATGGACGTTGTATGTATACCTACCAATAGACCTGTATTAAGACAGGATAAGACAGACGTTGTTTATACAACCGAAGCGGGAAAGTTCCGTGCGGTTGTTAAGGAAATAAAAGAAGCGCATGAAAAGGGACAGCCTGTTCTTGTCGGTACAATAACAATTGAAAAGTCCGAATTATTAAGCTCTATGCTTAAGAGAGAGGGAATACCTCATCAGGTACTTAATGCAAAGTATCATGAAAAGGAAGCTGAAATAATAGCGCTTGCAGGACAGAAAGACGCTGTTACAATAGCGACAAATATGGCAGGACGTGGTACAGATATCCAGCTTGGCGAAGGTGTAAAGGAACTCGGCGGTCTTAAAATAATCGGTACAGAAAGACATGAATCAAGACGTATAGACAATCAGCTGAGAGGCCGTGCAGGACGTCAGGGAGACCCCGGTGAATCACGATTCTTCATATCTATGGAAGACGATCTTATGCGACTTTTCGGATCGGATAAGACTAAAGACATGGTTGAAAAAATGGGCATAGGCGAGGACGAACCCATAGAACACGGTATGCTTTCAAAGGCAATCGAAAGCGCTCAGAAAAAAGTAGAGGGCAACAACTTTGCCGTTCGTAAACGACTGCTTGAATACGATCAGGTTATGAACGAGCAGCGTGAGATTATATACGGCGAGAGAAAAAGAGTACTTATGGGCGAAAACCTTCGCGATTCCATACAGACTATGATTGACCAGATTGTTGACAGAACGGTTGATAAATATATTGCCGACGATACGCCTGTAGACAACTGGGATATGATAGGATTTAACGAAGGAATACATGAAATTATACCTCTTAAGGGTAATTTCCTTATCCCCGAGGACAAAAAGAGTTCTGTAACAAAAGAAAGTTTCGGCGGCGATATCAAAAAGATTGCCCACAGACTTTATGAACTTAAAGAACAGGAAATAAATGATGATGAAAAGATGAGAGAACTTGAGCGTGTTATAATGCTTAAGGTTATCGATTCAAGATGGATGGATCATATTGACGATATGGACCAGATGAGACAGGGTATCAGCCTCCAGTCATACGCACAGAAAGACCCTCTTATAGAGTATAAATACGCAAGTTATGATATGTTTGAGGAAATGAGCAACAGTATTCAGGCTGATACAGTTAAGACTTTATATCGTGTAAGAGTTGTTACGGAAGCAAAACGTGAGGAAGTAGCAAAACCGATGTTTACAAACAAAGATGATTCCGTTGCCGCAAAACCGGTACAGAGAAAGACCGCAAAAGTCGGAAGAAACGACCCTTGTCCTTGCGGAAGCGGAAAGAAGTATAAAAATTGCTGCGGAAGAAACGCTTGATAGATTTAGTAAGGAGTTATTGTGATGTTTGAACTTGACCAGATAGGAAATGAATTATCGCCCTATGAAGATAAGCTCAAAGATATGGGAAAGCTTTTGGGCGTTGAAGAGGCTAAAGAAAAAATAGCCGAGTTGGAGGAGATTTCTGCCGACCCTGAATTCTGGAACGATATGGCGAAAAGCCAGAAAACAATGCAGACTATAAAAGGTCTTAAAGATAAGGTCAACGGCTATGAAAATCTTGTTTCTAAATACGAGGATATATATACTCTCATAGAGATGGGACAGGAAGAAGAGGACGCGGATATTCTTGAAGAGGTTAAGCAGGAATCCGAAGAGTTTAAGGAAAATTATGAGAAGCTGAGAATAGCTACTCTTCTTGACGGAGAATATGATAGAAACAACGCCATTGTAACACTGCATGCCGGTGAAGGCGGAACGGAAGCATGCGACTGGGTAAGTATGCTCTACCGTATGTATACAAGATGGGCAAATAAAAAAGGCTTTTCACTTGAAACTTTGGACTATCTGGACGGCGATGAGGCAGGTATCAAGTCTGTAACATTCCAGGTTAACGGAGAAAATGCCTATGGCTATCTTAAATGTGAAAAGGGAGTACATCGACTTGTACGAGTTTCACCGTTTGACTCATCGGGAAGAAGACATACGTCTTTTGCAAGCTGCGACGTAATGCCGGAAATAGATGACGATGTGGAAATCGAAATAAAGCCCGACGATATCCGTGTTGATACTTACCGCGCCAGCGGAGCGGGCGGACAGCATGTCAATAAAACATCTTCGGCTATACGTATTACGCATTATCCTACAGGCGTGGTTGTACAGTGCCAGAACGAACGAAGCCAGTTCAGCAACAAAGATATGGCAATGAGAATGCTCAAGTCCAAACTCCTGGAACTTAAAATAGAGGAAAATATGAAAAAGCTTGCTGAAATAAGAGGCGACGTAAAGGAAAATACATGGGGAAGCCAGATACGTTCCTATGTATTTATGCCGTATAATCTTGTTAAGGATGTTAGAACCGGAGAAGAAACAGCTAACGTTTCGGCAGTTATGGACGGAGAAATCGACAGATTTATAAACGCATATTTAAGTTGGATACACTAAAATCCATATTAGATTAAATCGGGATTACTCTGACAAGTGTGTAAAAATCGATAAAGAGCTAAAAAGAATCGACCCTCTGGCGGAATACCGCGCAGAGGGTTTTTGCGGATACGGTGATTATATGAAAGAAATAAAAATAACAAAAAATGACAGCGGACAGAGATTTGATAAGTTTCTTTTGAAATATTTTGATAAAGCTCCTAAAAGTTTTATATATAAGATGATGAGAAAGAAGCGTATAAAATTAAACGGCGGAAAGGCTGACGGCAATGAAACTCTGGCAGAAGGCGATATGGTACAGATGTATCTTTCGGAGGATACTGTTGACGGATTCAGAGAGAAAAAAAGCATTTCTACAGTAGAAAGAAAATTTGAAATAGTATATGAGGATAAAAACATAATTATTGTTGATAAACCGGCCGGAGTTTTATCCCATGCGGAAAGCAAAAATGACAAGGATACTCTTATAGACCAGATTTTAAGTTATCTATACTCAAAAAAAGAGTACGTTCCGGAAAACGAAAATTCATTTGTGCCGGCTTTATGCAACAGACTTGACAGAAACACAAGCGGAATTGTTGTAGTCGGAAAAACGGCGGAAGCCGTAAGAAAACTAAACGAGGCGGTAAAAAACAAAAGAATAAGAAAGTTATATATGACATTGGTTAAAGGGGAAGTAAAAAATCCGGGAAGACTGGAGGATTTTTACAGCAAAGACAAAGAAAACAATAAAGCGTCATTGGGAAGCGGAGAAAAGAAGATAGTAACTCTTTACAGACCGATTAAATATGAAAAAGGATTTACACTTATTGAAGTAGAACTGATTACGGGAAAGTCTCACCAGATAAGAGTACATATGGCGTCCATTGGCTGCCCTATAGTAGGCGATGTAAAATACGGCGATGTCGATATAAACTCTGCATTCAGAAAAAACAGCGGAGTAAAAAGACAACTCCTGCATGCATATAAGATTGAAATAAACGGACTGAGCGGCGAACTGGAATATTTAAACGGAAAGACGTTCGAGACAAAACTGCCCGAAGATTTTATCAGGGCAGAAAAAACAATATTTAAACAATAACATAAATTACTTGCAATTGTAAAATTTTCGGATATTTAGTATAATTAAAATAATTATGATTGGGGGAATTTATATGCAGCAGACCGTACTCGTTGTTGACGATGAAAAAAATATAGTTAATATAATTGCCTTTAATTTAAAAAAAGAAGGGTACAACGTAATTACAGCAGGAGACGGAGAAGAGGCAGTGGCTGTTGCCGATGAAAAAAATCCGGATCTAATATTGTTGGATATAATGATGCCGAAAATGGACGGATATGAGGCATGCAGAAAAATCAGACAAAAACATAATATGCCTATTATAATGCTTACGGCAAGGGCGGAAGAACTTGATAAAGTATTGGGACTGGAAATGGGCGCAGACGATTACGTTACAAAACCGTTCGGAACAAGAGAATTGATTGCAAGGGTAAAGGCTAACCTGAGACGTTCCGTCGCAGGTGTCGAAAATACAAAGAAATCTGTAAATGTGCTGGATTTCGGAAAACTGCAAATAGACCTCGATAAATTTGAAGCAAGGAAACAGGATAAAGTTTTGGAACTTACGTTCAGAGAATTTGAACTGCTTAAGTTTTTAGCGCAAAATATGACGCAGGTATTTTCAAGGGAGACTCTTTTGGAGAAAGTTTGGGGATACGAATACTACGGCGATGTCAGAACGGTGGACGTAACGGTAAGGCGACTGAGGGAAAAACTGGAAGATAACCCGGGAAAACCCGAGTATATACTTACAAAAAGAGGAGTAGGTTACTATTTCGGAGGAAATTAAGGTGATTTGATTGAAGAGCATTAAGTGGAGATTAATATCGATGTATCTCAGCCTTGTTTTGATGGTCATGATAGTAACAGGTTCATATATACTTCTTAGTATGCAGAAAACCGAAATAGACAAGGCAAGAACGCAGTTGGCTCTTTATGCGGAAAAGGTAAGCGAGCAGGTGGTTGAAAGTTATGAGGAGGCTGATTTCCAAACCGGAATAGAGCAGTTTTCCAGAACCAGCTCTTCGGGAAGCCAGATACAGGGAAATATTTTAAACGAATATTGTGAAACCATAGCGTCGACAACGGTTTCGCAGCCGCCGTTTCCTGAATATAGGAATACGGTTGTTTCTTCCGCTTTGGCAGGAGAGATCGGCTTTGACGATTCCAGAAAAGACCTGGAATCCGACACGACATGGATATGTTATGCAATGCCGGCTATGACTATAAACGGCTCTGTAAAATATGTGGTTTATGCGCAGATGAATGCCTCGTCAATGCAGGCAAGCCTTGCACAGACTACAAGAACGATTATTGTCGCCGTATTTTTGGCGTTGGTACTGGCTATACTTATGGCTTATATATTTTCTAAGACTATTACCGAGCCTATCCGCCAGCTTACGGCTAAAGCTAAACTTTTTGCGTCGGGCGATTTGAAACAGACAGTAGAGGTTTTATCCGAAGATGAAATAGGTCAGCTTTCGGAAAGCTTTAACTATATGGCGTCGGAGCTTAACAAAACTATAGGCGAGACGTTCAGAGAAAAAAATAAACTGGAGGCAATTCTTCATAACATGACCGACGGAGTCATATCGTTTGACAAAAACGGAGAAATAAGCCATGCGAATACAGTTGCCGCTGAAATGCTGGAAGTGGATAAACTGGATTTTACATTGGATATGTTTACAAGGAAGTATGACTTGGAGCTTGACGAGCCTTCCGATAATGATGAGGACGGCAGGGCTGTACAGCTGCAATACACGTTCCCTGTGGGAGAAAAATATATAAACGCAGGTTTTTCGCCATACTTCAATGAATCTGAGGAAATAGAAGGAATAGTTGTCGTTTTACAGGATATTACAAAGCAGAAAAAGCTTGACGACATGAGAAAGGAATTTGTGGCAAATGTTTCGCATGAAATGAGAACTCCTTTAACGACGATAAAAAGTTATACCGAGACGCTTATGTACGGAGCTATTGATGAAAAAGACATTGCCATGGACTTTCTCAGTATAATAAATACGGAAGCCGACAGAATGTCGTTCCTTGTCAGAGACTTATTACAGCTCTCAAGATTTGATAACAAACAGGTGAAGTTCAAATTTACCAAGGTTTATATAAACGAACTTATAAGTGAAAATGTAAGACAGAATAAAATACATGCTGAGAATAAACATCAAAATTTGATTCTTGAACTGTATCCCGATGACTACGCGTATGTGGTTGCCGACAGAGACAGAGTAAACCAGGTAATAAATAATATTACCACAAACGCAATTAAATACAGTCCTGAAAACGCTACTGTAAAAATATATGTAACAGAGGATAAAAACTATTATAAAATAAATGTTTCCGACACAGGTATGGGAATTTCCAAAGAAGACCTTCCGAGAATTTTTGAAAGGTTCTACAGGGTCGATAAGGCGAGAAGCAGAGCCATGGGCGGAACGGGTCTGGGTCTTGCTATTGCAAAAGAGATAATGGAAGGTCATGACGGAAAGCTGACAGCCGAGAGTGAAGTGGGAAAGGGAACAACGATGACCATGTGGTTCCTTAAAGGTCAGGATGATAAGGCTTTTCAAGAAGATGATGAGTTTGAATAACAGTAAAGAAAAACAGAATTTAAAAACTGTAATTTAACAGTAAGCTGTATGTAATATAACTGTAACATTAGATATATATAATAGTTACAATGGTTATAGCATACGGTAAGGATATCCCTTGCCGATATGAAAGCAAGGGAGGCGTATTGAGATGAGAAAAACTAAATTATTTGCAATTCTCACAGTTATGTTAACTATGCTTATCTCTGTAAATGCTTTCGCAGCCGATTATTATGGAGAGACCGACGTTATTGAGATAACGGGCGGAATCGATATGGAAAAAGATTCCGAGTCAACATTTGACGAAACGCGTACTATTACGGGTAAGGCAGAATGCGGAACTGTTATAATTATAAACGTATATGCTTATAATGAGGACGGTGAACTGGCGCTGATGAAGACATACGAAACAGAAGTCGGCGCCAGCGGTTATTTTTCGAAAAGCATTGATCTTTTTGAGGGCGAAAACGTAATCATTATCGGTACAGATGACGGCAGTGCAAATTTTGCGGCATTAATTAAGAGAAAGAGCGAAGAGATAAAAAACAGGCTTGAACGGGTAGTATGTATGCCCGGAGACGGACTTGTTTCTTATTATTCAATTGGCTGAAAAATATAATAAGCGGTGATATTATGAAGTATGGTAAGCTGACAAACGTCGCTATTTTTATACTTATAGCCGCGGCTGTGTTTCAGACGGGAAAGTTATGGCTTTAGAATACGGAAAGCCGTAACTTTTTTTCTTTTTACTCCTCTGTAGGTAAAGAGATAAAAGATACCGATAAAAACTATGATATCATAGAACCTGAAAAAATTGTCGTAGGCTATGGAAACAAAAAATTTGATATGTTGTATTCCGGAGAAAAAGGAAACTCTATCGTGAGCCTCTGTGAAAAAGTTATAAATGACGTTTTTCTAAGCGGAAGCTTTATTAAAACAGAAAGCATAAATTGGGAGGCCTATATAGAAGGTAAAGCGGTAATAATGAAATATCCGTTTTATGTTTCATCCGGCGAATATATGAAAGGCTATGGTATAAGCAATTCGGCTTTTTCGGAAAGCGTAAAAAGTATAAACTACATAGTAGTTGCACCGGGAAGCGGAAGTTCCGAATCGACATACTGCTACTTTATAGACGGAAGTACATCGGAAGCGTATATATTTATGCTCAACGGTTCGGAGTCGCCATCGGCATTGTATAACGCTATACAGAATATGCAGTATTCCGATGACGATTCTATGGAATACATTTCCACGGTACAAAGCGGTATGAACATATTTGACAGTATTTATGTTCCGCAGTGGACTGAAGGAGAATATAAATATAACCCGATAAAGGTAAGTAGCCATTTTATGAGCGAAACAGGTGAATTTGACCGCAATAAGCTGAGCGAATGTGTAAACAATTTTTTTGATAACTATGTTTCCGGAGAAGACGCTTCAAACGTGAATAATATATATACGTTCAGTAATGATAATGTTGTCGTTAAATATTATGATAACGGTGTTTTGGAATATTATAATTATGATATAGGGGCGGCAGATGAAGAACAGTCGTTATCAAGCGCCTATACAATAAGCGAAAGCTTTATTGAAAGAGATAAAATGATTATACCGGATTTGTATCTTTCGGGAGTCGAAACCAGAAATGACGGACTTGTTTTTTATTATGACTATGCCGTTAATAATATTCCGGTAAAATTTTCTAATGAAACAGAAGAAAAATTAGGAATGAACCATGCTGTTGAAGTTGTTGTCAGCAACGGAAATGTTAAAAGGTATAAACGATATATAGCTGATTTTAAAGCTGATGAAAGCACGGTCTGCACTATAAATGTAGATATGATTTCGGCATGGGATAACGCTATTATGAACTACGCAGGCAGCGAAGACGTAACGTCAATTTCCGACATGTTTATAGGATATTATTTGGATACGCAGGATAAAATGAACATAAAATGGTTCACTATGGTAAACGGAAGTACTATTGTGGGAGAAACTTATAAATGAGGTGTATAAGCAGTGGACTGGAATAAAGCTAAAAGGATTATAATAATTATGCTTGTCGCCCTCAATGCCGCGCTTTTTTTGGCAAACAGATATTATAATAACAGTTATCGTCTGACCCAGGCAGAGGAAGAAGCGGTTTATAAAATACTTTCGCAAAACGGGATAGGAATATATACTGATTTGAATGCGGAATATAAGCCTATGAAGCAGTTGGATGTAACCGTTTCATCGCCTAATATAGATGAACTTAAAAATATGTTTTTCGATGATGACGAAATTGTGGAGACGGAAATAGAATTTGAACAAACTGTTTTAAAAAGTTATTCAGCCGAACTTTTGGCGGAGGATAGTAAATTAAGCTACAGCTGCCCTACAGGAAAAGGAGAACTTGACGGAGTCGGCAAAGAAGCGGCTAAAAAACTGTCAGAGGACTTTATAAATAGAATGGGAGGAAACTATTCACGATACGTTTTGGATCGCATAACCTACAAAAACGGAGGCTATCAGCTGGAGTATTACGAGTACTATAAGGACTTTAAGGTGTTCTGCAATTACTGCATATTTTTTATAGATGAAAGCGGAATAAAAACAATAGAGTCCGAAAATTATGAAATAAACGGTTTTGTAGAGGAAAGCAGAGATATATGCGCGTCATCGGAAGCCATTTTGACATATATATCGGCTTCAAAAGAATCGGAAACGACAGGAAGATTTATTGAAGATATTGAGATAGGATACGATTTAAAGGAATCGGAGGAAATTGTAGACGGCTCGAAGATAAGGCTTGTTCCATGCTATCATATCTTTTTGATTAACGAAGATAAACCGTTTTGCGTATACGCATATACAAATAAGGCTAAATCAGACAGCGCTGAAAGAAATACAGGGCGCTCAGATGCAATCGATTATTAAATAGCATATCCCGTTATATCAGCGGCAAGTTTGTTGATATAATGGGATTTTTTAGTATGCGTATCAAATATAATAGTAATAAGCTTTTGTTGCCATAATAAAAAACCGGTGATATAATAATACAGTTAGTATAACAATTTTGTAAAAATGTTTTTATTTAATATATATTTGAAATAAACAACATTTGTTGTTTGGGAGGATAAATTATTTATGGGAAAATTATTCGGCACTGACGGCGTCAGAGGTGTTGCAAATACGGAATTAACCGGAAGAATGGCGTACGAGCTTGGAAGAGCCGGGGCATACGTTCTTACAAAAGAGACATATCATACGCCGAAAATACTTGTGGGAATGGATACAAGAATTTCGGGAGACATGCTGGAATCGGCTCTTACTGCGGGCATTTGTTCTGTTGGAGCCCATGCAGTATTGGCAGGTATAGTTCCTACGCCGGCGGTTGCCTATCTTGTAAGGAAGTATAAATTGGACGCAGGTATTGTAATATCCGCTTCGCATAATCCCGTTGAGTATAACGGTATAAAGTTCTTTAATAACGAGGGATACAAACTCAGAGACGAACTGGAAGAAATGATAGAGAATATTGTACTTGGCGAGACAGACGAACTTCCTAAACCTACAGGTGAATTTATCGGTACGAAAAGCATAGCGGAAGATGCACTTGACGATTATATTGATTTTCTTACATCAACGGGAAAAGTGAAGTTTAACGGAATAAAGGTAGCTATTGATTGCGCTAACGGGGCTTCATATAAGGCGGCTCCCATTGCGCTTTTAAATCTCGGCGCGGAACTTTGCATTATACATAATGAACCCGACGGAAATAATATAAATTTTAACTGCGGTTCAACGCATATAGAATCACTGAAGAATCTTGTTATTGAAAACGGAGCGGATATAGGTTTTGCCTTTGACGGAGACGCTGACAGATGTTTGGCTGTCGATGAAAACGGAGAACTGATAGACGGTGATAAAATACTGGCTATCTGCGGTCTTTATCTTAAGGAAAAGGGCAGACTTCCCGGTGAAACAGTAGTCGGAACGGTTATGAGCAATATGGGACTTTCCGTTATGGGAAATAAACACGGAATAAACATAGAGCAGGCAGGCGTAGGAGACAGATACGTTATAGAAAAAATGCTTGAAGGCGGATATGCGCTTGGAGGAGAGCAGTCGGGGCATATTATATTCCACGACTATAACACTACAGGCGACGGAATTATAACGGCTATACAAATGCTTACAGTGCTTAAGGAAAGAGGCTGTAAGGCAAGCGAACTCGCAAAGATAATGGAGGTTTATCCTCAGGTTCTTGTCAATGCAAAGATAAAAAATGAATTTAAGCATAACTATATGGATAATGAGGAAGTAAGAAACGCCGTCATAGAACTGGAAAAGAAGTTTGAAGGCGAGGGAAGAGTACTCATAAGACCGAGCGGCACAGAACCTCTTGTCAGAGTAATGATAGAGGGAAAAGATATTAATCAGATGCAAAGGGACGCCGAAAATCTTGCGTTGATAATCGAGCGAAATTTGAGATAATTTTAAAAGGAGGTATCCCAAATGTGCGGTATTGTAGGATATGTAGGAAAGAATCAGGCGCCGTCCATACTCATTGACGGCCTTGGAAAACTGGAATACAGAGGATATGATTCAGCGGGAATAGCCGTGTTTGACGGAAATGAAATAAATATTGCGAAAACAAAGGGAAGATTGTCAAATCTTATAAAACTTCTTCTTGAAAATCCGCTTTCGGGGACTATAGGAATAGGACACACGAGATGGGCAACGCATGGTGCGCCGTCCGATACAAATTCACACCCCCATATAAGCGAGGATCATAAAATTGCCGTTGTGCATAACGGAATTATTGAAAACTACATGGATATAAAAGAGGAGCTTCTGAAAGAAGGATACCACTTTTTATCTGAAACAGATACAGAAACTATAGCTCATCTTATAGACTATTACTATAAAGAAAGCATGGATTTTGAAGATTCTGTTGTTAAAGCGGTTTCAAGGCTTGAAGGCTCTTATGCGCTCGGAATTATATGCAAGGACAGTCCCGATAAACTTATTGCAGTCAGAAAGGGATCTCCGCTTGTAATAGGAAAGGGCAACGGAGAAAATTTTATTGCCAGCGATATACCCGCTCTGCTTAATTATACAAGGGAAGTATATTTCCTTGAAGAGGAAGAAATAGCCGTAATTACCGACAATGATATTTCCATATATGACAGTAACAGGAATAAGATAGAAAGAGATATATACCATGTTACTTGGGATATAGAAGCGGCGGAGAAAAGCGGATATGCGCATTTCATGCTTAAAGAAATACATGAACAGCCCAAAATAGTAAGAGAAACAATTCTTAAACGTCTTCCGGAAACAGAGGATGGAATTGTCCTTGATAATATAAAGCTCAGTAAACAGGAACTTGAAAATATTGACAGAATTTATGTCGTAGCTTGCGGAACAGCATACTATGCAGGACTTATAGGAAAGCACCTTATAGAGAAGATTTGCCGTATTCCGGTAATAAGTGAGGTTGCCAGTGAATTTAGATATAAAGATCCGATTTTGGATGACAGAACTCTCGTTATAGTTGTTTCTCAGTCGGGTGAGACGGCAGATACTCTTGAGGCTCTCAGAATAGCAAAAAGAAACGGCGCAAGAGTTTTGGCAATAGTGAATGCTGTCGGAAGCTCCATAGCAAGGGAAGCCGACGATGTTTTCTATATACTTGCAGGGCCTGAGATAGCGGTTGCTTCTACAAAGGCATATTCTGCACAGGTAGCGGCAATGTATATACTGACATGCCACATTGCTATAGAAACCGGAAAAATGAGTATGGAGGAATTTAAAACTGTTAAGGAAGAACTGTATACTATTCCTTCAAAAATAGAAGTTATACTCCAAAAGGAAAAAACAGAAAGAAAGCTTGCCGAAAAATATAAAGATGTAAAGAATGTATTTTATATAGGACGAGGATTGGACTATCTTGTTTCTCAGGAAGGTTCGCTTAAACTTAAGGAAATAGCATATTTGCATAGTGAAGCGTATGCTGCGGGAGAACTGAAACACGGTCCTATTGCCATGATAGATGAAAATACTCTTGTTATAGCGATTGCCGCACAGGAGGATTTGATTGAAAAGACAATAAGCAATATAAAGGAAGTAAAGGCGAGGGGCGCAAAGACAGTCGCCATAGCTATGAAAGGTAATACAAAAATTGCCGAAGTAGCCGACGACGTAATATATATACCGAGAACATTGGGAATACTTGCTCCTGTTCTGGCTAATATACCGAACCAGCTTTTTGCATATTATATGGCGCTTAACCTTGGCACAGACATTGACAAACCGAGAAATCTTGCGAAGAGCGTAACGGTAGAATAATAAAAAAGTTCCCGATATGAGAAAAACATATCGGGAATTTTTTATTCATATTTTGTTCCGTCAGCGCCGTAATATACAATTTTGACAGTATAATCATCAGACGGCGCTTTGCAGCAAATAATATCCATATCGGACGTATCGAATGTTAATGTATCCAAAGGCTTGTTGTCAACGGTATATGTTACTTCTGCGTATTCTGTCTTAGCTCCGTTGAACCATATAAGATTATATGCGGTTTTGTTTATTACGGCAGTATCAATTATAATTTCATCGTTATGACAATTACGGGATGTCATAAATTTGAACCCGTTATTTTTATCAGGTTCAAACACAGCGATGGAAGAAAGATTATCCGTACTGTATGCTCCGCTGACTATATATCCGTCAATTTCGGTTTCTGTTGCAATTTGCCAACCCGAACCTTTGGAAATGGATTCATTAAGCATAAGTTCGCGTTTTTCAGTTGTCGAACCATCATTTTTATTTGAGAACAGCATGATAAAAATAACGACAAAGAAAAGAAGTAAAAGTATGAATTTGAATATTTTTTTCATATAGCTTTCCCCTCAGTATAGAAGTTGTATAATGAAGCTGAAATTTATTAATTTTTATCTTTAAATATAATGTATCATACTAAAGAGAGACATACAACAGGATTTCAGTAAAAAAGCTCAGGACTGCTTATCAATCCTGAGCTTTTTTGCATATATCAGTCAATGGAAATGCTGTGTTTAACTCTGTCGTGTTCCTCAGATGTTTTAGCGTCGTTCCATCTGTCCATTGTTCCTACAAGATAACCTGTTATACGTCTTATTCTGTCAAAGTTAACTGGTTTGAATGTATATTTCATATCGACAAAATCGCCGTCAATGGAAAGTTCCAGAGTTTCAACTTTTCTTGTAGGGTTTTCTTTTTCTATTAAATTTATATACTGATCTATTTCTTTCTGATCCATTGTTCCGTTTAATACTGTTACATTTGCCATTGTATTTACCTCCGAATATCAATATATTGTTTTTGATAAAGATATAATACTATATATTGTTAAAAAATGCAATGTTTTTTTATGATAATATGATTTATATTTAATATGTAAAATAAAAAGAACTCATTTTATATGAGTTCTTTTTTGTGATTGTGTTTTATTGAAGAATGTAAACCGTTACTGTTTGTCTGCCCCAGGCAAACGCTTCACTAACGGAATTGTAACAAAGGTCAATACGATTACCGTCGATTGCTCCTCCGGTATCCTCTGCGGTACCTATTCCGTAACCGGGAATATAAAGTTTTGTACCTAAAGGAATAACGCTGGGGTCAACCGCAATGGCTCCTCGTACCGCCGCCGTTCCGGTTGCGGTGGTCGAAGTACATCCCTCGTCATACTGGGTGTAGCCCGTTGCCACTACCGTAAGGGATTTTGAATATTTAAAATCGCCTACGGGAGTTGATACCATACTGGCAGTACCTCTTTCGATTACAGTGTTTACAGGTTCCGTAACTATTTTACGGCTTATTTCTTTTGTATCTGTAAGTTCACCCCCGACATAAGTTTCCTCACTTACAATTTCGATAAGTCCGTCGGAACCTTCCTGTATAACTTTTTCGGTACCCTTTGCAAGTTCGCTTGTATCTCTGTATTCTATTGTTTTCTCAACCTTTTCATAAGTTGTTACCTCTTTTGTCATTGACGATGACAGTTCGACTGTCATTCCGTCCGAAAGAGGGGCGCTTTCTTTTTGATCGTCTGCAAGGTAATATCCCTGTTCCTCATAGTCGTCAGAAAGGCTTTCAAGAAGTTCTCCTATGGTAAGAGCCGTGGTGCATATCTTACGAGGAACTCCGTCGTAGTCGATCATAACTGTTACAGAAGGTTTGATTTCTATAACGTCTCCGTCTTCTACGATATAATCAAGGGCATAATTAAGTTCATCATCTTCTGAAATTGAAATTTCCTGAAGTTCAAGAAGTTTTTTAACCGACACGGGTTCGGTTAAGTTAGCTGTTGATTTTTTGTTTCCTTCAATAATTGTTACATTCAAATTTTCTTCACTGTATGCGGATACATTTCCGCTAAACACTGCCAATAACCCAATCACGATAGCGATTACTCTAAGTCGTTTTGTCATAATTTCCTCCTTATTGGCGATTCTCCTAAAACAGGAGTCGCTAATTAATTCCGATTATTAAAAAACAATAATTTCGAAAGTTGCCGAATGAAAACTGTAAAATACAGGACCTCGGTATTTCTCGACGTAGCTTTTTAATACGGTTGGTTTCTTACTGACTAACTCTCCTTGATTAATGCGTTTGCATGAAAATATTTGGCGATGAACCGATTAATAAGCAGTGGGTCAAATGCCCCTTTGACCCATGCACGACTAATATATTAACACAAATGTAACAACTATGCAACAATTATTTTATAAACAGCCTATTGGCGTTAATTTTGGTAATATTGCACACATCATTTTCATCCATATTTTTGATTTTTCCTATTGCTTCGACTACATATTTCAAAAGTCGGGAATCATTTCTTCTGCCTCTGTATGGCACAGGCGCCAGGTAGGGGGCGTCGGTTTCTATAAGTATTTTTTCTATGGGAATTTGTTCAACTACCTCAACGGTTTTTTTGTTGTTTTTAAAAGTCAGACTGCCGCCGATACCGATATAAAATCCCATATCTATATAATCCTTTGCCATTTGGGCGCTGCCGCTATAGCAGTGGATTACTCCTTTTCTTACTCCGTTTGCTTTTATTATATCGAAACATTCCTGCGCAGCGTCTCTTGAGTGTACTATTATAGGCATATCCAGACGTTCAGCCAGTTCAAGCTGACGCTTAAACCAATAACGCTGCATATCTCTGGGAGAGAGGTCGTAGTAAAAATCAAGGCCAATTTCTCCTATTGCCACAACTTTTTCGTGCTTTGAAAGAGTTTCGAGTTCGAGTAAATCCTGCTCTGTCATTTTTTCAACTTCGTGGGGATGAACACCGACGGAAGCATAGAAAAACGGGTATTTTTCCGTAAGAGCAACGGAAGCCTTTGATGAGGCTATGTCTGAGGAGGAATTAACAACATTTTCTATACCTTCATCGGGAAAAGAAGCAAGAAGTTCATTTCTGTCATCGTCAAAGCGTTCGTCGTCATAATGCGCGTGTGAATCAAAATACATAGTTATTCTCCTTCTAAAAAAGTGGAAGTATTAAAAAATACTTCCACGGAAATTTTTATAAATTATATCAACTTAATTCGGAACCATCGGCAAAATCCGACTTATCGACTGAAGCGAGAGAAAGCTCTCCGTTTTCGTCTTCGGCAACAAGTATCATTCCGTAACTCATTTCGCCCATCATTTTTCTGGGAGGAAGATTTGTAAGAACGATTACTTTTTTACCGATCATTTCCTCCGGAGTGTAGTGTGGAGCTATTCCAGACAGTATCTGTCTTGTTTCGCTACCGATTTTTATCTGGTTTTTAAGCAGTTTTTTTGAACCGGGCATTTTTTCAGAAGCAACGACAGTACCGACTTTAAGTTTAACTTTGCCGAAATCATCGATTGTTATTTCGGGAACAGCCTCTTTAGGCTCTTCGGAACGCTTTTCCTGATTTGCTATTGAAGCAGCCTGAGCTTCTTTCATAGCGGCCTCAAGTTCGGCAAGCTCCTTTTTCATGTCTATTCTCGGGAATATTACGTTTCCTTTTGATATTGTTATTTCAGCGGGAAGCATACCCCATGTTTTTGCGCTGTCCCATGTATGCAGAGCCTCGTCGTTTATACCGAGCTGTTCCCAAATAAGCTTAGGAGTATTTGGCATAAACGGCTGAATAAGTACGGAAACTATTCTGATTGCCTCGGAAAGATTATAGAGGACATTGGCAAGTTTTGCTTTCTGTTCTTCATCCTTTGCAAGAATCCAAGGCTGTGTTTCATCTACATACTTGTTGGCTCTTCTTATAAGAGTCCAGATTTCCGAAAGTGCATCGGAGAAAAGCATTTTATCAAGAAGTTCCTCGGCTTTTGTCGTAACCTGAGCGGCTTTTTCTTTTAAAGCTTCATCAAATTCCGTGCTTTCTCTGTAGGCAGGAAGCGTTTTTCCGAAATATTTATCTATCATGCCGACTGTTCTTGATATAAGATTACCGAGGTCGTTAGCCAAGTCGGAATTTATTCTCTGTATAAGAGCCTCGTTTGTGAAGTTTCCGTCCTGACCGAAAGCGATTTCTCTGAGCAGGAAGTAACGGATTGAGTCCACGCCGTATCTGTCTACCAGAACTTTAGGATCGACTACATTTCCCTTTGATTTTGACATTTTACCGCCGTCAATAATGAGCCAACCATGTCCGAATACCTGTTTCGGAAGAGGAAGGTTAAGAGCCATAAGCATTGCCGGCCATATAATAGTATGGAAACGGACGATTTCCTTTCCTACAACGTGAACGTCGGCAGGCCAGTATTTTTTGAAATCAGAATCATCGTCTGAACCATAACCGAGAGATGTGATGTAGTTGGAAAGGGCGTCGACCCATACATATACGATATGTTTATCATCGAATGTAACAGGTATACCCCATTTAAATGTTGTACGGCTTACGCACAAATCTTCAAGACCGGGTTTGAGGAAGTTGTTTATCATTTCATTCTGTCTTGTCTGAGGCTGAATAAATTCCGGATGTTCCTCAATATGTTTTATAAGCCTGTCCTGATATTTTGAAAGTCTGAAGAAATAACTTTCTTCTTTAAGTCTTTCGACTTCGCGTCCGCAGTCGGGACATTTTCCGTCGACAAGTTGTACGTCCGTATAGAACGATTCGCAGGGAGTACAGTACCAGCCTTCGTATTCGCTTTTATATATATCTCCCTGATCGTAGAGCTGTTTAAATATTTTCTGAACGGCTTTAACGTGATAATCATCTGTGGTACGTATAAATTTATCATATGAAATGTCAAGCTCTTTCCACAGCTCTTTGACGCCTGCAACTATTTTATCAACATATTCCTTCGGAGTAACTCCCTGGGAATCGGCAATTCTTTCTATTTTCTGACCATGCTCGTCCGT